>DATEOK010000435.1:0-12323 GCA_035274225.1 Dongiaceae bacterium
CTGGCCTCGTGCGGCGGCACCCCCCATCCCAACCTTCCCCCACAAGGGGGGAAGGGGCTGATCGGCGGATCATGGAGGCGCGGCCATGACCGAAGGGCATGCCGTGTTCGCGCCGAGCAGCTTCGGCGATGCGGCCGCGGGGCCGCTCTATCTGCGCCTGAAGGCGCTGATCCACTCGGCGATCCATGACGGCCGCCTGCGCGCCAACGACGCGCTGCCGTCGGAGCGCGAGATCGCCAGCATGCTCGACATCTCGCGGGTCACCGTGCGCAAGGCGCTGACCGACCTGGTGGAGGAGGGCGTGCTGACCCAGCGGCGGGGCTCCGGCACCTTCGTCACCAGCAGCGCGACACGGGTGGAGCAGCGCCTGTCGCGCCTGACCTCCTTCACCGAGGACATGCTGGCGCGCGGCCTGACGCCGAGCGCGCGCTGGCTGATGAAAACCGTCGCGCCGCCGACGCCGGAGGAGGCGATGGTGCTTGGCCTTTCGACCGGCGAGCGCGTCATCCGCCTGCGCCGCCTGCGCCTTGCCGACGACCGGCCGATGGCGCTGGAACAAGCGGTGGTGGCGGCGCGGCTGCTCGCCAATCCGGAGGCGATCGGCAACTCGCTCTACGCCGCGCTGGAAGCGGCCGGCATCCGCCCGGTGCGCGCGCTGCAGCGCCTGTCGGCGGAGAGCCTGAGCGCGGAAGACGCGCGTGTGCTCGGCGTCGAGCCCGGCGCGCCGGCGCTCTATATCGAACGCATCTCGTACCTGAAGGATGGCCGACCGGTGGAATTCGTCAAATCGCATTATCGCGGCGATGCCTATGACTTCGTGGTCGAGCTGACCACCGAGCAACTGGGAGGTCATTCATGAACGCTGCCGCCAACGGCGCCACCTGGATGGCGCGCGAGACCGCCGAGTCCGGCGATGCGGTGGCGCGGCTGCTCGACCAATCGGGCGATGCGATCCGCGCCGCCGGCAAGCTGCTGCGCGATACCGACCCGCGCCTGGTCGCGATCTGCGCGCGCGGCTCTTCGAACCACGCCGCCGCATTCTTCAAATATGCGACCGAGACCCAGCTCGGGCTGCCGGTGGTGGCGATCGGGCCGTCGATCGCGTCGGTCTACCAGACGCCGCTGCGCCTCGAGGGCGCGGTCATGCTGGTGATCTCGCAGTCCGGCCGCAGCCCCGACCTGCTGGCGATGGCCAAGGCTGCGCAGCAGGGCGGTGCCAGGATCATCTCGATCGTCAACGACGCGGACTCGCCGGCGGCGGAGATGGCCGATCTCACCATCCCGCTGCAGGCCGGCCCGGAGAAGAGCGTCGCCGCCACCAAGTCCTGCATCGCCTCGATGGCGGCGGGGCTGGCGGTGCTGGCCGACTGGTCGCGCGACCGTGCGCTGGGCGACGCGGTGGCGGAGCTGCCGCAGGCGCTTCGCGCCGCCGTCGCATCCGACTGGTCGGCGATGGTCGAGCCGTTCGTGGCAGCACGCTCCGCGCTCATCGTCGGGCGCGGCATCGGCTATCCGATCGCGATGGAGGCTGCGCTGAAGCTGAAGGAAACCGCATGCCTGCACGCGGAGCCTTACAGTGCCGCCGAAGTGCTGCACGGGCCGATCCAGATCGTGCATAAGGGTTTCCCGATCCTGCTGTTCAGACAGCGGGATGCGGCGGGCGATTCCATCGATCATTGCGCCGCGCGCTTTGCCGAAGCGGGCGCCAATGTGTTGGTGGCCGGCGCGGTGGGCAGCGCAAAGGGCCATGTGCACCTGCCGGTGGCGCCCTCTGGGCATCCGGCGGCCGAGCTCTTGTCGGCGATGGTGACCTGCTACGCGACGGTCGACCGGATCGCGCGGGCGCGCGGCTTCGATCCGGACACGCCGCCACTCCTCAAGAAAGTCACGGAAACCTTGTGATGACCCGGTTCGCGATCGCAGGCGCTGAGATCTTCGACGGCACCAAGCGGCGCGCGCAGCACGCCGTCATGGTCGACGGCACGCGCATCCTCGACGTGGTGCCGGAAGCTGTCGTGCCGGGCGACATGCCGGTGCAGCGCTTGCAAGGCGGCGTGCTGGCCCCGGGCTTCATCGACGCCCAGGTCAACGGCGGCGGCGGCGTCCTGCTCAACGACGCGCCGACCGCCGAGGGCGTGCGCACGATCTGCGACGCGCATGCCAGGTTCGGCACCACCGCACTGCTGCCGACCTTGATCACGGACTCGCCGGAGATCACCTCCAAGGCCGTCGCCTCAGTCAAGCAGGCGATCGCGGATTCGGCGCTCGGCTGCCTCGGCCTCCATCTCGAAGGACCGTTCCTGTCGCCAGAGCGGCGCGGTGCGCACGATGCCAACCTGATGCGCATGATGACCGATGCGGACGTGGACGAGATCCTGTCCCTCGGCATCGAGACGCTGCTCATCACCGTGTCGCCCGACCGCGTCGCGCCCGCCATCATCCGCCGCCTGGTCGAGGGCGGCGTGATCGTAAGCCTCGGCCATTCCAACGCCACCTACGATCAGATCCTGGCGGCGGTCGATGCCGGCGCGCGCGGCGTCACGCACCTGTTCAACGCAATGTCGCCGCTGACCCACCGCGCACCGGGCATCGTCGGCGGTGCGCTCGATTCCGGCGCGCTGTGGTGCGGGCTGATCGCGGACGGGCATCACGTGCATCCAGCCGCCATCGGCATCGCGCTGCGCGCCAAGCGCCAGCCGGGCCGTGTCTTCCTGGTGACCGACGCGATGTCGACGGTCGGATCGGACCAGCAGACCATCACCCTCAACGGCCGCACCGCATGGCGCCGCAACGGCGCGCTGGAGCTGGAGGACGGCACGCTCGCCGGATCCGACCTCGACATGATGTCGGGCATCCGGTACCTGGTGAAGCAGGTCGGCGTCGAGCTGGGCGAGGCGCTGCGCATGGCCACGACCTATCCGGCCGAGTTCCTGAAACGGCCCGAACTCGGGCGCATCGCCGCCGGCGCGCGCGCCGACCTTGTCCACATCGGCGACGATCTCAAAGCGAAGGCGGTATGGCGCGCCGGCGTTCCATTGGCGGCCTAGTTCAAGTCGCTCTCACACACTCCCGTCATGCCCGCCGACGAATGTCGGCCTTCGCCGACGGTGCTTGGCCTTGGCATCCACGAGTTTCGAAGGGCAACATCATGCAGGCACAGACAAACTCGTGGACCCCAAGGCCAAGCCTTGGGGTGACGGAGTTTGGGAATTCAACCGGGCGCACGTCCCGCCTAGTGCGCGGCGTCGAGCACGGATTGGATGCCGCCCCTGGTCGTAACAAGGCGCGCATATTCCGCCGGCCGCAGCTCGCCGCCCATGAACACGTTCGGATTGCGATGGCTCATGCCGCTCGGCGATTCGCTCAACGCCGCGAAATGAATCTCGCTGGCGCCCGTGTCCTGCACGCAGCGCGCGACGTTGCGCGCGGTGATGCCGCCGCCCGGCATCACGATCAGCCTCCCAGCCGCCAGCTCGATCAGGCGCCGGATCAGCGGCGCGCCTTCCAGCACGCTCGGCTCCTGGCCGGAGGTCAGCAAGCGGTCGATGCCG
Organism: Dongiaceae bacterium; assembly: GCA_035274225.1. Classification (GTDB taxonomy): domain Bacteria; phylum Pseudomonadota; class Alphaproteobacteria; order Dongiales; family Dongiaceae; genus Dongia_A. The sequence goes on from DATEOK010000435.1 coordinate 3,552, forward strand.
AGCCCGATCAAGGTCTGCAGTGCCTCGGTGGGATCGCGCGACACGTCGAACGCGCGATGGAACGTGACGGACAGCGGCCGGGCCGCCGCGATCAGACGTTCGGTCAGCTTGGCGTCGACCTTGCCATCCGCCGTGAGGCAGCCGAACACCACGCCGCCCGCGCGCGCCGCCTTGGCCGCGGCGATGTCGCGCAGCATCATCTCGACCTCGATGTCGGAATAGAGGAAGTCGCCGCCGCGCGGCCTGATCATCACCTGCACCGGCAGCTTGGTGCGCGCGATCGTGGTCTCCATCAGGCCGAGGCTGGGCGTGGTGCCGCCTTCCATCAGGTTGGCGCACAATTCGACGCGGGTTGCGCCGGCCTGCTCGGCCGCGATGGCGCCCTCCACCGAATCGATGCAGATTTCCGCGATCAGTCTGGTCATGAAAAAGCCCTTATGCCGGTCTTGAGTGCATACCCGATCATTGAGCCGACTTCCCTGCCGATGGCAATGCGCGATTTTTCAGGTCCCCGATGATTTCCAGCTTTACCCCGCTCAGCGCCGCCACCCGGCCCGGCGCCAAGGTCAACGAAGATGGCTACGGCTCCTGGCCGGCCGAGGCGCCGCGCGCGGCCTGGGTGCTGGATGGCGTCACCGGCATCAACGACAGGGCCCTGCTGCCGGGCCCGACCGATGCCGCCTGGTTCGTCGCGCAAGTGCAGGAGGTGCTGCCGCGCCTGCTGGCTGACTCGCCGGATAGGCCAGCTGCTGACCTAGTCGGTGCGCTGGTGGCGGAACTCGAGCAACGGCAAGCGGCGGCGTGGCTCGATGGCCGCGGCGCCGATGGACGCGAGACACCGGCGGCGAGCTTCGCCCTCGTCCGTCTGATCGGGTCCGAGATCGAAGTGTTGCGGCTGGGCGATTGCCTCGTACTGCTGGAAGCGACCGAGGGCACCGTCACGGTCATGGATCATCCCGTGCTCGCCGCAATCGAGGCGGAGACCAGGGCCGCGCTGCTCGCCTTGCGCGCGCAGGGAATCACTGACCCCAAGCAGGCGTTCACCGCCATGATGCCGCGCCTGCGCGCGCAGCGAGCGCGTCGTAACCTCCCTGATGGGTATGGCGTCCTGGCAGCGGAGCGAAGCTGCGTGCCGATGCTCCATGTCGATCGCATGCCGGCGCACGCGGTGCGGCGCGTGCTGCTGGCGAGCGACGGCTACTACCGTTTGGTAGATCACTACCACGCAGCGAACGATGCGGAATTGGTTCGGCGCACTGGAGAGCTCGGCGCCGATGCGATGCTCGAACAACTGCGCGCGATCGAGGCGGCGGATCCGCTGGCAACGCGCTATCCGCGGCTCAAGATCGCGGATGATGCGACCGCTCTCCTGATCGGCATGAACCAGCGATAGCGACTTGGTTCGCTGCAGATGGACGGCCTGTGAATTATTCAAACAATTCTAATCTTCTCCAGCCTTCTCCTCGAAAAAACCTCAGCCGGAATCGACCCTCCAATGCTACCTAAGGACAATATCCAGGTCGGCGTTCTTTGGCGCAATCTTGGCCATTAAGAAGTCATGACGGGCTGCAAATGCCTTTGGAAAGGTTGCAGCGGTGAGTAAGCTGTGCCGGATATAGCCCTTGGGGTTGGACTAATCAGATCGCCTCGCTTCAAGAGGCATGTTCTAGGCAGAACGGGAGGACGATGAACATGGCTGTGAAAATTCATCCATCAGTGGACAACGGGATCAAGCGTGGCAAGGAAGGTTTTGCCGGCGGAACGCTGACCTGCAAGTGCTCGAGCAATCCGGTCGAGGTGAAGCTCAGCGGTCAGACCGCGCATAACCATGCGTGCGGCTGCACCAAGTGCTGGAAGCCGGCAGGCGCGGCGTTCTCCGTCGTCGCCGTGATCGGGAAAGACAAGGTGCAGGTCACCAAGGGCGCCGACAAGCTGAAGATCGTCGACCCGAGCGCGACGATCCAGCGCTACGCCTGCACGGGATGCGGCGTGCACATGTACGGCCGGATCGAGAACAAGGGTCATCCGTTCTATGGGCTCGATTTCGTTCATACCGAGCTGTCGAAGGACGAAGGCTGGTCGGAACCGCAGTTCGCGGCGTTCGTGTCCTCGATCATCGAAGCGGGCGCGGCGAAGCCGAGCGAAATGGGCGCGGTGCGGGCGCGGCTGAAGGAGCTTGGGCTCGAGCCGTATGATTGCTTGTCGCCGGCGCTGATGGACGCGATCGCGACCCACCTCGCGAAGGCATCCGGCAAGCTGGCGGCCTAGCCCTACCATCCGGTGACTGGGATTGACGCCGAGGGGCAGGTGCCAGCCTGCCTCTCGGCTGCGCTTTGAAGTGAGAGATCGAAGAGGGAGTTGAACCATGAAAGTCCGTGCTGCGGTCGCAGTCGCCGCTGGAAAGCCGCTGGAGATCCACGAGGTCGACCTGGAAGGCCCGAAGGCGGGCGAGGTCCTGGTCGAGATCAAGGCGACCGGCATCTGCCACACCGATGAATTCACCCTGTCCGGCGCCGATCCGGAAGGCGTGTTTCCCGCCATCCTCGGCCACGAGGGCGCCGGCATCGTCGTCGACGTCGGACCGGGCGTCACCAGCCTGAAGAAGGGCGACCACGTCATTCCGCTCTACACGCCGGAATGCCGGCAGTGCGAATACTGCGTCAGCCAGAAGACCAACCTGTGCCAGGCGATCCGCTCGACCCAAGGGCAGGGCGTGATGCCCGACGGCACCAGCCGCTTCTCGCTGGATGGCAACAAGGTCCTCCATTACATGGGCTGCTCGACCTTCTCCAACTTCACCGTGCTGCCCGAAATCGCGCTGGCGAAGATCCGTGAGGACGCGCCGTTCGACAAGGTCTGCTACATCGGCTGCGGCGTCACCACCGGCATCGGCGCGGTCATCAACACCGCAAAGGTCGAGCCGGGCGCCAATGTCGTGATCTTCGGCCTCGGCGGCATCGGCCTCAACGTGATCCAGGGTGCCAGGCTCGCCGGCGCCAACATGATCGTCGGCGTCGACCTCAACCCGGCGCGCAAGGAGCTGGCGACCAAGTTCGGCATGACGCACTTCGTCAACCCGAAGGACGTCGAAGGCGACATCGTTCCGTACCTTGTCAACCTCACCAAGGGCGGCGCCGACTACAGCTTCGAGTGCATCGGCAACGTGAAGGTGATGCGCCAGGCGCTGGAATGCTGCCACAAGGGCTGGGGTGTCTCGGTCATCATCGGCGTCGCCGGTGCCGGCCAGGAGATCTCCACCCGTCCGTTCCAACTGGTCACCGGCCGCGTCTGGAAGGGCACCGCGTTCGGCGGTGCGCGCGGCCGCACCGACGTGCCGAAGATCGTCGACTGGTACATGGAAAAGAAGATCAACATCGACGACCTGATCACCCACAAGCTGGCGCTGAAGGACATCAACCAGGGTTTCGACCTGATGCACGCCGGCAAGTCGATCCGCAGCGTCGTCATCTATTAGCCTCTCTGTCTGCCCCTGGCGGCGGAGCCCCACCCGGCTCCGCCGCCTTTTCTTTCTGATATCGTGGTATCGTGAGCGGCGGAGGATCGGATGGTCACGGAAACCTGGGTGCAAGCGGGATTGACGCCGATCAAGCGCTGGAAGTGCTACGGCGGCGATCAGCTGGTGTTCGCGCACGACAGCAAGGCGACCGGCACGCGCATGGAGTTCGCGGTCTACGTGCCGCCCCAGGCCGCCAAGCAGCCGTGGCCTGTCCTGTTCTATCTCTCCGGCCTCACCTGCACCTGGGAGAACGCGACGACGAAGGCCGGTTTCCAGCGCGCCGCCGCGGAGCATGGCATCGTGATCGTCGCGCCCGATACCTCGCCGCGCGGCGACGACGTGCCGGACGATGCGGCCTACGACCTCGGCAAGGGCGCGGGCTTCTATCTCAACGCCACGCAAGCGCCATGGTCCAGGCATTTCAAGATGTACGACTATGTCGTCAGCGAACTGACCGAGCTGGTGGCGCGCTCCTTCGCAGTCAACTTCGCGCGCTTCGGCATCACCGGCCATTCCATGGGCGGGCACGGCGCACTCACCATCGCGATGAAGAATCCGGACCGCTTCAAGTCGGTCTCGGCCTTCGCGCCGATCGTGGCACCGACGCAGGTGCCGTGGGGCCAGAAGGCGTTCAACGCCTATCTCGGGTCCGAGCAGAAGGGTTGGACCGAGTACGATTCCTGCGCGCTGATGAGAAACCGCGGCTGGGCGCGCGACATCCTGATCGACCAGGGCGATGGCGACGAGTTCCTGAAGACGCAGCTGCGCCCGGAGCTGTTCGTTGACGCCTGCAAGGCCAGGCACGTGCCGCTGACCCTCCGCATGCAGGCGGGGTACGACCATTCCTATTACTTCATGGCGACCTTCATCGGCGACCACGTCCGCTGGCACGCCGAGCGCCTCCACGCAAGCTGACGCGGGCGTTCCAAAACCTCCTCCCCCAACATGGGGGAGGGTAGGGAGGGGGAAGCCGCGTTTCGGTGCGGGACAGTCTTCGCTCGCTTCCCCCACCCCGGCCCGCCCCCATCTTGGGGGCGGGGAATGCTGCTCGATTTGTGCAAAGCGCGCTCCTATAGTTCTCCCACCTTCGGGAGGGGCACACATGGCAGGCAAGATCACGCCGACGGCGGACGATGCGCTCATCGTCATTGATGTGCAGAATGATTTCTGCCCGGGCGGCGCGCTGGCGGTCCCCAAGGGCGACGAGATCGTGCCCCTGGTCAACAAGCTGATCGAGCAGTTCCAGCATGTCGTGCTGACCCAGGACTGGCACCCGAAGGGCCACTCGTCCTTTGCCTCGACCCACAAGGGCGATCCCTTTACCACCATCAAGCTCGGCTATGGCGACCAGACGCTGTGGCCCGATCATTGCGTGCAGGGGACCAAGGGCGCCGAGTTCCACCGCGATCTCGTGGCGCGGGACAGCGAGCTGGTCCTGCGCAAGGGCTTCCGCAAGGAAATCGATTCATATTCGGCCTTTTACGAAAATGACCGCGCGACCAAGACCGGGCTCAACGGCTACTTGCGCGACCGCGGGCTGAAGCGCCTCTTCATGTGCGGGCTCGCCACCGATTTCTGCGTCGCCTGGTCGGCGCTCGACGGCCGGCGCGAGGGCTTTCCCATTATCGTTGTCGAGGACGCCTGCCGCGCCATCGACCTCAACGGCAGCCTCGCCGCTGCCCGGGGCGAGCTGATCAAGGCCGGCATCACGCTCTCCAATTCCAGCCAGATCGGCTGAGCCTTTCCGCTGACACGCCAGGTTGACTCTGGCCGCCACGGGTGCAGAATGGCCAGATCGTTCGTATACGAACGATCACCGATCGGGAGCCGGGGATGCTGGGATCCCGCGCAGAGAATGGGCCAGGGCAGACGCCGCGCTATGCGCGGCCAAAGGCGTTGGACGAGGCCCTCGCGCTGCGCGAATCGGGTGCCCAGGTCGTGGCCGGCGGTACGGATTTCTATCCGGCCCGGGTGGGCAAGCCGCTCTATGATCGGGATGTCGCCTGTGTGCTCGATCTGACAGCCCTGTCAGCGCTGCGCGGCATCCGCGAGGAGGTGACGCAGTTCCGCATCGGCGCCCTCACCAGCTGGACCGTGATCGCCGAGGCGGCGCTGCCGGCGCAGTTCTATTGCCTGCAGGCGGCCGCGCGCGAGGTCGGCGGTCGCCAGATCCAGAACCGCGGCACGATCGGCGGCAACCTGTGCAACGCTTCGCCGGCGGCGGACGGCGTGCCGGCTCTGCTGGCCCTCGGCGCCGACATCGAGCTTCTCAGCCGCGCCGGCAAGCGCCGGCTGCCGCTGTCCGACTTCATCCTCGGGCCGCGGCAGATCGCGCTGCGGCCGGATGAGATCGCAGTGGCCATCCTCATTCCGAAGCCGAAGGGCGCGGCGCACAGCAGCTTCGTGAAGCTCGGCGCGCGCAAGTATCTCGTCATCTCCATCGTGATGGCGGCCGGCTATCTCGACGTTGTCGGCAGCCGGATCGTGGACGCGCGCATCGCCGTCGGCTCGTGCTCGCCGGTCGCGCAGCGCCTGCCGGCGCTGGAAGCCGCGTTGAAGGGCGAGGTCGCGATCTCCAACCTGGCGCGGCTGGTGAAGCCGGAGCATCTGGCGCCGCTGGCGCCGATCGACGACGTGCGCGCCAGCGCCGACTATCGCGAAGAGGCGGCGTTGGTGGTGGTGCGGCGCCTGCTGGCGGAGCTGGCGGTATGAACGAGATCAGCGCCGTCCCGATCGCGCAGGAGCCGGTGTCGCTGACCGTCAACGGCGCGGCGCGCGCTTATCGGGGCGACGGGCTGCGGCGGCTGGCGGACGTGCTGCGCGACGAGTTCGGCCTCACCGGCACCAAGATCGGCTGCAACGCCGGCGATTGCGGCGCCTGTACCGTGCTGCTCGATGGCGAGCAGGTGTGCGCCTGCCTGGTGCCGGTCGGGCAATGCGCCGGCGCCGCGATCACCACGGTTGAAGGGCTGGGCGACGCCGGCAAGCTCGACAACCTGCAGCGCGCGTTCCTGGCTCACGGCGCGGCGCAGTGCGGCATCTGCACGCCCGGCATGCTGATGGCGGCAAGCGATCTGCTGGGCCGCAGCGCCGATCCGTCGCGCTCCGAAGTCGAGGACGCGCTGGGCGGCGTGCTGTGCCGCTGCACCGGCTATCAGAAGATCGTCGAAGCCGTGCTCGACGTGGCGCGGCCGGCGACGGTTGTGCATGACGGCAGTGTCGGCGCCAGCACTGCCAAGGTGGACGGGCCGGCCAAGCTGACCGGGACGGAGCGCTACGGCGCGGATTCGATCCCGGTCGATGCACTGTTCATCCGGGTGATCCGATCGCCGCATGCGCGGGCGACCTTCACGCTCGGCGACCTCGATGGCTTTGTGGCGGCGCGGCCTGGGCTGGTGCGCGCGCTGACCGCGCAGGATGTGCCGCTCAACGCCTATGGAATGTATCCGCAGATCAAGGACCAAACGGTTCTGGCCATCGACCAGGTGCGCTATCGCGGCGATCCTGTGATCGCTCTTGTTGGCACACGTGCGGCGATCGATGCGATCCGGGACGAGGATGCCCCGATCACCTACCAAGTGTTGCCGCCTATCATGGGGATCGACGCCGCCAAGCAGGGCGGCCTGATCCACGCGAGCAAGGCCGGAAATGTGCTGGTCGATGGCGGCGTGATCTCCGGCGACGCCGAGGCCGCGCTGGCCGAGGCGACCCATGTGGCCGAAACGGAGTACGAGACCAGCTTTGTCGAGCACGCCTACGTCGAGCCCGAGGCGGGCTGGGCGGAGCGCAAGGGCGACATGCTGGAGCTCCACGTCTCGACCCAGAATCCGTTCCAGCACCGCGACGACGTTGCACAGATCCTGACGTTGCCGAAGGAGGCGGTACGCCTGGTCGCGACGGCGTGCGGCGGCGGCTTCGGCGGCAAGCTCGATCTCAATGTCCATCCGCTGATCGGCCTGGCGGCGTGGCTCATCGGCAAGCCGGTCGCCTACGTCTACACCCGTCCCGAAAGCATGGCGGCTTCCACCAAGCGGCACCCCGCGCGTATCAAGGTCAAGATCGGCTGCAATGCCGCTGGCAAGCTCACCGGCTTCTGGTCGCACGCCGAACTCGATACCGGCGCCTATGCCAGCTGGGGCCCGACGGTCGCCAACCGTGTGCCTGTGCATGCGCCCGGTCCTTATGTCGTGCCGCATGCCAGGACGCGCGGTACCGCCTATTTCACCAACTGCCCGCCCTCCGGCGCGTTCCGCGGCTTCGGCGTGCCGCAAAGCGCCATCGCGAGCGAAGCGGCGATGGATATGCTGGCCGACGCGCTTGGCCTCGACTGGCTTGAGTTTCGCAGGCTGAATGCGCTGAAAGTGGGTGACACCACCATCACCGGCCAGTTCATGGACGATTCCGTCGGTGTGCTGGAAAGCCTCGACGCGGTCGCCCCCTACTGGCGGGACTGGAATGAAGCGGCCGCGCAGTTCAATGCGCAGTCTCCGCGCCTCAAGCGCGGTGTCGGCATCGCCTGCTCCTGGTATGGCATGGGCAACACCGCGCTCAGCAACCCATCGGAGATAAAGGTCGGCATCAATGCCGAGGGCCGCATCACGCTTTATTGCGGCGCGGTCGATATCGGCCAAGGCTCGAACACCATCCTCACCCAAATCGCGGCAGATGCGTTGGGCGTGTCCGCGTCCGACATTCACCTGGTGATGGGTGACACGGCACGCACTCTGGACGCCGGCAAGACCTCGGCCTCGCGCCAGACCCTGGTGTCGGGCAAGGCCTGCGAGCGGGCGGCGCTGGACCTGAAAGCCAAGCTCGCGCAAGTCAAGGATCGCTCGATGCTGCGCGACCTGCCGGTGGACAACCACGGCGATGTGCTGACCGGCTATGGCCGGTTCGATCCGCCGACGACGCCGCTCGATGCCAACGGCCAGGGTGTCCCGTACTCCTGCTACGGTTTCGCGACGCAGGTCGCGCTGGTGGAGGTCGATCTCGACCTTGGCACCGTGAAAGTGCTGAAGATCGCCGCCGCCCACGATGTCGGCAAGGCGGTCAATCCGCAGCAGGTCGAAGGCCAGATTCACGGCGGTGTCGCGCAGGGTCTGGGCCTTGCGCTGATGGAAGAATACATCCCCGGCCGCACCGAGAACCTGCACGACTACCTGATCCCGACGGTCGGCGACATGGCGCCGGTGAAGACCTACCTGATCGAGGATACCGATCCGCTCGGCCCGTTCGGCGCAAAGGGTGTGGGCGAG
>DATEOK010000436.1:0-2578 GCA_035274225.1 Dongiaceae bacterium
CTGAATCCAGCCGCTCGCCGATCAGCGCGCTGACGATAGCGTCGCTGACTAGCTCGCCGCGCTCCATGATCTCCTTGGCCTTGCGGCCGACAGGTGTTCCGGCCGCGACCGCTTCGCGCAGCATGTCGCCGGTCGACATCTGGATCATCCCGCGCTCCGCCTGGAGGCGCGCAGCCTGGGTGCCCTTGCCCGCCCCCGGCGGGCCCAACAGGATGATGTTCAGCATTACGGCGCTCTCTCCCTGTTCGCCGGCTGGATGTTAGCGCCGCCGCGGCGTCGTCTTGAGCTTGGCCTTCTTGATGAGATCGCCATACTGGTGCGCGATCAGGTGGCTCTGGATCTGGCTCACCGTGTCCATCGTGACATTGACCACGATCAGCAGGCTGGTGCCGCCAAGCGCGAAGTTCAGGCCCGACTGGCTCATCAGGATTTCGGGGATCAGGCAGATCAGAACGAGGTATGACGCGCCGATCACCGTGATACGGTTGAGCAGGTAGTCGAAATAGCTCTCGGTCGCCTTGCCCGGACGGACGCCCGGAATGAAGCCGCCGTGGCGCTTCAAATTATCGGCCGTCTCTTCGCTGTTGAACTGCACCGCGGTGTAGAAGAAGCAGAAGAAGGCGATGCCGACGCCATAGAGCGTCATGTAGGCTGGCGAGCCGTGCTGCAGGAACGTGCTGGCAGTGATCAGCCAATCGCTGGAACCGCCGTCCGGGCCACTGCGGTTGCCGGCCCATTGCAGGACCGTCAGCGGCATCAACAGCAGCGACGAGGCGAAGATCGGGGGGATGACGCCGGCGGTGTTGAGCTTGATCGGCAGGTGCGATCGCTCCTGCTGCATTCCCCGCGCCGTCTGTCGCTTCGGATATTGGATCAACACGCGGCGCTGCGCGCGCTCCATGAAGCAGATGAACAGGATGAGCGTAACTGTCAGGACGACGATGCCGACGACCAGCACGCCGCTCATGGTGCCGGTACGGCCGCCTTCAAGCAGCTGCGCGATGCCCTGCGGCAAACGCGCGACGATACCCGCCATGATGATCAGCGAGACGCCGTTGCCGATGCCGCGGCTGGTGACCTGCTCACCGATCCACATCAGGAACAAGGTGCCGCCGACAAGGCTGATGGTGCCCGCAATTTCGAACAGCAGGCCGGGGGTTACGACCGCGCCGATCCCCTGCCGCAGAGTCTGCGATTCCAGGCCGCGGATGGCGAGATAGCCCTGCACCAACGTGATCGCGACGGTGAGGTAGCGAGTGTATTGGTTCAGCTTCTTGCGGCCGGTCTCGCCTTCTTTCCGCAGCTGTTGCCACGGCCCGTAGAGCGTCGCGCCGAGCTGGATGACGATCGACGCCGTAATGTAGGGCATGACGCCCAGCGCGACGATTGAGAAGCGCTCGAGCGCGCCGCCGGAAAAGGTGTTGAAGACGTCGAGGATACCGCCTGCCTGCGTCTGGTAAAGCGCCTGCATGGCGACCGGGTCGATGCCCGGCACCGGGACGAACGAGAGCAGCCGGAACAGGATCAGCGCGCCGATCGTGAACCACAGCCTTTTCTTGAGCTCGGTCGCCTTCTGGAAATTGGCGAACGAGATGCTGGAGGCGAGTTGTTCGGCTGCGGATGCCATTGACTGAAAATTCCCCGGAAAAACAAACGGCGGCGATTAGGCTTAATGCCTCCCCGCCGCCGATATAGTGGCTCGAGGCCGCTTGTCTAAGACCCTTAGGCCTTGGCCGCGGTGGCCCGGTCGGCAAGCCGCTTCTCGCGAACCTTGCCCTTCTTCGCCGCGGCGAGTTCGGCCGGGTCCTTGCGCGCGATCAATTCGATCGAACCGCCGGCCTTCTCGACCGCCTCGCGGGCGCCCTTCGATACGCCGGCGACCTTGAGGTTCAGCTTGGCCTTGAGATCGCCCTTGCCGAGCACGCGGACGCCGTCCTTGCCGCCGCGAGCCAGGCCAGCGGCCTTCAGCGCGTCGTGGTCGAGCGTGCCCTTGATGTCGAGCTTGCCGGCATCGATCATCTTCTGGATCGCGCCCAGGTTCACCTCGGCATAATCCTTGGCGAAGATGTTGTTGAAGCCGCGCTTCGGGATTCGCATGTGGAGCGGCATCTGGCCGCCCTCGAAGCCGGCGATCGACACGCCCGAGCGCGACTTGGCGCCCTTCTGGCCACGACCGGCAGTCTTGCCGAGCCCCGAACCGATGCCACGGCCCACGCGCACGCGTCCCTGACGCGCGCCCTTGTTGTCACGGATATCGTTGAGTTTCATTTTATCTGCACTCGCTTTCGCTTTTGTCGCGCTTGGCTTCCCGAAGAAAGCAATTCGTTAGGCGGCCTCTTCGACCTTCACCAAATGATGCACCTTGCGGACCTGGCCGAGCACTTCAGGCGTGCCCTCCACTTCCACGGTACGGTGCAGCTTGTTCAGGCCCAGGCCGACCAGGGTCGCGCGCTGGGTCTTGTCGCGCCGGATCGGCGATCCGGTCTGCGTGATCTTGATCTTCGCCATCTCGATTACTCCGCGATCGCTTCGGCCTGGGCCTCGGCTTCGGCAGCGCTTGCGCCACCACGGCCGAGCA
>DATEOK010000437.1:0-19866 GCA_035274225.1 Dongiaceae bacterium
CGCGGAATTCGCGCTCAAGCATCCCAACGAGATCGCAATCGAATCCATCGCCGTCATTGCGCAGCATGCCGGCGTGCAGCCCTCCGCGCTGATCCGTTTCGCCAAGGCGTTCGGCTTCGAGGGCTTCTCCGATCTGCAGCGCATCTTCCAACAGCGCTTGCGCGAGAGCCGGCCGAGCTATTCCGAGCGCATCGCCGCGATGCGCGAAGAGCTGACCGGCCAGAGCGACCACGGCCCACAGGCGATCCTCACCCGCTTCGCCGAGGCCAACATCGCCGCCCTGCAGCATCTGTGCGAAGAGACCAAGGCCAGCGACCTCGACCGCGCGGTGCAGATCCTGCGCAAGGCGGAGACCATTCACCTGGTGGCGCAGCGCCGCTCCTTCCCGCTTGCGGCGTATCTCTATTACGCACTCAGCAAGATCGGCCGCCGCGCCAACCTGATCGACGCGATCGGCGGCATGGACCAGGAACAGCGCCAGCTGATGGAGCCGCGCGACGCGCTGGTCGCCGTGACCTATGCCGACTACACGCCGCGCGTGGTGGAGACGGTGGCGTTTGCCGCGCAGCGCAAAGTGCCGGTGGTCGGCATCACCGACCAGCCTTTGAGCCCCCTCACCGCGCAATGCGACGTGGTGTTCTACGTCGAGGACGCCGCGGTGCACGACTTCCGCTCGCTCGGCGCGTCGATGTGCCTCGCGCAGTCGCTGGTGGTGGCGCTGGGGGCGACGGGCTGAGGCGACAACGCTTCGCGCTCGCCTCATCAAACACGCCTGTCATCCGGCCAAGCAGCGAAGCTGCGCGAGCCGGGACCTATGCGTCCTCGCCGTGCGCACGGACAGATCGTATGGGTCCCAGCTCGCGCTTCGCTTGGCCGGGATGACAGTAAGGGGCGCTGAAGGCGTCTACCCCACCTTCACGCTTTTGCCCGACTTCGCCGACTCCTCCGCCGCGTCCGCCAGCACCAGCGCCTTCAAGCCATCGTCGCCGGTCGGATTGAGCGGCTTGCCTTCGAGCACGCCGGTCACGAACGCATCCATCTCCGCGCGATAGGCCGGGGTGTAGCGCTCGAGGAAGAAGTTGAGCACGGGATCGGAGTTGAAGCCGGCGCCGGTTGCCTTCTGCACCGTGGTCGCGAACTGGTTGTCGGCGCGCAGCAGGCCGCCGCTGCCGTGCACCTCGATGCGCTGGTCGTAGCCATAGGTGGCGCGGCGCGAATTGGAGATCTGCGCCAGCTTGCCGCTCTTGGTCTTGAGCGTGACGACGGCGGTGTCGATGTCGCCCGCCTGCCCGATCGCGGGGTCGACCAGGCACGCGGCCATGGCGGAGACTTCCACCGGCTCCTCGCCCAAGAGGAAGCGCGCCATGTCGAGGTCGTGGATCATCATGTCGCGGAACAAGCCGCCGGACCGCGTAATGTAGGAGATCGGCGGCGGGCCGGGATCGCGCGACAGGATGGTGACGATCTCCGGCTTGCCGACCTCGCCCGTCGCCAGGCGCTTCTGCAACGAAGCGAAGCTGGGATCGAAGCGGCGGTTGAAGCCGATCATGAGCTTGGCCTTGGCGTCGGCGACGACCTTGAGGCATGCGCGCACGCGCTCGGCCGAGAGATCGACCGGCTTTTCGCAGAAGATCGCCTTGCCCGCCTTCGCCGCCTGCTCGATCAGGTCGGCGTGGGTGTCGGTCGGGGTGCAGATCAGCACCGCGTCGATGTTCTTGTCACCGATGATGTCCGGAATGCCCTTGGCGATGGCAGCGCCGGTCGCGTCCGCGATCGAGCCCGCTGCCTTGGCATCGACATCGAACACGGCGGCGAGCTTCGCGGACTTGTGCGAAGCAGCCGAACGCGCATGAATCTGGCCGATCCGTCCAGCGCCTAAGAGCCCGATCCGCATGATGTACCTCCCTCAAAAACACGTTCATTCCGTTATTGACAGAAAATAGAATGTTTGTTTCATTATGACAAGCGCCATTCGTCAAGCAGCGCGTCGACAGGGTGCGCCAATTCTGGCGCGCTGGAAACACTGGGCGGGAAGGCCAATGGCCCAAGACCTTGACGTCATCACCATCGGGCGCTCCTCGGTCGACCTGTATGGCCAGCAGATCGGCGGCCGGCTGGAGGATATGGGCAGCTTCGCCAAGTCGGTCGGCGGCTGCCCCTCCAACATCGCGATCGGCGCGGCGCGCCTCGGGCTCAAGTCGGCGGTGCTGACGCGGGTCGGCGACGAGCATATGGGCCGCTATATCCGCGAGCAGATGGCGCGCGAAGGAGTCGCCGTCGATGGCATTATCACCGACCCCAAGCGGCTGACGGCCCTGGTCATCCTGGGCGTGCGGGATTCCGACAGCTTTCCCCTGATCTTCTACCGCACCGACTGCGCGGACATGGCGCTCAGCGAAGCGGACGTCGATCCGGCATTCTTCCGCCGCGCGCGGGCGATCGTGGTGACGGGCACGCATTTCTCTACGCCGTCCACGGCCGCGGCGCAGTGCAAGGCGATGACAATCGCGCGCGAGACTGGCGCCAAGATCGTGTTCGACATCGACTACCGGCCGAACCTGTGGGGTCTCGCCGGGCATGGCGCGGGCGAATCGCGCTATATCGCGTCCGACCGGGTGTCGCAGCACCTCCAACCGATCCTCTCCGAGTGCGATCTCATCGTCGGCACCGAGGAAGAGATCAAGATCGCGGGCGGCGCCGAGGAGGTGCTGACCGCGCTGCGCAACATCCGCGTCAGGAGCGGCGCCACTATCGTGCTGAAGCGCGGTCCCAAGGGCTGCACCGTGTTTCCCGATGCGATCCCGGACAACATCGATGATGGCATCGTCGGCAGCGGGTTTCCGATCGAGGTCTACAACGTGCTGGGCGCGGGCGATGCGTTCATGTCCGGCTTCCTGCGAGGCTGGCTGACGGGCGAAGCGCTGGAGACCTGCGCGACCTGGGCCAATGCCTGTGGCGCGTTCGCGGTCTCGCGCCTGCTGTGCTCACCCGAGATTCCGACCTGGACCGAGCTGCAGTATTTCCTGAAATACGGCAGCAAGCATCGCGCGCTGCGCCACGATGCCGACCTCAACCACATCCACTGGTCGACCACGCGGCGCGGCCACTGTCCGACCTTGATGGCCTTCGCGATCGATCATCGCGCGCAGATGGAAGAGTTGGCCGACAAGGCCGGCGCGCCGCGCTCGCGCATCGACGACTTCAAGGTTCTGGCGGTGGCGGCGGCGACCAAGGTCGCGGACGGACAGACCGGCTTCGGTATGCTGCTCGACGGAACCTACGGCCGCGAGGCGCTGTTCCGGGCGGCCGATCATGACCTCTGGATCTCCCGCCCGGTTGAACGGCCGGGCTCGCGGCCCTTGCGCTTCGAGACCGAGGACCTCGGCTCGCACTTGGCCGAATGGCCGGTGACGCACGTCATCAAATGCCTGTGCTTCTATCACCCGAAGGATCCCGAGGCGCTGCGCCAGGAGCAGGAAGAGCGGCTGCAGACGCTGTACGATGCCGCGCGCACCGCGGGTCGCGAGCTGCTGGTGGAGATCATCGCCGGCAAGCATGGCCCGATGGCCGACGAGACAGTCGCCGCCGTGCTGCGCCGGCTCTACGACCTCGGCATCCGGCCGGACTGGTGGAAGCTGGAGCCGCAGGCGACGCGCACCGCCTGGCAACATACCGGCGACGAGATCCGCGCCCGCGACCCGTTCTGCCGCGGCGTGGTGCTGCTCGGCCTCGACGCCAGCGAGGATGCGCTGGAGCAGGCTTTCCAGACGGCGGCCAGCGATCCGATCGTCAAGGGCTTTGCCGTCGGCCGCACCATCTTCGCCGAGCCGGCCGACGCCTGGCTGCGCGGCACGCTGGACGATGCCGGCGCGGTGGCGGAAATGGCAAAGCGCTTTGCGCGCCTCGCCGACGCCTGGAAAAAAGCCAAGCGCGCCAACTCGGCCGCGGCTTAGCGCTTCGATGTGGATTTCCCCTTCCTCCCTGTTCTTTTTCCCTTCCCCCCTTGCGGGGGAAGGATGCGTAGCCTTAGCGAGCGTGAGCGAGCTTAGGCGGAGCTGGATGAGGGGTAGCGCAGCGACAGCTGCGCGCGCTCGTCAGAGCACAATCGAAGATACCCAAGTTTCAGCCCTCACGCGCTGTGCGCTTTCAGCGCAGCCCCCTCACCCAGCTACGGCTAAGCTCAGCTTCGCTTCGCTAAGCCTCCGCAGCCCTCTCCCGCGAGGGGAGAGGGGGAGATTTGTTGGGCTCGGATGCGCTAAAATCGACGAAACATCGAGACTGGGAGCCCTTCTATGAAAACCATCCGCCTGACCATGGCGCAGGCCGTGGTGCGGTATCTGGCCAACCAGCGCAGCACGCGCGACGGCAAGCAAGTGCCGCTGTTCGCAGGGGTGTGGGCGATCTTCGGGCACGGCAACGTCGCCGGCATCGGCGAGGCGCTGTACCACGCGCAGGAGACGCTGCCGACCTTCCGCGCCCACAACGAACAGGCGATGGCCCACAGCGCGATCGCGTTTGCCAAGGCGGCGCGGCGGCGGCAGATGATGACCTGCACCACCTCGATCGGCCCCGGCGCCACCAACATGGTGACGGCGGCCGCGGTGGCGCATGTCGACCGGCTGCCGGTGCTGCTGCTGCCCGGCGATATCTTCGCCAACCGGCGGCCTGATCCCGTGCTGCAGCAGGTCGAGGATTTCGGCGACGGTACCGTCTCCGCCAACGATTGCTTCAAGCCGGTGTCGCGCTACTTCGACCGCATCGTGCGGCCGGAGCAGATCCTGACCGCCCTGCCCCGCGCCCTGCAGGTGCTGACCGACCCGGCGGAATGCGGACCGGTGACGCTGTGCATGTGCCAGGACGTGCAGGCCGAGGCCTATGACTACCCCGCGGCGTTCTTCGAGGAACATGTGTGGGGCCAGCGTCGCATTGAGGCGGATCGCGACGAGCTGGCGCACGCCGTTTCGCACCTCAAGCGCGCCAAGAAGCCATTCATCGTGTCGGGCGGCGGCGTGCTTTACTCCGAGGCCGAGAAGGCGCTGGCCGACTTCGCGGACAAGCGCGGCATCCCGGTGGCCGAAACGCAGGCCGGCAAGTCGGCGCTGACCTTGCACCACAAGCAGAATATGGGCTCGATCGGCGTCACCGGCAGCAGCGCCGCGAACGCGCTGGCGCAGGAGGCGGACGTGGTGCTCGCCATCGGCACGCGGCTGCAGGACTTCACCACCGGATCGCGCGCGCTGTTCCGCGCGCCGGACCGCAAGATCATCAACCTCAACACGCAAGTCTTCGATGCCGGCAAGCATGGCGGCATCCCGCTGGTGACCGACGCACGCGCCGGCATCGCTGCGATCGACAAGGCGCTGGGCGACTGGTCGGCGCCGGGCGCCTGGCAAAAGCAGGCGGCGTCGGTGCGCAAGACCTGGACCGCGGAACACGCCGCGGCGACGGCGGCGCCTAACCGCGGGATGCCATCGGACGGCCAGGTGATCGGCGCGGTCCAGCGCGCGGGCAAGCCGAGCGACATCGTGGTCGGCGCGTCCGGCGGCCTGCCGGGCGAATTGCACAAGCTGTGGCAGTCCGGCGCACCAGGCGGCTACCATCTGGAATACGGCTACTCGTGCATGGGGTATGAGATCGCCGGCGGCATCGGCGTGAAGATGGCCGACCCCGCGCGCGAGGTCGTGGTCATGGTCGGCGACGGTTCGTACCTGATGATGAACTCGGAGATCGCGACCTCCGTCATGATGGGGCAGAAGCTGATCATCGTGCTGCTGGACAACCGCGGCTTCGGCTGCATCAACCGCTTGCAGCGCGCGACCGGCGGCGAGAGCTTCAACAACCTGTTGCAGCACGCCAAGCACGAGACCCTGCCCGAGATCGACTTCGCGGCGCATGCCAAGAGCATGGGCGCGAAGGCCGAGAAGGTTTCGAGCACGGCGGAGCTGGAAGCGGCGATGGGTCGGGCCCGCAAGGCCGACCGCACCAGCGTCATCGTGATCGAGACCGATCCCTACAAGACCACCGAGGCCGGCGGCTTCTGGTGGGACGTGGCCGTGCCGGAAGTGTCGGAGCGCCCTAAGGTGCGCGCCGCCCGCAAGGCCTATGAGAAATCAACCACATTGCAGCGCGTTGGAGATTAGAGAAGATGAGTGTCCGTTTCGGCGTCAATCCGATTGGCTGGTCGAATGACGACCTGCGCGAGCTCGGCGGCAAGACCCCGCTCGAGACCTGCCTCAAGGAAGCCAAGCAGGCCGGCTACGAAGGCATCGAGCTGGGCCACAAGTTCCCGCGCGAGGCGAAGGCGCTGAAGGCAGTGCTGGGCCAGGCTGGCCTTGACCTCGTGTCGGGTTGGTATTCGAGCGAGCTGCTGCTGCGCGACGCCAAGGAGGAGATGAAGCACCTGCGCGCGCATCTCGATCTGCTGAAAGCGCTCGGCTCCAACATCCTGATCTTCGCCGAGACCTCGAACGCCACGCACGGCGACCGCAGCAAGCCACTCAGCAAGCGGCCGAAGCTGAAGAGCGGCGACTGGCGCGAATTCGGCCAGCGCATGACCGAGGTCGCCGAGGCGGTGGCGAAGGAAGGCGTCGCCCTCGCCTATCACCACCACATGGGCACGGTGGTGCAGAGCGGCGAGGACATCGACGCCTTCATGGAATCGACCGGCAATGCGGTGAAGCTGCTGCTGGATACCGGGCACGCCACCTTCGGCGGCGCCGATCCGGTAGCACTGGCGAAGAAGTATCGCGCCCGCATCGCCCACGTGCATTGCAAGGACGTGCGCAAGGACGTGCTGGCCACGGCGCGGGCCAAGGACTGGAGCTTCCTCGATGCCGTGGTCGAAGGCTGCTTCACCGTGCCGGGCGACGGCATGGTGAACTATCCTGCCTTCTTCAAGGAACTGCCCGGTTATTCCGGCTGGCTGGTGGTTGAAGCGGAGCAGGATCCGGAGAAGGCCAATCCGCTGAAATACGCCACGATGGGCTGCGCCAACTTGAAGCGCTACGCCAAGGACGCCAAATTGGCGTAAGGAGAACGCAGATGGCGAACCTGTTGGTCAAGGGACGAAAGCCGGACAATGACGGCCTGGCGCTGTCGGTCACGCCGGAGAGCGCGGGCTGGAAGTATGTCGGCTTCCAGGTCTATTGCCGCGCCAAGGGCCAGGATCTGAACTGGAAAGTGGATGGCCGCGAGAGCTGCCTGGTCGTGCTGTCGGGCAAGGCGAGCGCAGTCATCGAGGGGCGCCCCGCGGTCGAGATCGGCGGGCGCAAAAATGTGTTCGAGGGGCCGGGCTGGTCGGTCTATCTGCCCTCCGGCACCGGCTGCCAGCTCAAGGCGCTGACCGACATCGAGGTCGGCATCTGCACCGCGCCTGGGACGGCCAAGAAGTTTCCGCCGCGCGTCATCCCGCCGGAGGAAGTCGGGTTCGAGGAGCGCGGCAAGGGCACCAACCGGCGCCTCGTCTACAACATCCTGCCGGACACCGCGGCGGCCGAGAGCCTGCTGGTGGTCGAGGTGGTGACGCCGGGCGGCAACTGGTCGTCCTATCCGCCGCACAAGCACGACCGCGACGCGCTGCCGGAAGAGAGCTTCCTGGAGGAGACCTACTACCACCGCCTCAACCCGCCCCAGGGCTTCGCGTTCCAGCGTGTCTATACCGACGACCGCTCGATCGACCAGACCATGGCGGTGGAGGACGGCGACTGCGTGATGGTCCCGCGCGGCTACCACCCGGTCGGCGCGCCGCACGGGTATGATCTGTATTATCTGAACGTGATGGCGGGTCCGAACCGCCGCTGGGTATTCAAGAACGACCCGGCGCACGAGTGGATTGTGAAGCCGACGAAATAATCTCCTACCTGTCATCCCGGCCGAGCGTAGCGAGAGCCGGGACCCATGCCATATCGCCGCAACGCTGCGGGATCGCATGGGTCCCGGGTCGCGCCGCTGCGCGGCCCGCCCGGGATGACAGTAAGGGGAGTGCGACGAAGACGAGCGCCTATCTCTTCTCGTTCCACTTGCCCAGCACGTCCACCATTGTCGGCACGTACTGGTCGCCGAGGCCGGAGTTGTTGGCCATGGCGTAGGCCTGGTGCACGGCCTGCGCGACCGGCGTGGCCGCGCCCAGGCTTTCGCACATGTGGACGAAGTAGCGCACATCCTTGGCGGCGTTGGCGATGGCGAAGCGCAATTGCGTGTTGTCGTTCTCGATCGCGTAGGCGGCGAGGCGCTGGAACATGATGCTGTTGGCGCCGCCGCCGCTCACCACCTCGCGCAGCGCCTTGAGGTCGATGCCGCCCTTCTTGGCCGCCACAATCGCCTCCGCGGTGATCATGCCGTAGCCGAGGCTGAGCATGTTGTTGACCAGCTTCACCTTGTGGCCGGCGCCGACGTCGCCGCAATGGACGATGAGGTCGGAGAAGCAGTCCAGCACCGGGCGGATCTCCGCCAAGGTCGCCGGGTCGCCGCCGGTCATCAGGCCGAGCTTGCCGGCCTCCGCCTCCTTGGGCGTGCGGGTCATCGGCGTATCGACGAAGCGGCCGCCCTCGGCCTGAATGGCCTTGGCAATCTTCAGCGTCGAATCCGGCATCGCCGTGGTGCAGTCCGCCAGCACCATGCCCTTGTGCACGCCGGCCAGCAGGCCGTCCTCGCGGAACACGATATCCTCGAGCTGGGTCGAGTTGCCGACCACGGTGAGGACGAGGTCGCTGTTGGCGGCGATGTCGCGCGGGCTCTTCAGCTCCTTGGCTCCCTTGCCGACCAGATCATCGACCGGGCCGCGGTTGCGGTTGGCCAGCACGTTGAGCGTAAAGCCTTTGGCCATGATGTTCTTGCCGATGCCGTGGCCCATCAGGCCGACGCCGATCAGGCCAACGCGTTCCGGTTTCGCCATATCGATCCCTCTTGAATGGATTACGCGGCGGTCCAGCCGCCGTCGATCACGAATTCCTGGCCGGTCACGAACGCGGACTCGTCGGACGCCAGGTACAGCGCCAGCGCCGCGATCTCCTCCGCCTTGCCCAGGCGGCCCATCGGCTGGCGCGCGATGAAGGCCTTGCGCGCTTCCGCCACGTCGCCGCGTGCGGCCATGCGCTGCTCCAGCGACGGCGTCTCGACCGTACCCGGACAGATGGTGTTGCAGCGAATGCCTTGCGTGACGAAATCAACCGCCACCGCCTTGGAGAGGCCGATCAGCCCGGCCTTGGTCGCGCCGTAGATGAAGCGGTTGGGAACGCCCGCGATCGACGAGGCGATCGAGGCGACATTGACGATGGTGCCCTTCTTGCGCGCCAGCATGCCGGGCAAGAAGGCGCGAATCATGCGATAGGCGGCGCGCACGTTGAGATTGGTGGAGAACTCGAAATCCTTCTCCTCGCAATCCAGGATCGTGCCGTGATGGACAAAGCCGGCGCAATTGACCAGCACGTCGACGGCGCCGATCTCCTTCTCCGCCGCCAGGATCGCGGCCGGGTCCAGCACGTCCAGGCGCCGGGTCGTCACCTTCGCGCCCTTCAGCGTGCCCAAGACGTCCATGTTGATGTCGGTCGCGATCACGGTCGCACCTTCGGCGGCGAATTTCTCCGCCGTCGCGCGGCCGATGCCCTGCGCCGCCGCCGTAATCAGAACCCTCTTGCCGTCCAAACGCCCGCTCATGCCGATCCTTCCGTTGGTCAGCGCAGCAGCCCGCGCTGCGCGAGATTTTTCATCAGGGCGCCCGTTCCGAAGGTCCAGGGAGCGATGTCGCTGGAATACTTCACCCGGTTGACCAGGGCCCCGAGCTTTGGATTGGCGATTGTGACGATGTCGCCAACCTTGTGGGTGAAGCCTTGCCCCTTCGCGTCGCGATCCTTGATCGGCGCGAACATAGTGCCGCAGAACAGCATGAAGCCGTCCGGATACTGGTGGTTCCTGCTCAGGGTCTGCGAGGCGAGGTCGGTGACGTCGCGGCTGATCTGTGCCATCGAGGAGGAATCGTCGAGCACGAACTGGTCCGGCCCATCGACCCGCACGGTGATGACCAGCTTGCGCATGTCGTCGAGCGTGAAGGTCTCGTCCAGCAGGCGGATGAAGGGGCCGAGGGCGCAGGAGGCGTTGTTGTCTTTGGCGCGGCCGAGCAGCAGGGCGCTGCGACCCTCAAAATCCCGCAAATTCACATCGTTACCAAGTGTCGCTCCGACGATGGTTCCACTCGCATTGACGGCCAGCACGACCTCCGGCTCGGGGTTGTTCCAGCTGGATTCTGGGTGAATGCCGATGTCGGCGCCGGTCCCGACGCCGGACATCGGCTGCGACTTGGTGAAGACCTCGGCATAGGGGCCGATGCCGACCTCGAGATACTGCGACCAGATCCCGCGCTGGATCAGCGCCTGCTTCAGCTTCTCCGCGTCGGCCGAGCCTGGCTTCACCCGCGCGAGGTCGCCGCCGATCTCGGAGTTGATGGCCGCACGCAAACCATTCGCGGCCGAGGGATCGCCCTTGGCACGCTCCTCGATCACCCGCTCCAGCATGGAGAGAACGAAGGTAACGCCGCAGGCCTTCAACGCCTGCAGGTCTGCCGGCGCAAGCAGGTGCGGCTTGTCCGCCGTGCGCTGGTCGGAGGGCGAATTGGCGACCGCGTCCTCCAGGCTGCAGAGACGCTTGGCGGTCCTGCCGGCCTGCTGCGCGGCATCGGTCGGGTTCTTCTCGTTCAGCAGCGCCGACAGCGTCGCGAAGCGCGGCGTCAGATCGTAGAGGCCGTCCTGCTTCACCAGCACGATGCAGGGCCCGCCGGGATTGCCGGGAACCCAGGCCCGGCCGACCAGGGTGCCGGCAGTGCCGTCGCTGGGCAGCGTGTCCTTGAGGGTGAGTGTGAGATCCATGGCTACATCGTCGCCCCGATTTGCCAGGGCGTGAATTCGTTGTCGCCGTAGCCGAGCTCCTCGCTCTTGGATTGCTCGCCCGACGCCACGCGCAGGATAAGGTCGAAGATGCGCTGGCCCATCTCGGGCACCGGCACGCCCTTGCTCAGCACCTCGCCGCAATCGATGTCCATATCTTCCGAGAGCTTCTGGTACATCGCGGTGTTGGTGGCGAGCTTGATGCTCGGCACCGGCTTGAAGCCGAAGGCCGAGCCGCGGCCCGTCGTGAAGCAGATGATGTTGCCGCCGCTCGCCACCTGCCCGGTGGCGGAGACCGGGTCATAGCCGGGCGAGTCCATGAACACGAAGCCCTTGGCGGTGATCGGCTCGGCATATTTGTAGACGTCGACCAGGTTGGTGGTGCCGCCCTTGGCCGAGGCGCCCAGCGACTTTTCCAGGATGGTGGTGAGGCCGCCGTCCTTGTTGCCGGGCGACGGGTTGTTGTTCATCTCGCCGCCGTTGCGGGTGGTGTAGTCCTCCCACCACTTGATGCGGTCGATCAGCTTCTCGCCGATCTTGCGATCGACGGCGCGGCGGGTCAGCAGGTGCTCGGCGCCGTAGATCTCCGGCGTCTCGCTGAGGATCGCGGTGCCGCCATGGCGCACCAGCAGGTCAGCCGCGGCGCCCAGCGCCGGGTTGGCGGTGATGCCGGAATAACCGTCGGAGCCGCCGCATTGCAGGCAGAGCGACAGATGCTCGGCCGATAGCGTCTCGCGCTTCGCCTGGTTGGCCTTGGGCAGCATCGCCTTCACCCGTTTCACGCCTTCCTCGATGGTGGCGCGGGTGCCGCCGGTGCCCTGGATGGTCATATACTGGAAATTGTCCGTCGCCTTGATGCCGTAGGCCTCCAAGAGGAAGCGGATCTGCGCGGCCTCGCAGCCGAGGCCGATCAGGATCACGCCGGCAAAGTTCGGGTGGCGCAGGAAACCCCACAGGATGCGCTGCAGGACGTCGAAGCCCTCGCCCTTCGTCGCCATGCCGCAGCCGGTGCCGTGCACCAGCGCGACCACGCCGTCGACATTGGGATAGTCCTCCAGGCCGCCATTCTCGAACGCGGCGGCGACGCGCTTCGCGACCGTCGCCGAGCAGTTCACCGTGGTCATCACGCCGATATAGTTGCGGGTGGCGACCCGGCCATCCTCGCGCACGATCCCTTTAAAGGTGGCGCGGTCCTGGCCGGTGAAATACGCGGTTGGGCGCGCGTCGGCGCAGAAGGCGTAGTCACGCTCGAAGTCGCTCATCGCGCAGTTCTGCACATGGACGTGCGCGCCCGGCGCGATGTCGGCGGTCGCGATGCCGATGATCTGGTTGTACTTGCGCACATAGTCACCGGCGGAAATGGGCCGGGTCGCGATCTTGTGGCCGGACGGCACGGCGCTCGCCGTCACCACGCCCTCGCCGGGAATGGTGGCGCCGGCGCCGATGTTCTGCGCGGCCACCACGACGTTGTCGTCCTGGTGCAGCCTGATGGTGGTTCCGCCGATGATCTGATTCATCTTGGTCTCCTCACGGGCCTCAAGGTCGCTGGACGCCCGTCGTGTTGACATATACCGCATAGAGCGATGTGGTCGCTGTGATAAAAAGCCGATTGCGGCGCTTGCCGCCGAAAGTCACGTTGGCGACGACCTCGGGCACCTTGATGCGGCCGAGCAAAGTGCCGTCAGGCGCATAGCACTCGACGCCATCGGCGCTGGTCCAGACGTTGCCATTCACGTCAACGCGGAAGCCGTCCGGAATGCTGCCGCCCTTGATGTCACAGAACACCCGGCTGTTGGCGAGCTTCCTGCCGTCCACCACGTCGAAGGCGCGGATGTGGTGCGGCGCGTTGGGGTCGTGCGAGGCGGCGGAATCGGCGACGTAGAGAATCTTCTCATCGGGCGAGAAGGCAAGGCCGTTCGGCTTCACGAAATCCTCGACCACGGTCGCGATCTCGCCGCTCTTGGGATCGACGCGGTAGACGTAGCAGCCGCCCTGCTCCTGCTCCGACCGGCTGCCTTCGAACTCGGTCATGATCCCGTAGCTGGGATCGGAGAACCAGATGCTGTCGTCGGACTTCACCACCACGTCGTTCGGCGAATTGAGTCGCTTGCCCTTGTGCTTGTCGGCGATGACGGTGATCGAGCCGTCGGGTTCCGTGCGGGTCACGCGGCGAGTCAGGTGCTCGCAGGTCACGAGCCGGCCCTGGCGGTCGCGGGTATTGCCGTTGCTGTTGTTGGATTCGGCGCGGAAAGTGCTGACGCCGGTTTCCGGCGTCCAGCGCAGCATACGGTTGTTGGGGATGTCGCTCCACAGCAGGTAGCCGCCATCGGCGAACCACACCGGGCCCTCGGCCCAGATGCAACCGTCCGCCAGCTTGTCGAGATGGGCGATGCCGATCATCAGCGACTTGAAGCGCTTGTCGAACACCTCGTAGAGACCGTCGTTGGCAGCCATCGTTTCCTCCCCAGAGCGAGCGATTCTTGTCAGTGTGATTCCGGCGGGATTCCCGCGCCGCGGTTGCCGACCAGGAAATCGAGGTCGGCGCCCTTGTCGGCCTGCAGTACGTGGTCGACGTAGAGCTTCTGATAGCCGCTTTCCATCGGCGGCTTCGGCGCTTTCCATTGCGTGCGGCGCCTCGCCAGCTCCTCGTCGCTGACCTCGATGTGCAGCTTGCGGCCGGCGACATCGAGTACGACCATGTCGCCGTCCTTCACCAGCGCCAGCGGCCCGCCGGCCGCGGCTTCCGGCGAGGTGTGCAGCACCACGGTACCGTAGGCGGTGCCGCTCATGCGCGCGTCGGAGATGCGCACCATGTCGGTGATGCCCTTCTTCAGCACCTTCGGCGGCAGGCCCATGTTGCCGACCTCCGCCATGCCCGGATAACCCTTGGGCCCGCAGTTCTTCAGCACCATCACGCAGGTCTCGTCGATATCCAGGTTGGGATCGGCGATCTTCTTCTTGTAGTCGTTGATGTCCTCGAACACGACCGCGCGGCCGCGATGCTGCATCAGCGCCGGGGTCGCCGCCGAGGGCTTCAGGATCGCGCCGTTGGGCGCCAGGTTGCCGCGCAGCACCGCGATGCCGCCGTGCGAGGTCAGCGGGTTGTTCCAGGGGCGGATGACCTCCTGGTTATAGTTCCGCGCGTCCTTGACGTTGTCCCAGGCGGTCTTGCCGTTGATCGTCATCGCGTCCTTGTTGAGCAGGCCATGCTCGGCCAACGCCTTCATGATGACGGGGATGCCGCCGGCGTAGCAGAAATCCTCCATCAGGAAGCGCCCGGACGGCATGAGGTCGACGATGGTCGGCACTTCCCTGCCCCACTGGTCCCAATCGTCCAGCGAGAGATTGAGATTGAGGCGCCCGGCGATCGCCAGCAGATGCACGACCGCGTTGGTCGAGCCGCCGATCGCGCCGTTGGTGCGGATCGCGTTCTGGAATGCTTCGCGCGTCAGCACCTTGGAGATGCGCAGGTCCTCCTTCACGATCTCGACCGCGCGGTTGCCGACCAGGTGCGCCAGGCGCTTGCGGCGCGAATCCACCGCCGGATAGGCGGCGTTCTCCGGCAGGCCGATGCCGAGCGATTCCACCATGCTGGCCATGGTCGAGGCCGTGCCCATGGTCATGCAGTGGCCGGGCGAGCGCGACATGCCGGACTCGGCGCTCATGAAATCGGCGAGCGTCATCTCGCCCGCCTTCACCGCCTCGCTGAACTGCCAGACCGAGGTGCCGGAGCCGACGTCGCAGCCGCGGAACTTGCCGTTCAGCATCGGGCCACCGGAGAGCGCGATGGTCGGCAGGTCGCAGCTGGCCGCGCCCATCAGCAAAGCGGGCGTGGTCTTGTCGCAGCCGACCAGCAGCACCACGCCATCGATCGGATTGGCGCGGATCGATTCCTCGACCTCCATGCTGGCGAGGTTGCGGAACAGCATGGCGGTGGGGCGGAGCGTCGTCTCCCCCAGAGACATCGCGGGGAACTCGACCGGGAAGCCGCCGGCCTCGTACACACCGCGCTTCACCACCTCGGCCAGTTCCTTGAAATGCGCGTTGCACGGATTGAGGTCGGACCAGGTGTTGCAGATTCCGATCACCGGCCGGCCGTCGAACATGTGGTCCGGATGGCCCTGGTTCTTGATCCAGCTGCGGTGCATGAAGGCGTCCTTGTTGGCGCCGCCATACCAGTGCCGGGATCTCAGTTGCTTCTTGCCGTCCGTGCCGTCGGCCATGTGTCGGTGCTCCTATCTATGTGCCTTGCGCAGCCGCCTCGTCGACGCCGCGCGCGCAGCGCGGGTACGAGGCTTGGCTAGAATTCGTTCGATGTCCACTTGCGCTTCTTGCAGCAGCTTAACCATCGCCGCCTGGGCGCCGCGCGCGTCGCCCTTCTCGATCCGCTCCAGCACGACGCGGTGCAGCGGCACCGACTGGACGCGCAGGTTGGGGAATTTCACCGAGAGCTTGATGTTGAAGGCGATCGCCGATTCGATCACATGCCCCATGGAAACCAGGAACGGGTTGTTGGTCGCTTCCAGGATGGAGAGATGAAAGCGCAAATCGTGTTCGACGCTTTCGCTGGTCTTTTCGCCGGCAGCGGCCATCCCTTCCAGCGCGTCGCGGATGCGCGCGATCTGCTCCGGGGTCGCACGCTGCGCCGCCAGGGCGGCGCCGGCCGGCTCCAGCATGCGGCGCATCTCGGAGACCGCCAGGGCGTAATCCTCGGCATCGTGGGAGGCGAGGCTCCAGCTGAGCACGTCGGGGTCGAGCATGTTCCACTGATCGCGCGCCTTGACGCTGGTGCCGATCTTGGTGCGGGATTCGACGAGGCCCTTGGCGGCCAGCACCTTGATCGCCTCGCGCAGCACCGTCCGGCTGGCACCGAATTCGGCGCCGAGATCGGTTTCGTTGGGCAGGACCTCGCCGGGCTGGAGGTCGCCGCGCAGGATCTGCAGGCCGATCTCGTGTGCGATGCGGCCATGGATGCTGCGCTGCGAAAACATACGCGACGGCTTGGTTTTGAGCTGCACCCTGACGGACCCTCCAAGGCCCCCGAGAGGGGGTTGGTATTTGTAGTATTATATGTTTTATCAGTGGCGAGGCGCCGGCTTCAAGTCAAGCCTTGGAACCGGCTTAAACAACGGAAAACAGCGGAATTAGGGCCAACCATGTCGATCTCGGAATTCGGCCGTTTCGACGGCCAGACCGTCCAGGAAATCAAGCTGCGCGGCACCGATGGCACCGAAGCCTCGGTCCTTACGTATGGCGCGATCCTGCGCGATCTCCAGGTGCCGATGGGGTCGGCGCAGCGGCGGGTGGTGCTGGGCTATCGCTCGCTGCAGGGCTACGTCGATGGGCGCGCCTATCTCGGCGCGACGGTCGGCCGCTGCATCAACCGGATCGACACCGGCTTCACGCTCGACGGCAAGCGCTACAAGGTTCCGGTCAACGAAGGCGACCATGTGCACCTCCATGGCGGGCCTGACGGATATTCCAAGCGGGTTTGGCGCCTGGTCGGCGCCACCGACAATTCGGTGACGCTGGAGATCGCCTCGCCCGACGGCGATGCCGGCTATCCCGGCGCGCTGACCGCGCGCTGCACCTATGCGATCGCCGGCCCCGGCACGCTCAGCATCGAGCTGACGGCGACCACCGATGCGCCGACCGTCGCCAACCTCGGCCACCACTCGTATTTCACGCTGCAGCCGGGCAGCGACGTGCGCGACCACCGCATGATGGTGGCGGCTGAATTCTACACGCCGCTCGACCGCTTCCTGATCCCGACCGGAGAGATCCGCAGCGTGATCGACACGGCATATGATTTCCGCATCCTGCGCCCGATCCGCGCCGAGACGCCGTCGGGCTACGACATCAATTTCGTGCTGAACCAGGGTTGGCTGCCAAAGGCAACTGCCGCGGAGCTGCCGATGGCCGCGCGCCTGGTCTCGCCGAGCGGCGACATGGCGATGGAGCTCTCGACCACCGAACCCGGCCTGCAGTTCTACGAGGGTATTCGCCTCTCGACGTCGAACGAGGCGTACGAGAACGAGCCGCACCTGCCCTATCGCGGCCTGTGCCTGGAGCCGCAGCGCTTCCCGGATGCGATCAACCGCCCGCACTTCTCCGCCGTGGTCCTGCGGCCGGGCGAGACCTATCGCCAGCTGACGCAGTTCCGCTTCGCGCAGCAGTAGGAGGGATTTGGAACAGCCGCAGGCACGTCATGGCGAGGACGCGCCTCGCCATGACGGGTGCGGATATATTTAGAGCCAGTTGTCGAGAATGACCTTGGCAGCCCGCTTGGCTTGCAGGGCCGCTTGGCGGTTGCCTTCGGCGGCGGCAACGGTGCAGCCCTTCATGAGCATGTGCCAGATATCGCAGAACATCGGCACGTCCTTGAGGTCAGCCCGGGTCGCCACGTCGTTCACGAAGGCGCGGACCTTCGCGAGATGGCCGGCCGCCGCGATGTGCAGCGGATTGTCGGCCTGATACTCGAGCAGCACATTGATGAAGGTGCAGCCCTCGAAATCTTCGATCTGGAACCAGTCGTGGTACGCATCGAAGATCGCCAGCAGCCGCTCCTTGGGATCGGTCGCCCGAATGCTGACTTCGCGAATCAGCCAATCCTCGGTCCACAGGGCTTCGCGCCGGTCGAGGAACGCGAGCACAAGATCCTGCTTTGACTTGAAATGGCGGTACAATGTCATCTTGGCGACGCCGGACCGCTCGATAATAGCGTCCACGCCGACCGAACGCGTGCCTTGATGGGCAAACAGATCGTACGCTGCCTCTAGAATTCGTTCGCGTGCGTCTTGTCGTCCCATCGTCCTGATGGCTTCCGAATTGCCGTGCAAGGGATACTCCACTGCTGGCCAGTCGCGCAGCAGAACGTGCATATCCCAATGCGTAGGGTTTTGGCTATGCCGTTTGTGGGAATCCTGTGGTGTGCGGATGTGTAAGAGTGTGTTTTATACAGACTGGTTTGTATCGAGCATGTCGCGCAATATTTGGTTCAAATCATTCTAATCAAGGAGAGTAGTCGATGCCGCGCCTGCAAACCTCGTTCTTATTCGACCTCGACGGCACGCTGGTGGACAGCGTGTACGAGCACGTTCTGGCGTGGCGCGATGCGCTGGATGAGGAAGGAATCGACCTCTCGGTCTGGCGGATCCATCGCAAGATCGGCATGAGCGGCGGCCTCTTTACCAACATGCTGCTGCGCGAGACCGGGCTCGACATCAGCGAGGAGCGGGTGAACCGCCTGCGCAAGCTGCACGCCGAGGCGTATCTGAAGCGTGCGCGCACGATCCCGCCCCTGCCCGGCGCGCGCGAGCTGCTGGCCTATCTGACCGAAGCCAAGATTCCCTGGGCCATCGCCACCAGCGGCCGGATAGAGACGGCGCGCCCGGTGATCGAGAATCTGGGCGTCGATTTCGACAAGGTGCCGGTCGTCACGCGCGACCAGGTGAAATACGCCAAGCCCGATCCGGACCTGTTCCTGGCAGCTGCGGAGCGATTGAACGTGAACATCGAGACGGCGTGCGTGGTGGGCGACAGCATCTGGGACATGCTGGCGGCGCGCCGCGCACGGGCGCTCGGCGTCGGCCTGCTCTCGGGCGGCTACGGCCGCGAGGAACTGGAGCGCAGCAGCGCCTATCGCGTGTACGACGATCCCGCCGACCTGCTGTATCACATCGACGAGGTCGGCGGGCGGCGCTGAGTGCTGCTAGCGCGGCGCGCGCAGCGGCACGGACAGATACTTGCCGAACTCCTCGACGAAGTGGCAGCTCACGCGCGCGTGCACGCGGCCCTGGCGGTCGTCGAACACCATGGTCGATGAGAACGGCAAGGCCGGCGTGTGCCAGACGCCGGGATGGAAGTAGAGGCCCTTGCTGCCATCGCAGTAGAAACCGACGAACTTGTCAGGCGTGAGATCGTCACCCGGCAAGGCGAGCGGGACGATGAACGGGCTGCGCTCCTTGGGGAAGAACAATTGGCCGCCGTCGGGATGATAGTTGGCGTGCCACACCAGCACGCGCGAGCGGTCGGGCTTTTCGATTTCTTCCGACGCCTGCTTCGGATCGCGGGTCCAGCCGATCAGGTAGCTGTCGTTGACCGCCTCATTCTGGCCGTAGAGTACTTCGCCCTTCCAATAGAAGGAGAACTGGCCTTCGGTTGTGCCGCCTTCATCGCCGGTATCGGGGTCCACCGGCCGCCAGCCTTGCGGCGGCCAGCGCACGATCTCGATCTTGGCGGTGGCGAAATCGTCGACCAGGACACCGTAGCCCTTCAGCGTCTCGGGCGTTGCCGCGACGATGGGGATCTCATGGCAATCGAACGGCTTGTCGTAGCTTGGCGCGAGTCTGCGAACCATGTCGGCACCCCAGTTCCACCGAGAGAATATCCTAGAGCTTCTTGCGCATTTTGTAGACGGGTTCGCTCTTGTTCCCGCCGTGTACGGCTCTCTCGACGACCTTGTATCCTCTGGCCGCATAAAATCCTTTAGCGGTGACGGTCGATTCGAGACAGGCCACATGACAGTTCAGTTTCTCGAGCGAAACCTCGGCGGTTGCGAGCAGGCGCGATCCGATGCCTTTCCTCAGATGATCCTTATGGACATAGATGCGTGAGATCTCGCCGTCGAAATTGTGTTCGCAGAAGCCGACGATCTTGCCGTGATCGAGGGCGACCCATCGTTTGCACCGATCGGCGCTGGCGCGCAAAGTCTGCGCCGTTTCCTGGGCGGACCAACGGCGAATGACATCATCTGAATAGTCGCTGGCATTGACGTGGCGAATCGTCTGTCGACGCAAGCGGGCGATCGCGGCGCAATCCTCGTCGCGCGCCCGGCGGATCGGCATCTCAGACCTTCATCGAAAGTGCCTTGCGGTATTTCTCGGCGTCCCAGTCGAGCAGCGCCAGTTCCTCGTCCGCCGGGAGATAGCTGATCCGCGCATCGGCGGGCAGGCGCTCCGCCACGAGGCCGAGGCAGATCAGCATGGCT
>DATEOK010000438.1:0-12655 GCA_035274225.1 Dongiaceae bacterium
AGCACGCAGATCGCTCCGCACACCACGTCACCACAACAACCAAATCCAAGATCCAACGGTCAGCACAAAAGCTCCGATACCAATCCAAAGCCCGCCGCCCGCGAATCCCTTCTCTCAATATGAACTTGTCAAATAGCAGGAGCGTCGCACACGCGATGCTCAGGCCGATTCGGCCGGAGGCAAACGCGCAATATAGCGATGCCAAATGGGTGATTCAAGCGCCACTCGGGCGCATCACCCGCAGATCCAACAGCAATTTTTTGCTGCTGTTTCCGGAGCCGACCAAGAACCAGCGGCCCCGTTCGACGGCGCGGTTTCTAGTCGAGTCTGAGGGGGGTGTAAAGAGGAAAACGCAACAATCTTATCCACAACCCGTGTCATCTAGGTGGGGTTGACCCCCGCCTGCAGCAAGCCCAGAATCCCTGTGTCGGGACATCGCAGACTCCCGGCTTCCCAAGATGCCTGGCATCCAAGCTCTGCTCGACCTGATTGCGCTTCGTGCGCAAAGGAGAGCTGTGCCATGGCATCCGAAATCCAGAAATCTCTCGCCATTTCAGCCGCCGAATTGGCCCGTACTCTCGGCTCCGCCCGCCATCCGCTGGTTGTGGATGTCCGGCGCCACGCCGCCTATTCCGCATCGCAGCATCTGATCTGCGGCAGCCTCTATCGGCCGCCGGAACAGGTCGCGACCTGGTCCCGCGACCTGCCGGCCAACAAGCCAGTCGTCGTCACCTGCGTGCACGGCCACGAAGTGGGTCAGACCGCCGCGGCCGAATTGCGTGCCGCCGGCTTCGACGCCCGATACCTTGCCGGCGGCGTCGAGGGTTGGATCGAGGCGGGCCATCCGCACCTGCGCAAGACCGAAATCTATGACGGCACGCGGGCCACGACCTGGATCACGCGGGCGCGACCGAAGATCGATCGCATCGCCTGTCCCTGGCTGATCCGCCGCTTCATCGATCCGCTCGCCGACTTCCACTACGTGCCGTCGGACGAGGTGATCCCCGAGGCCAGCACGCGCAACGCGATTCCGTTCGACATCTCGGGCGTGCCATTCTCCCACCGCGGCGAAACTTGCACATTCGATTCCATGATCGAGGATTTCGGATTGAGCGACCAGACACTCCACCGGCTCGCGCGCATCGTGCGCGGCGCCGATACCTCGCGCCTCGACCTGACGGCGCAATCCGCCGGGCTCTACGCCATCTCCCTCGGCCTCGGCGATCTGATCGAGGACGACCATGCGCTGCTGGAGACCGGGTTCTCGCTCTATGACGGGCTCTATCGTTGGCAGCGCGACCTCACGAAGGAAACGCACGCCTTGCCGCCGCTGGAGGTGGCACGATGAGCGAGGCGCATCCCAGCTTCGCCGAGGCAACCAAGCTCTGGTTCAAGGTCGGTTGCCTCGGCTTCGGCGGCCCGGCGGGCCAGATCGCCCTCATGCATCGGCTGGTGGTCGACGAGCGCAAATGGGTCGGCGAAGCGCAGTTTCTGCACGCGCTCAATTTCTGCATGCTGCTGCCCGGACCAGAGGCGCAGCAGCTCGCCACCTACATCGGCTGGCTGCTGCATGGCGTGCGCGGCGGCCTGGTCGCCGGCATCCTGTTCGTGCTGCCGGGCTTCTGCGTCATCCTTGCCTTGAGCGCAGCCTATGCGGCCTTCGGGCAATTGCCGTGGCTGATGGGCGTGTTCTTCGGCTTGAAATGCGCCGTCATCGCTCTGGTGGCCGAAGCGTTATGGCGTGTCGCCAAGCGCGCGCTCAAGCAGCCGATGCATGTCGTGGTCGCAGCGCTCGCGCTTCTCGCGCTGTTCGTGTTCCGGATTCCGTTTCCGATCGTGATCCTGGTCGCCGCGATCATCGGCTTTGGCCTGGCGTGGCGATCCGATGGAGCTGCCTTCAAAGGCGCCGATGAAAGGATCCTCGAGCAAACCGCGAACGCGCCGCGGCCGTTCCGTACCATGGTCATCGGCGCTCTGCTTTGGCTGGGGCCGATCGCGCTGCTTGCCCTGCTCCTGGGTGGCGACCAGATCTTCCCGCAGATGGGCCTGTTCTTTGCCAAGATGGCGGTCGTCACCTTCGGCGGCGCCTATGCCGTCCTCGCCTACGTCGCGCAGCAAGCGGTGCAAGGCTACGGCTGGCTCACCACCGGCAACATGATCGATGGCCTGGCGCTCGCCGAGACAACGCCGGGGCCGCTGATCCTGGTGCTAAGCTTCGTCGGTTTCTACGCCGCGCACCAACAGCCCGGCGCGCTCGCGCCGATGCTCGCCGGCACGCTCGGCGCGCTCTTCGTCACCTGGGTCACCTTCGTGCCGAGCTTCATCTGGATCTTTCTCGGTGCGCCGTACATCGAACGCCTGCGCCAGAATCGTTATCTATCGGCGGCGCTGGCGATGGTCACGGCGGCGGTGGTGGGCGTGATCGCGAATCTCGCCCTGTGGTTCGCGCTCCATGTGCTGTTCCGGAACGTGAGCGAGGTCTCATTCGGGGTGGCCACATTCGCCTGGCCGGATTGGCGCAGCGCCGATCTCGTGGCAATCGGCCTCTCGATCGCCGCGGCACTGGCGCTGCTGCATTGGCGCGTGAACCTGGTGAAGGTGCTACTGGCCAGCGGTGCGATCGGCTATCTCGCCCACGCGGCGATCGGTTAGAATAAGCCGAGGGTCCGCAGCTCTGCGAGCATGTCGGCCGGCATGTCGCCCTCCGCCGCGGCATTGGCGAGGGCTTGCCGCTGGTTCGGCA
Source organism: Dongiaceae bacterium (assembly GCA_035274225.1). Taxonomy (GTDB): domain Bacteria; phylum Pseudomonadota; class Alphaproteobacteria; order Dongiales; family Dongiaceae; genus Dongia_A. The sequence goes on from DATEOK010000438.1 coordinate 2,744, forward strand.
GATCGGGCGGTGAATCGTCCGCCTCCAGATAGCGCCAGCCCTGAAAGGCGCGCCGCGGCCGCGGCTCGACCAAGATCACCTTCGGGTCATAGATGATGGCGCAATATTCCTGGCCGTCCGTATCCCTGACCTCGTCCAGGCGTAGAATCCGGTGTCGGACACGGATGGTGCCGCGGATCACCCAGAACAACGAACCACCGTCGAGCACCTCTTCGTCGCGCTTCGGGCGCATGCGGGTCCAATGGTGATCCTCAACCGGTTTCTTGCTCTTGCGCTTGAGCGCTTGCTTGACCAGGCGCTCATGCTCCTGGACCAGTTGCGTGACGTCGCTGATGCCGACACAGAGTTTGATAAGATTGACGGTCATATCTCGCGAAATCGTGATGCTTGGTTTGCAGGCCGGTGGTCGTCAAATGAGCCTGAAGAGATTCCCTGTGGAGGCGGCGATGTCCAGACTTCTTGCAATCTTTCTGATCGGCGCCCTGGCCGCCGGCTGCACGCCAGGGCGGATCGACCGGGTTCGGGTGGAGTCCGGCTACGATCCGGTGCAATACCGATTTGTCCCATACAATCGCGCCATGAAGGCCGACGTGTCCGGCAACCCCTTCGGCATGGACCAGCAGGCCTTCAACACGCTGGTGTCCGAGACCATCCAGCCGCCGGGCGTGCAACCGAGCGACGGCAGCCCGTACCGGGTCCATCTCGCCTTCAATGGCTCGACCAGCGTGAACAAGGACTTGGCATGCCGCGCGTCGGGTGGCGGCGTGCGCAGCGGCGATATGACCCTGGTGGCGGCTTTGTGCCCGGGAACCGGGGCGGCGCTCGCCTTCCTGACGGGATCGGTTTCCGACATCGCGGGGCCGGACGATCCACGGTTCCACCAGTTCGTCCGCTCTTCGGTGGTCAAGCTTTTCCCGCCGCAGACCGAGGACAATCGCAACGAGTTCTGCTTCATTCCGGGTTGCTAGTGGTTTTGCTGTCCGCAACGCGCGAGCCGCCGGCATCGACAACGATGGTGACATCGTGCGCAGCCGCCGCCACCTCGATCGCCGTCTGCAGCACGCAGACATGCGCCTCGATGCCGAAGATCACCGTCTGCCGATCGGGCACCGATACAGCGGCACGCAAAACAGGATTGGCGAAGCAGAATTCGACCTTGTCATGCACCGCGCTGGCCGGGGCGAGATTGGCCAGCTCCGTTCGCCCTATCAATTCTGGGCTAAGTGCAAAGTATGCGCCAAGCGGTTGAATTGACAAAGTTTGCGCTATCCCTATAGTGCGCGCGACCTTTCGGCAGCGGGATCGGGCTCCCCCTGCTCACTTTCGCCCTTCGGCGATCACAGTAAATGCCCGCATCTTGAGATAATGACGTTCGAAGAACTGGGGCTCAGCCCCACTATCCTGCAAGCGATTGCCGAAGTCGGCTATCAGCAGCCCACCCCCATCCAAGCCCAAGCAATTCCAGTGGTTCTCATGGGCCGCGATGTCCTGGGCTGCGCCCAGACCGGCACCGGAAAGACCGCCGGCTTCACCCTACCCATGATCGAGATTTTGAGCAGCGGCCGGGCCAAGGCCCGCATGCCGCGCTCCCTGATCCTGGAGCCGACTCGGGAGCTGGCCGCCCAGGTGGCCGAGAGCTTCGAGAAGTATGGCAAGAACGCAAACCTGAGTTACGCGCTGCTCATAGGTGGCGAGAGCTTTGTCGACCAGGAAAAGAAGCTGGACCGCGGCGTCGACGTGCTGATCGCCACGCCCGGCCGCCTGATCGACCTGTTCGAGCGTGGCAAGATCCTGATGAACGACGTCAAGATCCTGGTGATCGACGAAGCCGACCGCATGCTCGACATGGGTTTCATCCCGGACGTCGAGCGCATCGTCGGCCTGCTGCCGAAGCTGCGCCAGACCCTGTTCTTCTCCGCCACCATGGCGCCGGAGATCCGCAAGCTGGCCGACGCGTTCCTGATGAACCCGAAGGAGATCAGCGTCGCACCGCCGGCCACGGCGGCGAGCACCGTCGTCCAGGGCCTCGCCATCGTCGAGACCGAGATGAAGCGCGAGGCATTGCGCAAGCTGCTGCGCAGCGAGACCGTCGCCAACGCGCTGATCTTCTGCAACCGCAAGCGCGACGTCGAAATCCTGTTCAAGTCGCTGACCAAGCATGGCTTCGACGCGGTCCGCCTGCACGGTGACATGTCGCAGCCGGCGCGCACCGAGACACTCGACAAGTTCAAGAAGGGCGAAGTCCGCCTGATGGTGTGCAGCGACGTCGCCGCGCGCGGCATCGACATCAAGGGCCTCAGCCACGTCTTCTGTTTCGACGTGCCGATGCATGCCGAGGACTACATCCACCGGATCGGTCGCACCGGCCGTGCCGGCCGCGAAGGTCACGCCTACACGCTGGCGGCGCCGATCGACGGCAAGTATGTCGCGGCAATCGAGAAGCTGGTTGGAACCACGATTCCGCGCATCGCCATCGAAGGGCTGGATGGCGCCGCTCTGTCTAGCGGGCGCGAACATCGCGGCCGTGGTGGTCGCCATGACCGCGGGCGCCAACAGCAGGAAAAGCGCCAGCGCAAGGCCGAAAAGGTCATCGATGCGGTGGTGCCGCATCCGGAGCGCGAGATCGGCCGCCATGCCCAGTTGGAAGCCAGTGTCGCGTTGCCGGTTCCGGCCGAGAAGGAGCCGCACTTCAACCGCCATCAGCGCCGTTCCGGCGGACGTGATAATAATCAACAGGCGACCGAGCAGCATCCACCGCGGCCGGAGCGCCGTGACGGGCGGGTGCATCATCATGACGACGGCGGCCTGCCCGGCGTCGCCTTCGGCGACCATACGCCGGCCTTCCTGCTCCGCCGCGGCCGCTCCAGCGAAGCGCGCTGATCCATAAAAAGAAGCGCGGGAGTTTCCTCCCGCGCCAGGCTTGCTGCAGACTATTCGCTGTTAGTCGGTGACAGTCTCGTCGCCGGTGTCGCCGGCATCAGCCGTGTCGCCGTCGTCCGTAGTGTCGTCGCCGGTGTCAAAGCCATGGATCGCGTTGGCCTTGTCGGCGATCTCCTGGGCCGTAGCCTGGTCCAACGCCGCCGGCTCATCGTCCGCGGTCGGATCCTCGGTCGTGCCTTCGGCCGTCTCTTCGCCAGTCGTGTCTTCGTCTGTCGGAGCTTCGTCGGTGGTCTCGATGCCGACCTTCTCGGCAACCGCCTGGACCTGGTCGGCCGTCACCGGCTTGTTGGTCATGCGGGCCATCATCTCGGCCAGATCGTCGGTGGTCGGCGCCACCTCGTCTTCGGCAGTCGTCTCCTCGCCTTCGGCCGGCGCTTCGCCGTCCTCCGGCTCTTCGGCTGAATCGAGGAAGCCAGCCAGGGCTGCGCCGAACTCGCGGGCGGTGCCGATCGGCGAGTTCGCGCTGGCATGCGCGATCGCGTTCGGAGAGGCGTGCAGGACGCCGTTCAGCTTGCCCAGCTCGTTAGGTGCCAGACCTTCGCCTTCGGTCTCGTCGCCGTCATCTGTGGCTGCGACGTCCGAGGTCTTTGCATGACCCTTGGCATTGCCATGGGCTTCGCTGCTCTTGCCGTGGCCGCCGCCATTGCCGCCGCCGTGGCCGCCGCCATTGCCGCCACCGTTACCACCGCCGTTCCCGCCACCATTGCCATTGCCATTGCCGGCAAAGGCGGCCTGCTCAAGATCGAGCGCGGCCAGGCCAATCGGCGCGACAGCGGCGATCATGAGGGAGGTCATAAGAGTACGAATGGTTGGGTTCATTGTTGGCTTCCTCGTCTTGTCCTCATTGGTGGAAGGACGTTAACAACGGCCGCCTTAACCGGGCATGAACCGAAAATTCAGAAAACTGATTTATTTCATTCAGTTAGCTGTGTTTTTTCGGAAACATTAAATGACATTCGACTGATCCCCGCGCGGCTTGACACTCAAGTCTGTTTAGAACAAAAAGGGAACGAATAAGGCGGCTGCGCGACGATGAATGCTCGGATCGACTTGGCCCAGTTAAAACAGCGCATTGCCTGCATCCCGGCTTTGCGGCCGGAAGCCCGTGTCTCGGAAGCGCGGCTGTCCACCGGGCTTCCCCCGGTCGATGCCTATTTAGGTACGGCAGCCACCCCCCTCGGCGCCGTCCATGAAATTGCCGGTCACGGCGGCGATGAAGAGCAAGGTGCCGCTGGAGCCGGCTTCCTGGCCTTGACCCTGAAGGCCAGCGCGCCGACCGGGTGGATCGCCTGGGTGACGCAGGAGGACGACCTCTATGCTCCCGGTCTCGCTGCCTTCGGGCTCGATCTGCGCCGGCTGATTCTGGTGTCCGCGCGGCGCGATGCGGAAGTGTGCTGGGCGCTGGAGGAAGCCTTGCGCAGCAAATCCTTGGCCGCGGCGGTGGCGGAGGTTGGCGCTCTCTCGCTCAACGCCACGCGCCGCCTGCAGCTGGCGGCGGAGCAGGCCGGCATCCCCTGCTTCCTCTTGCGGCGCTGGCGCACCCAGCAGCTGGCGCAGCAACAGCGCGCGCAACCGATCGCGGCGGTCACGCGCTGGCGCATCTCTCCCCAGCTGCATCCGCGTGTCGCCGATCAAGCAACCATGCCGGAGCTGGGGCCGGCGCAGTGGCGTCTCGATCTCTGGCGCTGCCGCAACGCGGCGGCGGCGTCCTGGATCATGGAGTTCGATCATGCTGATCAACAGCGGGTCACGGCGTTTCCTGTCCCTGTGGCTGCCGCACTGGCCGACCGATCAATACCGGCGGCGCCAGCAGCGGAAGCAGAGCGGGCAACGGCCACCCTCCTCCGTTTCGGCTGAGGGAGCGCTCGTCCTGTCGGCGCAGGTCGGCAACCGCCTGGAAATCCACGCGGTGAACCCAGCCGCGCGTGCGCTTGGGCTGAAATCGGGCGTGGCAGTTGCCGATGCCCGCGCCTGGGTGCCGCACGTGGTCGTCGTCCCGCTCGATCCTGACGCCGATGCGGCGGATCTGAAGCGCCTCGCCGATTGGGCCACGCGCTTCTCGCCGCTGGTCGCGACCGACGGCGCCGATGGCCTGATGCTGGATATCGCCGGCTGCGCGCACCTGTGGGGCAGCGAAGCGCGCATGCTCTCCGATCTCGACCGGCACATGCGCCACTTCGGTGTCCATCACCGCTCCGCCGTCGCTGACACCATCGGCGCGGCCTGGGGCGCGGCGCGCTTCGGCACAGGTCCGAACCAGATCGTACCGCACGGTGAGCAGCGCACCGCTTTGTCCGAATTGACGCCAGCCGCGCTGCGCCTTCCGGAAGAGCTATGCGCGCAACTGCAGCGGCTGGGATTGAAGCATGTCGCCGATCTCTGCGCCCTGCCGCGCGCGGCGCTGGCGCGGCGGTTCGGCGCCGTGCTGATGGACCGGCTTGACCAGGCGCTGGGCCGGCTGGACGAGACGCTGTCGCCGCTGCTGCCACCGCCGCAATGCTATGTGCGGATGGATTTCGCCGAGCCGATCGTGCAGCGCGCCGATATCGACCGCGCGCTCGATCTGCTGCTGAAGCGGCTGACGGAAGCGCTGCGGCCGCATGAAAGCGGACCGCGCAAGTTGGACCTCTCCTGTTACCGCTTGGATGGCGAGACGCAGCGGCTTTCGATCGGGACCGCGCGCGCCAACCTCGATGCCGGACACCTGTTCCGCCTGTTCGAGGAAAAGCTCGACCAGCTCCGGCCCGAAGACGGCTTCGAGGCCATGCGCCTGTCCGGCCGCGAGATGGAGCGGCTGCAGGCGCACCAGCGCGACTTCGAAGCCGGCGGCGCGGTGCGCCACGATCTTGCGCCGCTGATCGATCGCTTGAGCAACCGGCTGGGCGAGCATGCGGTGCATCGCTTCGAGACGCGCGAGAGCCACATCCCCGAGCGCGCCGTACGCCGCCTGCCGCCGCTGGCCGAGAGCCCGCGCCTGCATTGGCCCAAGGCAGCGCAGCGGCCGGTCCGCCTGCTGCCCCATCCCGAGCCGATCGATGCGGTCGCGCCGATCCCGGACGATCCGCCGGTGCAGTTCCGCTGGCGTCACGTGCTGCACAAGGTGCGCGCGGCCGAAGGCCCCGAGCGCATCGCGCCGGAATGGTGGCTGCCGGGCGAACAGGATGCCGAGATCCGCGACTACTACCGCGTCGAAGACGCCGACGGCCGCCGCTTCTGGCTCTACCGCGCCGGCCTCTACCAGGCGACGCCGGCGCCGCGCTGGTTCATGCACGGGATGTTCGGGTGATGCTAGGGAGGATGACATTTCCCTCTCCGTCATCCCAAGGCTTGGCCTTGGGATCCACGAGTTCGCTTGCCACAACTCGGTACTCCCCATCGAAACTCGTGGATGGCAAGGCCAAGCCTTGCCATGACGGGAGAGAGTGCGGGGTCCTTAGATGACCCTCCGCCCTATTGAGCTCCAGGTCACCACCAACTTCTCCTTCCTGCAGGGCGGGTCGCGGCCGCAGGAGCTGGCGGCGCAGGCGGCGGCACTCGGCTATGAGGCGATTGGCGTGACGGATCGCAACACGCTGGCGGGAATCGTGCGCGCGTTCGATGGCTGCGAGCAGGCAACGCAGCAGATTGCGCCGGTGCGACTGATCGTCGGGTGCCGGCTCGATCTCACCGATGCGCCGAGCCTGCTGTGCTATCCGGAGGACCGCGCGGCCTATGGCCGGCTTTGCACCCTGCTCACTCTCGGCAAAAGGCGTACGGAAAAGGGCAAGTGCGTACTGCACTACGCCGACGTGCTGGATCATCGCCTCGGCCAGCAGTTGGTGGCGCTGGCGCCGGAGGAGATCGACGAGCAATTCGCCGTGTTCCTGAAGACGTTCCGCAGCGATGTCGGCAAGAGCGCGCATCTCGCCATCAGCCACCTCTATCGTGGCGACGATGCGCGGCGCATCCGCCAACTCGCCGAGCTCGGCGCCGAGCATCGCCTGCCGCTGATCGCCACCAACGACGTGCTCTATCACGCGCCGGAGCGGCGACCGCTGCAGGACGTCCTGACCTGCATCCGAGAGCATGTCACGATCGAGGAAGCCGGGTTCAAGCTGCAAGCCAATGCCGAGCGGCATCTGAAGTCGCCCGACGAGATGCAGCGGCTGTTCCGGCGCTGGCCGCAGGCGCTGGAAAACGCCGCGCAGTTGGCCAATGCCTGCCGCTTCTCGCTCGACGAGTTGCGCTACGAGTATCCCAGCGAACCGGTGCCGGATGGGCTGACGCCGCAACAGCATCTGGAGCAGCTGACCTGGACGGGCGCGGCCAAGCGCTATCCCGAGGGCCTATCGGACAAGGTGCGCGAAACGCTCACGCAAGAGCTGGCGCTGATCGGGCAATTGAACTACGCGCCCTACTTCCTGACGGTGCACGACATCGTGCGGTTCGCTGAGGGCGAAGGCATTCTGTGCCAGGGCCGCGGCTCGGCGGCGAATTCCGTTGTCTGCTATTGCCTGCGCATCACGGCGGTCAACCCGATCAAAGTCGACCTGCTGTTCGAGCGCTTCGTCTCGGCCGAGCGCAACGAGCCGCCGGACATCGACGTCGACTTCGAGCACGAGCGGCGCGAAGAGGTCATCCAGTATATCTACAGGAAATACGGCCGCCATCGCGCCGGCCTCGCCGCCACGGTCATTTCCTATCGCCCGAAGAGCGCCCTGCGCGACGTCGGCAAGGTATTCGGCCTCAGCGAGGACGTGCTCAACCGCCTCTCGAAAGCGGTCTGGGGCTGGGGCGAGGAAGACATCGTCCAGAAGCACATCCGCCAGGCCGGCCTCGATCCCGATGAGCCGCGCTTGGGCCAGGTGCTCGCCCTGGCAGGCGCACTGATCGGTTTTCCACGCCATCTGTCGCAGCATGTCGGCGGCTTCGTCATCACCCGCGGCAGCCTGCACGATTATGTGCCGATCGAGAATGCGGCGATGGAGGACCGCACGGTCATCGAATGGGACAAGGACGACCTCGACACCCTGCGCATGCTGAAGATCGACGTGCTGGCGCTCGGCATGCTGACCTGCATCCGCAAGGGGTTCGACCTGATCCACCAGCATTGCGGCGGCGAGAAGCTGACCCTCGCCAACATCCCGCCGGAGGAGCCGGAAGTCTACGACATGCTGTGCAAGGCGGATTCCGTCGGCGTGTTCCAGGTGGAGAGCCGGGCGCAGATGAGCATGCTGCCGCGCCTCAGGCCGCGCAATTTCTACGACCTGGTGGTGGAAGTCGCGATCGTCCGCCCCGGGCCGATCCAGGGCGACATGGTGCATCCCTACCTGCGCCGGCGTGACGGATTGGAAGAAGCGGACTTCCCAAGCAACGAGCTGCGCGAAGTCCTCAAGAAGACCTATGGCGTGCCGCTGTTCCAGGAGCAGGCGATGCGCATCGCCATCGTCGCCGCCGGCTTCACCCCGGCGCAATCGGACCAGCTGCGGCGAGCGATGGCGACGTTCCGGCGCAACGGCACCATCGGCACTCTCAAGGAAAAGTTCATCGACGGCATGATCGCCAAGAACTACACCCGCGATTTCGCCGAACGATGTTTCAAGCAAATCGAAGGTTTCGGCGATTACGGGTTCCCCGAAAGCCACGCCGCCAGCTTTGCCCTGCTGGTCTACGTCTCGGCCTGGCTGAAATGCCGCCACCCGGCCGCCTTCGCCTGCGCCATCCTCAACGCACAGCCGATGGGCTTCTATGCGCCGGCGCAGCTGGTGCGTGACGCGCGGGAACACGGCGTCGAGGTGCGGCCGGTCGACGTCAATGTCAGCGACTGGGACAACACGCTGGAGCGAGCGCATGACGGCAGCCTGGCGCTGCGTCTCGGCTTCCGTGAGATCGCGGGCTGCCGGCAGCAGGATGCGGCGCAGCTCGTCAGCGCGCGCGGCGACGGCTATTGCACGCTGCATGAGCTGTGGCGCAAGAGCGGCCTCGGCCCCGCGGCGCTGGAAACCCTCGCCAAGGCCGACGCCTTCGGCTCGCTGTTCATCGATCGCCGGCGCGCCTTGTGGCAGATCCATGCCCTGGATGACGGGCAGATGCCGCTGTTCGATCCCGATGAGGCCTCGCCGGCCGCACGGGAATGGCCGTCACATATTCCGGCGGAGGATCTGGCGGCGCCGCTGCCCGCGATGAGCCTGGGCGAGCAGGTGATCGAGGATTACCACGCCATCGGCATGTCGCTGCGCGCCCATCCGGTCGGGCTGCTGCGCGCGGCGTTGGACCGGCTCGGCGTCACGCCCAGCAGGTTCCTCGCCACCGCCAAGGACGGCCAGCGGATCAAAGTGGCCGGCATCGTGCTGGTGCGCCAGCGTCCCGGCACGGCCAGCGGCGTCATCTTCATGACCCTCGAGGACGAAGGCGGCATCGCCAACATCGTGGTCTGGCCCAAGGTGTTCGAAACCTATCGCCGCATCGTGCTCGGCGGCCGGATGGTCATGATCGAAGGCAAGCTGCAGCGTGAGGGCATCGTCGTTCACGTGGTGGCCGACCGCGTGACGGACATGACGCCGCTGCTGCACTCGCTCCATGAGGAACAGCCCGACATCAGCCGGGTTGTGGCGCGCGCCGACGAAGTGAAGCGCGCCACCACCGGCGACCAGCGCCTGCTCCGCCTGCGCAGCCGGGATTTCCACTAGTCCCCTCGTCCACTACAACCCGTCATCCCAAAGCCAAGCCTTGCCATGACGGTGGTGACGTGGTGAGGACGTGCGTTATGCTGCTCGAGACTCACTCCCGGGGACCACACATGGACCAATCGCACATCGCACAGGCCGCCGACTTCCTCTGGCGCACGCGCATCGAGCAGCGGCGGATCGAGGCACTGCCCGATCATCTGCGGCCGCGCAACCTCGCCGAGGGCTATGCGATCCAGGACGCGATGGTCGCCAGCGCCGCGCAGCCGGTCTCCGGCTGGAAGATCGCGGCCACCAGCAAGGCCGG
>DATEOK010000439.1:0-4389 GCA_035274225.1 Dongiaceae bacterium
AGCACGCAGATCGCTCCGCACACCACGTCACCACAACAACCAAATCCAAGATCCAACGGTCAGCACAAAAGCTCCGATACCAATCCAAAGCCCGCCGCCCGCGAATCCCTTCTCTCAATATGAACTTGTCAAATAGCAGGACGCGACAAACCTTCCGGCATGACCAGCCGGCTCTCGCGCCAACGGAGGCGGGCTTATACGTGACAGTTTGGAAACCTGTCAACGTCCTTCTTGCTGATTCCTAAGCCGATTCTGGGACAATCTGCCGCAATCTTCGAAAATACATTGAATATCAGCCGTTTACCGGAATTTAACGGGCCTGGGTGCACCCTCTTGTGGAACACAGCAGGCGGAAACGACCAACGCAATAGATTCAAACTGTGGCTTTATCGCAACGCACCATTGCGCCACAGCAACAGGTTTCACGGTGCTCCGACTCGCTGACTGGCCGCTAAATTCATGATCTAACAGGGCTTTTTGGGTTGACACCGCTGCACATGAAAAGCATGTTCTTAACCTTAACAGCCGCGACTCGTGGCAGTTTCATTGCAGCGCACCTGCAACGGCTCTGTCGCGATTCGTTAAGAAAACTAACCTATTCGCCGAAGCCGGGGGATCGACCGTTGATTTTTGCGCGTAGCCAAGTCTGGGGCACGCTGAAGCGTTACCTAACATACACAACCGCCGGTTTTGTCGTCCTCGGCGGTTTTGGCGCCGCCTGGTCGCACCGGCCGGCCGCCATCGAGAGCGCCGCCGCCCGCGACTTCGCCAGCGTGCAGGCGGCCGACCAGCTGATGCTGGCGCAGAACACTCCCGGCTGGGCGCAGCGCATGATGGCGGGCCTCGCCGCGCAAGATCAAACCGTCGACGCCGTCGAACATCCGATTCTGACCGCCGACGCCAACGACCGCGTCATGGAAGTCTCGCGCGATATGGCGCCGCGCTTGAAGCCGACCGCCCGCTGGACCTTCGGCCGGGAAGACATGGACGCACCGGCTTCGACGGTGGTGTCGTCGGACGCGATCGCGGACCTGATCGCCACCTCCGCGCCGGTCAAGGTCAATCCATTCGAGAGCTTCCTCATCGCCAGCGTCACCGATCACTCGGTACCGGACGAGCCGTGGTTCACCAGCGACGAAACGATTGCCGAGGCGATCGCCAACGACATCGAGAAGGTGATCGAGGTGCGGCCGGGCGACACGCTCTATGGCGTGCTCGTCAATGCCGGCATCACCGAGGACGACGCGAACAACGCCGTCGGCGCGATTGCCGAGATCTTTTCGCCGCGCGACCTGCGCGCCGGCCAGGAGATCACGCTCAACATCACCACCGCCTCCGGCACGCGCGAGAGCGCTGCCGATGCGCAGCTGATGGGCCTCAGCTTCGAGCCCAACGTCACCACCGACGTCACGCTGACCCGCAACGACACCGGCCTGTTCGTCGCCGCCGCGGTCGACAAGCCGGTGGTCGAGCAAATTCGCCGCGGCGCCGGAATCATCGACAGCAGCCTGTTCGATGCCGCGCAGGAAGCGGGCGTGCCGATGCCGGTGGTCGCCGACCTCATCCGCACCTTCTCGTTCGACGTCGACTTCCAGCGCGACATCCAGGATGGCGACGCCTTCGAAGTGCTCTACGAGCGCACCGAGAGCGAAGCCGGCGAGTTCGTGAAGTCCGGCAAGATCCTGTTCGCATCGCTCACGCTCTCCGGCAAGACCATCCCGGTCTACTACTTCGAGCGCGACGGCGACGGCGAATATTTCACGCCGAGCGGCGAGGCCATCCGCAAGTCGCTGCTGCGCACGCCGGTCGACGGCGCGCGCGTCACCTCCGGCTTCGGCATGCGCATGCACCCGGTGCTCGGCTTCTCCAAGCTGCACAAGGGCATCGATTTCGGCGCGCCCACCGGCACGCCGATCTTCGCCGCGGGCACCGGCACGATCGTCGAGATCGGCAGGAAGGGCTCGTACGGAAACTACATCCGGATCCGCCACAACGGCGAATACCAGACCGCCTATGCCCACATGAGCAAGTTCGCCAAGGGCATGAAGAAGGGCGACAAGGTCAAGCAGGGCCAGGTGATCGGCTATGTCGGCGCCACCGGCCGCGTCACCGGGGCGCACCTGCACTACGAGATCCTGGTCGCCGGCAAGCAGGTCAATCCGGGCAAGGTCAAGACCGTCGCCAGCAACAAGCTCACCGGCAAGCAACTCAAGGCCTTCCAGGCGCAGGTGGCGAAGATCGACGCCCAGCGCACCGAGCAGGCCAAGCAACAGCTGATCGCTGGGCGGCCCGATGCCGTGCCGCTGGATTGCACCACGCCCTCCGGCTGCGAGAACTAAGCCTCTCCTGGCATTTGGAGTATCGCCCTCGGCATCGCCGCGGGGCGATTGCGCGTCCCGCGCAACGGCGGGATACTCATGCTGTTAGCTCAGCATTCGCGACAAAGCGCGAGGCAACCGTGCGAGCGCGTCACTTCGCAGGTCTCTTGGCCCTTCTCATGCCGATGACCGCATCGGCCGAAGGAACCGTGCAACCGAAATATCCGCTTGGCTTCGACTGCTCCGCCGTGGCGGCGGGCTCGCAACGTCAGGCCTGCAACCGCTCGCACCTCGATCCGCCGATGGGGGCAATCGAGCAGCCGAAGCGGGTGCAACCCGACAGCCTGGTGCGGCAGCCGGCCCCGCAGTTGCCGCCGACCACCAAGCCTCCCACCATTCCGCGGCTGCCGGGGACGATCCAGGACAGCAATTAAACGAGAGTAGGAGAAGCGGGCAGGAGATCCCCGCCCGCTCCGGAAGGCGTGTTAGGCCGCGCGGATGTCGCGCACGAAGCGCTCGATCACGTTGCGGATGTTGCCGGTGTGCTCACCCAGTTGATGCGAGGCATCGAGCACCGTGGCCGCGGCGCCCTTGGTGCCTTCGGCGGCGCGGGCGACCAGTTCCACCTTCTGCGAGACCTCGGCGTTGCCGGCGGAGGCTTCCTGCACGTTGCGGGCGATCTCGCGGGTGGCGGCGTTCTGTTCCTCCACCGCGGCGGCGACGCCGGCGGAGATCTCCGTCATCTGCTTGACCTGGCCGCCGACCGACCGGATCGCATCGGCGGTCGATTGCGTCGAGTTCTGGATCGAGGAGATCTGCACCGCGATGTCCTCGGTCGCGCGCGCGGTCTGGTTGGCGAGGCTCTTCACCTCGTTCGCCACCACCGCGAAGCCCTTGCCGGCTTCCCCGGCACGCGCCGCCTCGATCGTCGCGTTGAGCGCCAGCAGGTTGGTCTGGTTGGAGATCTCGGTGATCAGGCGCACCACGTCGCCGATCTTGGTCGAGGCCTCGGTCAGCAGCTCGACCCGCGCCGTGGTCTCGTCGATCGAACGCTCCGACTGCGAGGCGATGGTGGCCTGGCTCGAGACCTGGCGGCTGATCTCCATGATCGAGGAGGACAGTTCTTCGGTCGCGGCGGCGACGGTCGAGACGTTGGCGCTGGCTTCCGCCGCGGCGGCGGCAACCTTCTGTGCCTGCTCGAGCGAATCGCGCGAGGTGTGGTCGAGCGCGCCCGCGGTCTTGTCCAGGGTTTCGGCCGATCCGACCAGCGCCTTCAGGATTGCTTCGATATCGCGATCGAAGCTCTGTGCCAGCCGCGCGATTTCCGACGCGCGCTGCTCGCGCGCCGCCTGGTCGCGCGCGGCTTCGGCCTGCAACTCCTGATTCTTGCGCATGTTCTGCGCGAAGACTTCCACCGCGCGCGCCATGTTGCCGACTTCGTCGCGACGATTGGCGAACGGGATGGCGACGGTCATGTCGCCGCCGGCCAGCTGGTTCATGGTGCCGGTGATGGAGCGGATCGGCGCGCCGATCGAGCGCGACAGCCAGAAGAAGAAGCCGATCGACGCGGCCAGGGTCACCACCGCGCTCAGGATCACGGTCAGCGAGGTGGTGGTGAGCGCGCTCGATTTCTCCGCATTGGCCGCGGCCGAGTTGGCGTCCAGGACGGCGATCACGGCAGCGGCGGCGTTCTTGAGCTTGGAGGTCATCTCCTCGCCCGCGCCGGTCACTTCGATGGCGCGCGCCTCGTTCACGGTGTCCGGGTGGCGCATCAGTTTCAGCTGCCGCGCCGCCGGCCCGCCGCGCCAGGATGCGACCACCGCGCCAATCTCCTCGACGCTGGCCGACAGCTTCTCATCGCCCGCTGCATTCTCCAGCGCGGTCTTGAGATCGGCGTCGAACTCCGTGCTCAGCGCCTCAAAATCCTTGCCGTACTGCGAGCTGCCGGTGACCAGCAGGCCGCGCATCGCCGCCTGCAGCTCGGACGCATCGCCCAGCAACGTATTGACGCTCTTGGATTGCAGCACAGTCGTATCACTGATGCCGCTGGCGCGCTCGATGCGGGCGGACT
>DATEOK010000440.1:0-22084 GCA_035274225.1 Dongiaceae bacterium
TTGTCGTATTCCAGCGTGGTGACCAGCATGGAGAAGGGCGCATCGTTCTGCACCCGCGGCGCATGCACATGCTCGACGATCAGGTCGAACATCGGCGACAGGTCCTTGCGCTCGTCCTTCTCCAGGTCGGTGACCGCCCAGCCCTGGCGCGACGAGGCGAACAGGGTCGGGAAATCGAGCTGCTCGTCCTGCGCGCCGAGGATCGCGAACAGGTCGAACACCGCGTCGTGGGTCTCGTGCGGCTGGGCGTCCGGCCGGTCGCACTTGTTGATGACGACGATGGGTCTGAGGCCAAGGGCAAGCGCCTTCATGGTGACGAACTTGGTCTGCGGCAACGGGCCTTCGGCGGCGTCGACCAGCAGGATCACGCCGTCCACCATGTTGAGGATGCGCTCGACCTCGCCGCCGAAATCGGCGTGACCCGGGGTGTCGACGATGTTGATGCGCGTGCCCTTCCAGTCGACCGAGGTGCACTTGGCGAGAATGGTGATGCCGCGCTCGCGCTCCAGGTCGTTCGAGTCCATGACCCGTTCCATGACCTGCTGGTTGGCGCGGAAGGCGCCGCTCTGCTTCAGCAGCTGGTCGACCAGGGTGGTCTTGCCGTGGTCGACGTGGGCGATGATGGCGATGTTACGCAACTTCATGATGGCGACTTTCAATCTGAGCAAAAGGGCGCGCCGCTCATGGCGAGCGCGCGATCGGATCGGCGAAATCAAAGACTCGCCGGATCAGCCGAGTGTCGGCGGCGTTCCCGAGGTATAGCGGCTGAATGCGTGCATGACGGTTACAGCCTGCTGAGCAACAATTCGGCGAGCGGCGTCTCCGGCCGGGCACCGATATGGGAAATCACTTCCCCCGCGGCCAGCGAGGCGATCCGGCCGCAGGTCTCGAACTCCCGGCCATGAGTATAGCCGTAGAGGAAGCCGGAAGCGTAAAGATCGCCGGCGCCGGTCAGGTCGACGACGCGGTCGACCGGCCAGGCGGGAATCTCGATCATCTCGTCCGGGGTCACGATCAGCGAGCCATGCTCGCTGCGGGTCAGCGCGGCGAGGTCGCAATGCTGCTGGGTGACGCGCGCCGCCTCGTTCCAGTCGTTGGTCTCCCACAGCGCGGTGATCTCGCCGATGTTGGCGAACAGGATATCGACATGGTTCATGACGAGATCCTGGAACTCCTTCAGGTAGCGGGTGACGCAGAAGGAGTCCGACAGGGTGAGCGCCACTTCCTGGCCGGCATCGTGGGCGATGCGCGCGGCCTTCAAGAACGCTTCCTTGGCCAGCGGCGGGTCCCACAGATAGCCTTCCATATAGGTGACCTTGGCGCGCTGGATCAGGTGCGGGTCGATGTCCGCCGGGGTCAGCTCATGGCAGGCGCCGAGATAGGTGTTCATGGTGCGCTCGGCGTCCGGGGTGACCAGGATCATGGAGCGCGCGGTCGGCGTGGTGGAGGCCGCCGGCGCGATGTCGTACTGGACGCCGGCGGCGCGCACGTCATGGCGGAAGATGCCGCCCAGCTGGTCGTTGCCGACTTTGCCGATGAAAGCAGCCTTGCCGCCCAGGCTGGCGACGCCGACCGTGGTGTTGGCGGCCGAGCCGCCGGAGATCTCGATGGCGGGGCCCATGGCGGCATACAGCTCCTCGGCCCGGGCGGTGTCGATCAGGGTCATGGCGCCCTTGGTCAGGGCCATGCGCTCGATGAACGCCTCGTCGCAATGCGCCAGGACGTCGACGATCGCATTGCCGATGCCGACCACGTCGATGACTTCAGACATGAAAACCTATCTGTGTGCCCGCCCAAAAAAGTTGGCGGAGTATAGTCAGGGATCGCGAATCGCAAACCAGAATCGCAACGGGGCGGCGCATGCCCCATATTCTGGGAGCCGATGGCTGGCCAAGCTGGCCTCAGGCGCCGTGCTTTCCACATAAGGCACTGATAGGAAAGGAAAATATCCTTGTTCAGCGCAGTCAGCAAGACCCTTGGGCAACTGGGCGACCCGCCGATCCGGCGGGTGATCGGCAAGACCCTGGGCCTCGCCATCCTCGGCTACATCATGTTCGTGGTGCTGGTCTACCTGCTGGTCGGCTGGCTGGCCGGCCTCACCGGCTGGCTGGAGGGGCTGGCGCAGTTCGGCGGCGTGCTCGCTGCGATGTTCATCGCCTGGTTCATTTTCCCCAGCGTCGCGGCCGCCATCGCCGGCATCTTCGCGGACGAGGTGATCGATGCGGTCGAGGCCAAGCACTATCCCGGCCTGCCGCCGGCGCACCCGGTCCCGGTCCTGTCGGCAGTGGTAGATGGCCTGAAGCTGGCGGGCATCTCGCTGGTGGTGAACGTGGTGGCATTGCCGCTGCTGGTGATCCCGCCGGTCTATGTTCTCTTCACCTGGATCGTGAACGGCTGGCTGCTGGGGCGCGAGTATTTCGAGATGGTGGCGTTCCGGCGCATGGACCGGGAGGCGGCGCATGAATTGCGGCGCCGTCATAACCGAACGTTTACCATCGCCGGTGTCATGATAGCCGTGTGCCTCACAATACCGTTCGTCAACCTCGTGGCGCCGGTGTTGGGGGCGGCTTTTATGGTGCACATCGCCCAGAATGTGCTAAACCACACACGAAGCGCGACTCAGGCCGTCAAGCCATTGGCCTAGGCCGGGGAATCGCAAATCGGGTCGTGCAGAGGACCGCTGGGGTCCATCACAGAATACCGCGATGAGGGGATGAGGGCGCTCCAACCTCATGGGAAAGGGTTAATATGTTTGGGAAGAAGAAGGATCAGGAGATGTCGCCAACCTCTGCGGACACCTCGTCCACGACGACGGCTAGCGACCAGAGCAAGAGCTATCTGCGCCAGGATGCGCCAACGCCGGGCGTGTCGCGACCCGCGGCCCCCGAGATTGCGCGCCGTCCGCCCGACCTCAGCGCCTTCACGCAGCGCCGTGACCAGCCGACTGCGCCGCGCGCCGGCGAGACCACCGACCACAAGAAGCTGATCGTCGGCCGCGAGATCATCCTCAACGGCGAGATCCGCACCTGCGATTTCCTGGTGGTCGAAGGCCGCGTCGAAGCGGTGCTGAACGACTGCCGCCAGATCGACATCGCTTCGTCGGGCCAGTTCAAGGGTTCGGCCGACATCGAATCCGCCGACATCAGCGGCCGGTTCGATGGTGACCTGACGGTGCACGGCCGCCTGACGGTGCGCGCGACCGGCCGGGTGTTCGGCAAGGTGAAGTACGGCCAGCTCGAAGTGGAGCGCGGCGGCATCATCTCCGGCACCGTGGAATCGCTGCCGGAAGCCAGCACCAGCGAAGCAGCGGCGTAACAGTTTGATGGCTTGACCGCCGGCGCTGGAGGGCAGCGCCGGCCGGTTCTCGAGACCAGCCGGCCCTACCCGGCGGCGTGCTTTTGGGCGGGGGCCCGAAATGCGGTTTGGCCAGAGTGGCCGCACTGGGGTGGGTTGGGTCGCGCTGATCGGCGCGATGCTCCTCGTTTCCGCGTGCCAGACGCCAGCGGCGCTCGACAAGTCCTCCTCCGGAGGAACGAGCAAGAAGGCGAGCGCGCAGCCCGCCGCGCCGATCCTGTCGAAGGATCCAAACTCGTTCATCGGCCTCGGCGATGCCGAGCTGTCGCGCACGCTGGGCCAGCCGAAGCAAGTGCGCAGGGATGAGCCGGCCGAGATCTGGCAATATTCCGGCGCCGACTGCGTGGTGGATTTCTATCTCTACGCCGCCGATGCCGGCGGCCTCGCCGTCGCCTACATGGAAGCGCGCAACCAGGCGGCGGAATCCACGCCCGCCGACCGCTGCGTCAAATCGCTGATGCAGTCGGTGTCCGCCGAGACCCAGCAGAAGACGCTGTAGGTCACCGGCCGTCATTGCAATCAAGGTCGCCGAAGAATTTGGTCGGAGCCGGAACGGGTCGCAGGCTGCGATACCGCGTCCGCTCCGGCCCCGTGACATCGGGCCCGTCTGGGATGACACCTGGCGCCGACTTGAGGCGCCTGGAATAACACCGCGGTGGTTGAAGCGACCTTAACTGGAAGCCGCAAAAGACGCTGGGAACGTGCTAGGCCGAAAGGCATAGGTGCCGGCGCGGAAAAAGCCGCCGTTTCCGCATTCTGCGGCATGCGGTCGCTGCCAGGAGGCAAGGTTGGTGGGCCTGCTTGGCGCCAGGCCCGGCGAAGATTAGCTTTCCGTCATGACTCGCCTGTCCCGCCGCCGCTTTCTGGCCACCGGCGCCGCCCTCAGCGCCGTTGCTTTCGCACCCGCCGTGCGCGCCGCCTCCGACGCCAGTGCCGTCGACCTCGCGATCGCCAGCCGCACCATCGAGGTTAAGGGCAAGGCCGCCAAGGTGTTTGGGCTGCTGCAGCCCAACGGCGTGCACGGTCTTGTCATGAATGCCGGCGACCGGTTTCGCGTGCGGCTTGCGAACGCGGTGCAGGAACCGGCGCTGATCCACTGGCATGGCCTGACGCCGCCCAACGACCAGGATGGCGTGCCCGGCGTCACCCAGCCACCGCTGGCGCCGGGCGAAAGCCATGACTACGACTTTGCCGTCGCGCTGCCCGGCACCAACTGGATGCATTCGCATCACGTGCTGCAGGAACAGTCGCTGATGGCGGCTCCGTTGATCGTGCGCGATCCCAAGGACGCCGCGCTCGACGAGCAGGAGGTCGTGATTCTGCTGCACGATTTCACCTTCGAGCTGCCGCAGAACATCCTCAACGGCCTCGCCAAGGGCATGAGCCACGATCACGGCGCGATGTCCGCTGGAAATGCGGACCCGCAGGCCGGCCACGACATGTCGAACATGGCAGGGGCGGACTCTGGCATGGACATGTCGCAGATGCCGATGGAAGGGATGGACCTGAACGACGTGTCGTACGATGCGTTCCTGGCCAACGACCGCACGCTCGACGATCCGGAACTCGTGCGTGTGGACAAAGGCCAGCGCGTGCGCCTGCGCATCATCAATGCCGCGTCCGCCACCAACTTCCTGATCGACCTCGGCGCCCTCTCGGGCTCTCTCACCGACGTCGACGGCCGGCCGATCGTGCCGATGATCGGCAGCCGCTTCCCGATCGCGGTGGCGCAGCGCGCCGATGTGCGGGTGACCCTGCCGGCGGATGGAGGCGCCTGGCCGGTGCTGTTCCAGCGCGAAGGCGACACCGCGCTGACGGGCGTCGTTCTCGCGACCAAGGACGGCCGGGTCGCCAAGGTCGCCGATCAGGCGCATCACGCGATCGGCGCGATCGACCGCGAAGCGCCGATGCTCTATCAGGCGGTCGATCCGTTGCCGGAACGGCGCGCGGATCGCGAACTGGCGATCGATCTCACCGGCTCGATGATGACCTATCGCTGGGGCATCGAGGAACAGGCTGCGATGGCGCATCACGTCCACCTCGGCGTTGCAGACGGCGAGCGGGTGGAGATGACGCTCACCAACCGCACCGAGATGTCTCACCCGATGCACCTGCACGGCCATCATTTCCAGGTGGTGGCGGTGGGCGGCACGCGGGTGAAGGGGGCGGTGCGCGATACCGAGCTGGTGCCGGTCGGCGGCTCCGTGACCCTCGCGTTCGATGCCGACAATCCCGGCAAGTGGATGTTCCACTGCCACAATCTCTATCACATGCGGTCCGGCATGATGACCCAGGTGCAATACCTGTAGCCCGGACAGGGGTGACGGCGCGCTGCTTGCGCGCTATGGTCCGGATCCCAGATCACTGATGACGAGAATCGGACATGGGCATCCTAACGTGGATTCTGGTGGGCTTGGTCGCAGGCCTTATCGCCAAGTTCATCATGCCGGGGCGCGACCCCGGCGGCATCATCGTCACCATCCTGATCGGCATCGCGGGCGGATTGGTCGGCGGCTTCATCAGTAGCAAGCTCGGCTACGGCGACGTCACTGAGTTCAATATTCCCTCGATCGTCATCGCCGTGCTCGGCTCATTGCTGCTGTTGTTCCTCTATCGCATGGTCAAACGCCGGGGATAGCGACTACTCGCGCACGCCCGCCTCGACGTTGTTTCCGTCGGGGTCGAGCACGAAGGCCGCGTAGTATTTCAGCTCCGCCGGCCCGCGCGGGCCGGGCGCGCCGTTGTCGGTGCCGCCGGCCGCCAGCGCGGCGCGATGAAACGCGTCGACCACGTCGCGCGAGGCCGCCTTGAACGCCACATGGATCGGGCTGCGCGAGGTCTCGTGCGCGCCGGTCCAGAATGCAGGTTCCGTCGTTCCGATCCAGATGAACGGTAACGGCTCGGCCCGGCTGCGGCCGATCACGAAGGATTCCTTGGTATTGTCAACGGCCTGCAAGCCGAGTGGCCGCAGGATCGCGTCATAGAAGAACCGCGCCCGCGCCAGGTCGCGTACGCGGAAGCCGAAATGATCGATCATGAGTCGTATCCCATCGCCCGCATCTGAGACCAACAGGCAAGCGGGAGCGCAAGTTCCGAGCCTCAGGCGACGTGCTCGATGTCTTCCTGGGTCAGGTTGCCGGGCACGATGGTGACAGGGACGCGCATCTTGCTCACGTATTTGCCGGTCAAGGCCGAGACCAGCGGGCCGGGGCCCTTGGGTCCGGTCGAGGCGGCGAGCACCAGGATGGAGATGCCCGGCTCCTCCTGGATCAGCTGCAGCAGTTCATCGCGCCGGTCGCCCTCGCGGAAATAGAGCATCGGCATCTTGCCCGACAACTTGTTAACCTCGGTCGCCATCTTCTGCATGGTGGCCTCGGCCTGCTGGCGCGCTTCTTCCTTCATCAGCTGGTTGACGCCCATCCAGTCGCCGAAACCGGTCGGTTCCATCACATGCACCATGGCGACGCGGCCGTTGGAGCGGAAGGCGCGCCGGCAGGCATAGCGGATGGCGATCCGCATCTCGGGCGATTCGTCGACCACCACCAGGAACACGCGCTCCTGCGCCGGCGCCGGCGCGCTCGCCGGCTGGACCTGGGGCTCGGAGGATGGGTCGGGGCTCATGATGTCACCTCTACCGCTTGCGGAAGGCCAGATGGGCCAGCCAGCCCGTCAACAGCGAGACTAGCACAGCCGCTATGCCATAGCCGAAACGCGGCCCGACCGACCGGGAGTTGGCATATTTGTAGAGATCCGCGCCGAACCCGACCTTGCTGATGACCAGCGGCATGTTCTGCGCATCGACGATCCGGCCGTCGCGCGCCAGGTAGACGTCGATCAGGAAGGTGCCGGTCGGGACGTTGGACGGCAAATGCAAGTTGGCGCGGAACAAGGTCTCGCCGATGAAGGTCACGCGTCCCACCCGGTCGGCATAGAGGCCCTGCTTGCGCTTCTGCTGCACCAGCGCGATACGGAACGACCCGATGCCGTACGGCTCCTCCTCCGCGGTCTCGAACTGAAGGCGGCCGACGCCGAGCTGGTAGCGGTCGAGAATCTCGTTGGGCAGGATGTCAAACAACGGGCGCGAGGACGCGACGCCGTAGAGCGAGGGCACGTCGTCGAATTCGATCGATTCGGCGTTCACCCAGATTCCGGCGAAGCGCTCCTTCTGGTGGATTGCGACCCGGCCGGCCGGGCCGCGCATCACCAGGATCACGTCGCCCGGCCCGTCGATCGCGCCGAACACCAGGATGTCCTGGCCGGCGAAATCGGTCCTGATCTCCACCAGATGGTCGTCGACGTCGGCGACGATGCCCTTGGTGGCGGCGGGAGCGGCAGGCCCGACCAGCGCCAATCCGACCAGCATGAGCAGGGTGCGCGCGCGCATCACCGGCTCCCCACAAGAGGCTGCAGCGAGAACAGGTCGTCGGGCGTCGCCACCAGCGTGTAGCAGAGGCCGATGGCGACCGAGAGGATGAGCAGCGCCAGCAGGAAGCGAATCTGCTCGCCCGGCAGACGCGCGCCGAGGCGGCCGCCGAACTGGGCGCCGATCACCGACCCGATGGTGAGCACGAAGGCGAGCAGCACGTCGACGGTCCGGTTCTCGATCGATTGCAGGACGGTGGTGACCGCCGCGACGAAAATGATCTGGAACAGCGAGGTGCCGACCACGATCGCGGTCGGCATGCCGACCAGGTAGATCATGGCGGGGACGATGAGGAACGCGCCGCCGACGCCGAGCAGGGCGGAAAGGATGCCGACCACGAAGCCGATGCCGATGGGCATGATGGCGGAGATGTAGAGGCGCGATTTCTTGAACCGCATCTTCATCGGCAGGCCGTGCACCCAGACATGCTGGTGCAGCTTGCGCGGGGCCGTGGCGCCGCGCTGGGCGCGCCGCTGGCGGCGCAGGGCGCGGGTCGATTCAGCGAACATCATGAGGCCGATCGAGCCGAGCAGGATGACATAGGCGATGTTGATGACGAGGTCGATCTGGCCGAACCGGCGCAGGATCGAGAACAGCGCGACGCCGACCAGCGAGCCGAACACGCCGCCGGACAGCAGCACGAACCCCATCTTGAAATCGACGTTGTCTCGGCTCCAATGCGCCAACACGCCGCTGACCGAGGTCGCGACGGTCTGGTTGGATTGGGTCGCCACGGCCACCGCCGGCGGCACGCCGATGAAGATCAGCAGCGGCGTCATCAGGAAGCCGCCGCCGACGCCGAACAGGCCGGACAGGAATCCGACCCCGCCGCCAAGGCCAAGCAACAGCAGCACCGACACCGAAAGCTCGGCGATCGGCAAATAGACTTGGAAGCTGAGTAGCCAGTCTAGAAGGGCGCCCAGCATGCCCGACCGAACCCCCGGTCCTTGCGGTCAAACCACCCCGGCAGCCGCGCGCGCGTCAGCCGGGTATCCCCCGCGACTGGTGATGGCGGCCGACGAGACGCATCATGTGAAAATGCTGGTCTGAGCGTCTTCGGCGACGGCGACTCGGGGCGACCGCGGGCCAATCGTGGAGGCCACTCTACGACGGTGATTCTGATGGCGAAAGCAGGGAATCTGGTGCCAGAGATCAGCAATCGGTGATCAGCAGGCGGAGATCGTCACGTGACGATCGGCCTATTTCTGCAGGATGTCGGTCAGCTCTTCGAGCTGGGTGCGGGCGCGCAGCAGGTAGAAGCCCTGGGCGGTGAGGTGATTGGGCTCGACCAGAGCATTGGGCTCGCCGTTGATGACGATCAGCGGCTGCAGGCTCGCGCCCTCCAGCATGGAGGCCACCATGCGCTCCCAGATCTTGCCGGCGCCGCGCTCGTCGAGCACGTTCTTGAAGTCGGCGCCGAGGTCGCGCAGCAGCAGGGCGTTCGCGTAGAGCAGGCCCTTGTTGGCGTAAAAGACGTTGTCGGCGTTGAGATCGAACCAGTCGCCGGAATAGAGGTCGATCTCCTGGTCGATGGCGTTGGAGGCGGCGCCCAGGTCCTTGCCGATGCGGTCCAGCGTGCTGATCAGGTTGTCCGAACGCGGCTCAAAGGCGGCCTGACCGGCGGCCAGCCGCTTGTTGTAGCTGACCAGCCTGACCATCGCCTCCTTGTACTGCGTCTCCGAGTTTGCGGCGATCGAGCCGCCGCTCACATACCAGGTGTCGGGTGCTTGGTTGAGCAGGCCGCGCGCCTTGGTCAGATCGTCATCGGCGCTGGACGAGCCGCGCGAGCGGCCGATCTGGTCCGCCATCTCGATGGCAAAACGCGCCAGCGCCTGCTGAATGCCGCGCTGGAAGTTCGGCATGTTGTCGAGCGCATAGCCTGGCATGAAGAATGGATCGTTGGCCGGCCACGGGGAATCGACCACCTCGCGCTGGATCAAGGCGGCGGCCAAGGCGACGGCCCTACTTTGTCCCTGCGGCACCTCGCCCGGGCTGAAGCTCGGATCATCATTGATCCGGTGCACGATGATCATGCCGACCGGGTAATAGAGCAGCAGCGCCACCAGGATCGCGAGCGCGATCCACTTGGACCGTTTCAGCCAGCGCCGGCCGGCGCCGGGCAGCTTCGGCGTGTCGGCTGGGGAGTCGAGAAACGGGTCGGCGGTCATAAAGGCCTACTCCAGGTGGGGGCACCACCGACAGATGGGGGTGGGTTGTTTGCCCGGCAAGGTCAGTGCAGGAACCCCACGATCTCCTCGACCTCGCGCAGGATCGGCATGGCGATGGCCTGGGCGCGCTCCGCGCCCTTGCGCAGCAGGGCGTCGAGCTCGTGCTGGTCGGCCAGCAGCCGCTTCATCTCGGCGCCGATCGGGCCGAGCTTGGCGACCGCGAGGTCGGTCAGCTCGCCCTTGAACTTGGAGAACTCCCGGCCGGCGAATTGGTTCACCGTGTCCGCCAACGTCACATCGGACAGGGCGGCATAGATCGACAGCAGGTTGAACGCTTCCGGACGCGCGGCGTCGGCATCGGCCTTGACGTGGCCGTGCTCGTCCAACGTTTCCGGCCCGGGCAGCGGGTTCGGGTCGGTCTTGGCCTTGCGGAACTTGAGCGCGATGGTCTCCGCATCGTCGGTCATGTTGATGCGGCTGTAGTCGCTCTCGTCCGACTTGGACATCTTCTTGGCGCCGTCGCGCAGCGACATGATGCGCGCCGCCGGACCGCCGATCACCGGCTCGGGCAGCGGGAAGAACTTGACGTTGTAGTCGTTGTTGAACTTCTGCGCGATGTCGCGCGCCAGCTCGAGATGCTGCTTCTGGTCCTCGCCCACCGGCACATGGGTCGCCTTGTAGGCGAGGATGTCGGCCGCCATCAGCACCGGATAGGCGTAGAGCCCGATCGAGGCGTTCTCGCGGTTCTTGCCGGCCTTCTCCTTGAACTGGGTCATGCGGTTGAGCCAGCCGAGGCGCGCGACGCAATTGAGAATCCAGGCCAGCTGCGCGTGGGCGAAGCACTGGCTCTGCGCGAAGATGATCGAGCTCTTGGGATCGATGCCGGCGGCGATGTAGGCGGCCGCCACCTCGCGGGTGTTCTGGCGCAAGGCGGCCGGATCCTGCCACAGGGTGATGGCGTGCAGGTCGACGACGCAGAAGATGCAATCGAAGTCCTTCTGCATCCGCACCCAGTTCCGGACGGCGCCCAGATAGTTGCCGAGATGGAGGTTGTTGGTCGGCTGGACGCCGGAGAAAATACGGTTCATCGAGTGTGCTTTCGCGCTGGCAGTGTGGATCTCCGCCCCCGGAACCCCCAGGGTGGCGGCTATATCGCCGTCCCGCCCTCGGCTTCGCAAGGCTTTTTCGGCGAATTTGCCGCCCAAACCGGCGCTTTGGGCGCCCGTTTTGGGTGCCGAATGGCATTGAAGGGAAAGGCTTTCGCCCTCATATTATGCATCGGCTAGTGGGGGCTTGGGCCCCTTGGAACAAGGAGTGAACAGATGGCCACGGGACCACAGAGGGACTATTTGGGCCGCGCTCAGGCGCCGGCCGGCGCCCGCGCTGCCGAAATCGATGTCGGCCTCCGGGCGTACATGCAGAAGGTGTTCGGGCTGATGGGCATCGGGACGGCGGTGACCGGCCTCATCGCCTTCTTCACGGCGCAAAGCCCGACGATGCTCAATCTCATCTACAACACCCCGTTGCGCTGGGTGATCATGCTGGCGCCGCTCGCCTTTGTGCTGGTGCTGAGCTTCGGCATCCACCGCATGCGGGCTTCGACGGCTCAACTGACCTTCTGGGCATTCGCCGCGGTGATGGGCCTGTCGCTGTCGTCGATCTTCCTGGTCTATACCGGCCAGTCGATCGTCGCGACCTTCTTCGTCAGTTCGGCCACTTTCCTCGGGATGGCGCTTTACGGCTACACCACCAAGCGCGACCTGACCGGCTGGGGCTCGTTCCTGTTCATGGGCCTGCTGGGCCTGATTGTGGCGAGCCTGGTCGGCCTGTTCGTGCAGAGCAGCGCGCTGCAGTTCGCGATCTCCGTCATCGGCGTGCTGATCTTCACCGGCCTCACCGCTTACGACGCCCAGAAGATCAAGGAAATGTACTATGCCGGCGATGATGGCGAGACCTACGGCAAGAAGGCCGTGATGGGCGCTTTGAGGCTCTATCTCGACTTCATCAACCTGTTCCTCTACCTGCTGCGCTTCATCGGCGACCGCCGCTAAGGCAGCAGACGCACTTCGAAACGGAACCGGGGCCATCTGGCCCCGGTTTTGTTTTGCCTATCTTTGTTCAGTGGGGCCACTGGCGCGAGGCCACCACCTTGGCTAGCTTGGCGCCGAGAGCAGGCACACGGTCAGGGGATCCTTCGATGTACATGCTGTATTGGTCGCCGGGTTCGGCGTCGGTGGCGCCGCATGGCGCGCTGGAAGAGGCGGGGGCAAAGTACGAGCTGACGCTGGTCAGCGTCGATGCCGGCGCGAACCGCGATCCCGCCTACCTCAAGCTCAATCCGAACGCCAAGGTGCCGACCCTGGTGGTCGACGGCAAGTTCGTGATGTTCGAATCCGCGGCGATCGCGACTTTCATCGCCGACCGCCATCCTGAGGCCAAGCTGGCGCCGGCGCCGGACGAGATGGCGCGCGGCCATTTCTATCAGTGGCTGACGCACCTCACCAATTCGGTGCAATCGGCGATGCTGCGCTACTACTACCCGGACCGGGCCACGGCGGACGCGAACGGCCACGCGGCGGTGCAGGCGAAGGCAACGGAAGAGATCGGCAGCCTGTGGGCTCGCATCGACGCGCATCTCGCGGCGCACGGGCCGTTCCTGCTGGGCGACCGGTTCAGCGCGGCGGACATCTTCGCCTACATGCTGTCCACCTGGCAGCAATGCTGCCCGAACACCTACGAGCGCTTCCCCAACGTGAAGCGGCTTGCTGACCGGGTGGCGGCACGGCCCGCCATGCAGCGGGTGATCCAGAAGAACAGTTGATGAGCTCGCCGCGCGAAATCCTGGAGTTCTGGTTCTCCGACCGGGCGCGCCAGCTCTGGTTCGAGAAGGATTCGGCGTTCGACGCCGACTGCCGTACGCGCTTCGGCCCGCTGGTGCATGAGGCGCAGATGGGCGGGTTCGATGACTGGCGCGCATCGCCCGACGGCGCGCTGGCGCTGCTGCTCCTGCTCGACCAGTTCGCGCGCAACATCTTCCGCGGCCAGGCCAAGGCGTTCCTCGGCGATCCGCGTGCCCGCGAGATCGCGGCCCAGGCGATCGCGCGCGGCTTTGATCAGCGCTATCCGTTCCCCGACCGCGTGTTCTTCTACCTGCCGTTCGAACATTGCGAGACTCTGGCCAACCAGAACCGCTACATCGCGCTCATGGAAGGCTGCATGCGCGAGTTCGGCGAGGTGGCGGCGGAGTATCTGGACTACGCACACCGCCACAAGGTCATCATCAAGCGCTTCGGCCGTTTCCCCCACCGCAACGAAGCGCTGGGGCGCGAGACGACGGAGGAAGAGGCGGAGTTTTTGAAGGGGCCGAACTCGTCGTTCTGATGGCGGCAGCCTTACACTCTTCCGTCATCCCAAGGCTTGGCCTTGGGATCCACGAGTTTGCTTCCTATGGCATGGTCTTGCCCATTGAAACTCGTGGATGGCAAGGCCAAGCCTTGCCATGACGGAGAATGGGACTCCGTCGGTGACGTCGCTACTGCACCGTGAGATTGAGCACGGTCTGCGCGCGGACCATGTCGATGAGGTCGGTCTGCATGCTGCCGACCTTGCCCTTGAATGATGTCAGGAAGAACACCGCGCCGCGGAAATCCGGCGTCAGCAGTTTGGTGCGCGAGCGCAGGTCAGTGAGGCCGAAATCGGCGATCTGGTCCGGGGTCGGCGTGAAGCTGGCGTCGAGCTGCTTCAGGATCGTGGCGCGGCGCGCTTCGGGCAGACGGGGATCGAGCTTGAGCAGGATCCAGAAGCTGCTGAGCTCGCCCTTCACCTCGGCGATTTTGTCAGGTTTGCCGAAGGTCGCTTCGAAATTGGCGAGCGCGTCCTTCGGCTTCAGGTCCTTGCCCTCGAAGCTCTGGCCGAGGCGCGCCCAGAACACGCGCTTGCCGTCCTCTGCTGAGGAGAACCACAGCTGTAGTTCGCGGTTCTCCGTGAAGTGGCTCTCGATGTGCGGGATCGGCGCGTCGATCAGCACGGTGTCCCGGAGCACGTCGCCCAGCTTCTCCTGATAGATGCCTTCGAGGAACTCGCCGTCGAGCGGCTCGTCGAGCGGCATGTCGAGCGGGACGTTCATCACGCGCTGGCGCGGCTCTTCCGCGAATACAAGCTGCGTCGCCGCGAGCAACGCGGCGATCCCCAAGACCAGACGCTTCATGCCACCTTCGCTTCCTTGCAGACTTCTTCGTGCCCGCTCGCCTGTTCCATCAGCCAGTCGCGGAACGCCTTGATCTTCGGCTGCTTCAAGGCGTTCTTGCCATAGACGATGAAATAGCCGGTGTCGGTCTTGACGGTGAAATCGATCGGCTTGATCAGGCGGCCGTGGCGCAGGTCATCGCCGGCGTTGATGACGTTGCCCATGGCGATGCCGAGCCCGTCGATCGCCGCCTGGATCAGCAGGTTGGAGTAGTTGAGGCTGAGGTTGGATTTGATCTTCGCTTCCGGGAATCCGGCGCCCTTCAGCCAGTCAGACCACTCATCGTACCCGGAGCGCATCCAGTCGCTGTCGGTCAGCAGCGGGTAGTTGAGCACGTCGCGCGGTTCATTGATCGGCTTGTCCGGTGTGATGAGGCCGGGCGCGCAGACCGGGAAGATATCGTTCTTCGCCAGCAGCTCGCTTTCGAGACTGTCCCATTGGCCGCGGCCGAACCGGATGCCGAGGTCGATGTCGCGGCCGCCGATCTGTTCCACCGTGCTGGTGGCGGAGAGCCGCACCTGGATCTCCGGATAGCGGCGCTGGAAGTCGGACAGGCGCGGCACCAGCCACTTGGCCGCGAGCGAGGGCAGCGCGGTGACGGTGAGCGGCCGGTCCTTGCCGAAGCGCGTGATCTCCGCCGCGCCCTCGGCCAACTGCTCGAACGCGGTCTTGACCGGCCCGATGAAGCGCTTGCCGGCTTCGGTGAGGCGCACCTGGCGGGTCTTGCGCTCGAACAGCGGTTGGCCCAGCCATTCCTCCAGCGCCTTGATCTGGTGGCTGATGGCGCTGTGGGTGACGTTCAGTTCGGCGGCCGCCTTGGTGAAGCTCTGCAGGCGGGCGGCAGCCTCGAAATAATGCACTGATTTCAAGGGCGGTAGGCGCATCGCAGGCCCTTTCCCATGTGTCAATTTTTCTAACACAACCCCTGAGAAACTATCGTTTGTCCGATAGCAGAATCAAGCTCATTCTCTGCATCAACGGCGATGACGCACAACGAGACCTGTGAGGTGAGCTATGAAGTCCAATGTCTTTTCAAGCCCGAACAACGGCTTGTCCCGGGGCGTCGGCCACGAGATCGCAGCGATCCTGGACCGGGTGTTCGAAGCCCCCTTCATCTGGGCGGAGCGGGCGGCCGAGCGCCGTCACCTGTCCGAGCTGGACGACCACCTGCTGAGCGATATCGGCCTCAACCGGGCCGACGTCGAGACCATCAGCACCAAGCCGTTCTGGCGGTCTTAACGAGTTTTCCCGGGTGGCCATCCGGCCATCCAGTCCAAGCGCGGCGCGAGGGACAGGAGCGGCCAGCTCTCACCCGACTTCTGTGAAGCGCCGCGCAAGGACTAACCCAAGGAGATGGACCATGAAGTCGCATGCCAATGGAATGCTGGACCTGGTTCCCCGCAGCGGTCTCGCCCACATCATCGCAGCCGATCTGGCGCCGATGCTGGATCGCGTCATCGAAGCCCCGATCGCCTGGCTGGAGCGGATGCGCGAGCGCCGGCAGCTGGCAGGACTCAGCGACGACATGCTGAAGGATATCGGCGTCAGCCGCGCCGACGTCGAGCACGTGGTCGAGAAGCCGTTCTGGAAGTCGTAAGAATTTAGCGCTGGCCTTGGGGGCGACGCAGGCCCTCAAGGCCCTGGAACTCGACGAACTTGGTCATGGTCGACCACAGATAATCCCCGAAATAGAACGGTGTGAACCGCGGCACGCCGGACAACGGCAGAGGCTCGATCAGCGCATCGGCCCTGGCGTCGTAGAAGAACGGTATCGAATACCGTTCTTCGCCGCGGCCGATCACCCGATGCTCGGTCGCCCTGATGCGGCCTCCCGTCCACATCTCCAGCAGTTTCCCGAAATTGACCGCCAGCGCGCCTTCCTCCGGCGGCACGTCGACCCAAGCGCCGTCGGCATCGCGCGCCTGCAACCCGGCGACGCCGTCCTGTGCCAGCAACGTCATCAGCCCTGAATCCACATGTGCGCGACCGAGCAGGTACTGGCGCTCGCCGCGATGCGTGACCCACAGCTTGTCCGCGGGAACGCCGATCATTGAGGCGGGCGGGCGCACCGGATAATGGATCAGGCGCAGGGTCGAGATGCCGCCGGCGAAGGTGGCGTCGAAGTGGCGTTCCGGCAGCCCCAGGCCGCGCGCCAATGCGTGCATCAAGGCCTCGGCCACGCGTTCCATCGCCTTGAAATAGGCGGCCGTGGCGGCGTGCCAGCCGGGCAACGCGGTTTCCGGCGGCACGGGCGTTGCCTCGCGCAGCGGGTCGTTTGGGTCGGCACCGTCCGCTCCGAACGCGAGATCGGGGCCGAGGTCGATGCCCTCCTTGTAGGTCTCGTGCCCGTTCTGCAGCGGGAACCAGCCGCGATAGACATGACGGTGCGTGGGATCGAACTTCTGGCGCCACAGCTTGCGCGTCTCCGCCGCCGGCAGCGCGAACAGGCGCAGCAGCGCTCGGCGGGACGCAGCGTCGATCGGCACCTCGGCCGGCAGGCCGCACACGGTCATGAAGCCGCTGTTGCCGGCGGCTTCGAGGATCGCGGCATCGGTCGCGGCATGCGGCTCGGCCGTCGAGAACAGCGCGGAAATGTCGATGCGTGGGACCACGATCTTTCCCCTGGTCGCCGCGCGATTGGAGCAACGCGCGGCGGCGCGGGTCAATCGCTAAATTGCCGGCGCCGCTTGCGAAATGCGATGGCGCGATCTGTTATGCTGGCTCACGCAGGTTGTCAGAAACGATCAATTGTCGTGCTCCCGGCGCCGCGGCATGGTGGCAGCCTGGGATCCGTGGCGGCGGGGGCGATGAAGGCGAATTTCCGCAGAATGGCGGCGTACAACCGCTGGGCCAATGGCCGCCTCTATGAAGCGGTCGGCAGGCTGTCGCCCGAGGAGTTCGCTGCCCCGCGCAGCGGCTTCTTCCCCTCGCTGCTGAAAACGCTCAACCACCTTCTGGTCGGCGACACGGTCTGGATGGGGCGGCTCGAGGACACCGGGTCGAGCATCAAGAGTCTCGACCAGATCCTGCATGCGGAGTTCGCCGCGTTGCGGGCCGCACGTGTTGCGATGGACAACCGCATCGTCGCCTATGTCGAGGCGGTTGCGCCGGCGCGCCTGGAGGAGGATCTCGTCTATCGCACCGTGGCCGGTGACCCGATGCGGACGCAAGTGACACAGGTACTGGCACATTTCTTCAACCATCAGACCCATCACCGCGGCCAGGCGCACGCCATGCTGTCCTCTACTACGGTTGCACCACCGGTCATGGACCTGCTCTACTTCCTGCGCGACCATCCCGACATCGCGGCAATTCGATAGCGCTCGTATTTGAAAGGCTTCCAGCATGGACCCCACCCTATTCGCACTTCTCAGCATTCTCGGTACCATCGCGGTGGGCGCGATGAGTCCGGGGCCGAGCTTCGTTCTGGTGGTGCGCACCTCGGCCGCCTTGTCGCGGCGTGATGGCTTGGCTGCGGCGCTCGGCATGGGGATCGGCGGGCTCAGCTTCGCCTTGCTGGCGCTGGCAGGCCTGCAGGCGCTGCTCATGCAGGTGTCGTGGCTGTACCTGATCCTGAAACTGGCGGGCGCGGCCTACCTCCTCTATCTCGGTTTCATGATCTGGCGCGGCGCAGCGACGCCGCTCGCGATGTCGAACGGCGGGCAGGCCACCGGCAACGGCTGGCGCAAGAGCTTCGCCATCGGCCTTGCGACGCAGCTCAGCAATCCCAAGACCGCGATCTGGTACGCCAGCGTATTTGCCGCCTTCATGCCGGCCGACCCGCCGGCCTGGATGCTCCTGGTCGTGCCGCCGCTGCTCTTCAGCATCGAGTTCGGCTGGTACACCATCGTCGCGTTTGCCTTCTCGGCATCGAGGCCGCGCGCCCTCTATCTCGGCGCCAAGCTGTGGGTCGACCGGTGCGCCGGCGGCATCGTCATGCTGCTCGGTGGCAAGCTGATCCTGGAAGCGGTGCGGGGTCGGATCGCGTAGACGCGTCGCATGACGCGTCTCTGGCAAAGCTGGATGATCGCGCTGGCGCGCTCGCCCCGTGTCACGCGCTGGATGCAGGGTCACCGCGCCACCGCGTCGATCGCGCGGCGCTTCGTTGCCGGTGCCGATGCGGCCCAGGCGATGACCGTGGCGCGCGATCTGGAGCGGGCCGGCTTCAAGGCCTCCCTCTACTATCTCGGCGAGTATGTGAAGGATCCGGCGGTTGTCGCGGAGAACGGCCAGCAGAAGATCGCGGTCGCGGAGTCCCTGAGCGCGGCACACCTGCAGATCCACGTCTCGCTCGATTCGACCCAGATCGGCTACGCGCTCGATGAAAAGGCGGGGCAGGAACTGGCGCACAAGATCGGCGCGCGCATCCGCGATCTGGCCGGCTCGAACAGCGCGCCGCCGGTGCTGATGCTGAACATGGAGGACGCGGAATATGTCGACCGCATCCTCGCGCTGCGCACCAGCCTGCTGGCGGCCGGGGTGCCGGTGGCGCAGACCTTGCAGGCGTATCTCAAGCGCAGCGCCGACGACCTTGCGCCGATCATCGCGGCCGGCGGGCAGGTGCGCCTGGTGAAGGGCGCGTTCGCCGATGCGCGGCCGCACGCCCATCAGGGCAAGGCAGCAATCGATGCCAGCTATCTCGCGCTGGCGCGCAAGATGCTGAGCGCCGAGGCCAAGGCGAGCGGGTTCCGGCCGGTGTTCGGCACCCACGATGAAGCATTGACCGCGGAGATCCGGCGCATCGCGAAGAACGGCGGCTGGCTGTCCGGCCAGTACGAGTTCGAGCTGCTGTACGGCGTGCGCACCGCGCTGCAGCGCCAGCTGCGCGCGGCCGGCGAGCAGGTGCGGATCTATCTGCCGTATGGCCGCGCCTGGTGGCCCTATGCCGTGCGCCGCGTCGGCGAAAGCCCGCGCAACGCCGCGCTGCTGGCGCGCGCGGTGGTGGGCGGCTAGCGCCGCACGTTCTTGCGCAGGAACGTGATGAAGGCGCGTAGCGGCGCCGGTATCTGCCGCCGGCTGGGGTAGTAAAGGAACAGCCCAGGGCGGCGGAACTGCCAGTCTTCCAGAAGTGGAACAAGGCGCTTGGCCGCGATGTGTGCGGCTATGTAGTCGACCGGCGTGTAAATGAGGCCGGCGCCGTCCAGCGCGGCGTGAATGGCCAGCTCCGGCTCGTTGACGATCAGCCGTCCCTCCACTGCCACTTCGATCCGCTTGCCTTTTCGCTCGAACAGCCAAGGAACGAAGACTCCGCTGCCGAACCGGAAGCGGAGACAGTCATGTGCCGCGAGATCGCCGGGCGTTTGAGGTAGCGGATGGTTGGCGAGATAGGATGGCGCAGCCGCCACCACGTTGTTCGACTCCCATCCGATGGGCAGCGCGATCATGTCACGAGCAATGCGCTCGCCCAGGCGAATGCCGGCATCAAAGCGCGCCGCGACGATATCGGTCAGCGACGAGTCGACCGAGATGTCGAGGCTGATCGCCGGATACTCCGCCAGGAAGCGCGCAATGATCGGTGCCAGCACGAAGCTGGCGGCCGGCGGCGGGACGGTCAGGCGCAGCAAGCCGGACGGCTTGTCGCGGAACTCATTCACCGAATCGAGGGTTGCGGCGAATTCGTCGAGTAGCGGGCGCATGCGCGCGAGCAGGCGCTCGCCGGCAACGGTCAGCGAGACGCTGCGCGTGGTGCGGTTGAGCAGCCGCACGCCGAGGCGCGCCTCCAGGCCGCTGACGGTCTCGCTAAGGCGGGAGCGCGAGATGCCGAGGCGAGTGGCGGCCTTGGCAAAGCTGTGCTGCTCCGCCACCGCCACAAAGGCGTTCATCTCTGCCAGGTCCGGATGGCGCATTGGTCGGATATTCCGAACAGTCCAGTCTGATAATTGCCAATTATCGAACGCATAGGCCATCGCCATCTTTGCCGTCAAGGGCGATGGGCCCGTCACGTCAAGGAGCGGCGGCAATGCCAAGAGTTCTGTTCGTTTCGTCCAGCCTGTTCGGCCAGAAATCGCAGTCCGGCCTGATCGCGCGGGAGCTGGTCGACAGCTTGCGCGCCGCCCAGCCGGATCTTGCGCTTACCGAGCGGACGCTGAGCGCCGACACGATTCCGCATCTGAGCCAGGGTGCGTTCGCGGCGGCGATGCAGCCGGCGGCAGACCGAAGCAAGGAAGCGCGCGCCGCAGCCGCGCTGGCCGACCGCCTGATCGAGGAGGTCGAGGCCGCGGACATCCTGGTCATCGCCGCGCCGATGTACAATTTCTCGATCCCGTCGACGCTGAAGGCGTGGATCGACCATATCACGCGCTCCGGCCGCACCTTCCGCTACGGCGCCAACGGCCCCGAGGGCCAGCTCAAGGGCAAGAAGGTGTTCATCGTCACCGCGCGGGGCGGCGTCTACACCGACGGGCCTTACAAGGTGATGGATTTCCAGGAGCCGTATCTGCGCGCCGTGCTCGGCTTTATCGGGCTGACCGACATCCGCTTCATCCATGTCGAAGGGCTGCAGATGAGCCCGGAAGCTGCGGCCGGCGGCATCGAGCGCGCCCGCGGGGAACTGGGCAAGTTGGTCTCCGCCGCCGCGGCCGCATAGTCAGCGGACGAGGCCGCCGCAATATTCCAGGCGATAGACCAGCGCGCCGTCGCGCGTGATGCGCTCGGTGCCGCGGAACGACGCGAGGTCGCCCTCGCTGTCGTCGAGGTAGCGCAGGTCGCCGCGGCCGAAGGCGCGCGGACCGCGGAATGGCCGATCGGCCTCGACGATGTAGAGCGCCTGGCGCAGGCAGCTGTGGATGAGGGCGATGGCGGCTTCGTCGGTGACGGCGGGCGCGACGCCGCCGCAATAGACCATGGACCAGATCACGCGATCGTCCAGCGCCACCGTCTCCTGGCCGGTGAAACGCGCCAGGCCGAAATGCACGTCACGATAGGCAAATCGGCCGGTGCGATAGTCCCGCCGCTTGGCGCCGGTCAGCGCCGATGCGCTGGCCGAACCGTTGCCGTCGGCGGCGTGGGTATTGCGTTTGGCGGCAACCAGGAAGGCCGCAAGGTCCGCGTGCATCGATCCTCGTCGGATGGTGATGCTCTCCGATTACACAGGAGCCGTGTCAGATGTTGGCATGACTGAAAAAGGCGCCGACTTGCATCGGCGCCTTTCGCAATTCTGAGCGATCTTCCGCCCTACTTTGGCGAGATCACCATGATCATCTGGCGGCCTTCCATCCTGGGATGCGATTCGACCTTGGCGACAGCGTCCAGGTCGGCCCTCACCTTGTCGAGCACCTTCACGCCCAGCTCCTGGTGCGCCATCTCGCGGCCGCGGAAGCGCATGGTGATCTTCACCTTGTCGCCTTCCTCGAGGAAGCGGTGGACGCTGCGCATCTTCACCTCGTAGTCGTGGATGTCGATGCCGGGGCGCAGCTTGATCTCCTTGACCTCGATGACTTTCTGCTTCTTGCGCGCTTCGTTCTTGCGCTTCTGCTCTTCGTATTTGAACTTGCCGAGATCGAGGATCTTGCAGACCGGCGGGGTGGCGTTGGGCGAAACCTCCACCAAATCGAGACCGACATTCGCGGCCATGCTGATGGCTTCGCGGGTCGGGACCACACCCACCATGCTGCCGTCTTCGGCGACCAGGCGGACTTGCGGAACGTTGATCTGGTGATTGACGCGCGGTCCGTCATTCCGGGACGGCGCGGGCTCCTGGGCAGGCATTCTAGCTATGGAAGGCTCCTAAAGGCTGTTAAGGGCTTGAAATGAAAGCACGCAACCGAGCACAGCCCGGTTGCGCGTGCGCCATTATGCCATAGCGGAGAAAGCGGGGGAAAGGGGGTGGAGAGGGCCTGGTGGCCCCCTCCAGAATGGCGGTTTTCCGCCTGATCCTACCCTATTGGGCCGGGG
>DATEOK010000441.1:0-4150 GCA_035274225.1 Dongiaceae bacterium
TCCGGCACGCGACCGGCGTGATGGGCAGCAACCGCGACTATCTCTGCAACACGGTGCAGCATCTCGAGGAGATGGGCATCGCGGACACCAGCCTGCACCGCATCCTGAAGCTGGTGGAACGTCAACAATGACCTGCTCCCCTTCTGTCACCCCGGACAGCGCCGCACGCGCAGCGTGAGGCGGTGAGCCGGGGCCCATGCGATCCAACAACGTCGCGGATAGAGCGCATGGGTCCCGGCTCTCGCTGCGCTCGGTCGGGATGACAGAGGGGGTGCGTGTCGCACGGGATGCCGCCACCTTTGCAACCTTCGCCCGCCTCGCCTATCTTGGCCTTCATCATGGACACGCTCGAGCACCCCCAATCCTACTACGCCGCGACCGCGCGGCCGTTTCCGCAGCTGCCGGAGTTGCAGGGCGAGGTCGAGGCGGATGTCGCCGTCATCGGCGGCGGCTACACTGGGCTCAGCGCCGCGCTCAATTTGGCGGAGCGCGGGTACAAGAGCGTGCTGATCGACCAGGCGCGCATCGGCTGGGGCGCCTCCGGGCGCAACGGCGGGCAGATCAACACCGGCCTGCGCAAGGGACCGGTCGAGCTGATCGCGCGCTACGGCCGCGATCGCGCCAAGGCGCTGTTCGACCTGGCCGAGGAGGGCCGCACTATCATCAAGGAGCGGGTGAAGCGCCACGGCATCCGCTGCGACCTCAAGGCCAACACCCTGTTCGTCGCGCATCGCCCGTCGGAGGAAGACGCAATGCGCGCCGAGGTGGCGGCGCTGGAAAAGGAATTCGGCTACCGCAAGGCGCGCTTCGTGCCACGCGAGGAGCTCGACGAATATATCGGCAGCGAGGCCTTCCATGCCGGCATCGCCGACTATGGCGGCGGGCATCTGCATCCGCTCAACTATGCGCTGGGGCTGGCGCAGGGGGCGATCGATGCCGGCGCCACCTTGTTCGAGCGCACGCGTGCCATCGCGATCGAGGAATCGGTGAGCGGTGTCACGATCTCCACCGACAAAGGGAGGATCAAGGCGGCCTATACCGTGATCGCGTGCGATGCCTATCTCGGCGCGCTGGAGCCGCGCATCGCGCCAAGAATCATGCCGGTCGCCAACTTCCTGATCGCGACCGAGCCGCTCAGCGAAGCGGAGGCGACAGCGCTCATCCCCAACGATGCCTGCGTGTGCGACAGCCGCTTCGTGGTGAACTACTTTCGCCTCTCGGGCGACCGGCGCATGATCTGGGGCGGCGGCGAGAAATACACCCCGACCCCGCCGCCGAGCATCCCCGACTTTGTAAAGCCGCACATGGTCAAGGTGTTTCCGCAGCTCGCCGACAAGCGGATCGAATACGGCTGGTCCGGCATGGTCGGCATCACCATGAGCCGCCTGCCGAATCTCGGGCGCATCGGCAACATCTTCTATGCCCAGGGCTATTCCGGGCAGGGCGTCGCGGTCACCGGCATCGCCGGCAAGCTGATCGCGGAAGCGCTGAGCGGGACGGCGCAACGCTTCGACGTGTTCGCGAGCCTACCGCACCGCTCGTTCCCCGGCGGCACGGCGCTGCGCCACCCGCTGATGGTGCTGGCGATGCTGTGGTACGCGATGCGCGACCGGTTGTGACTTGGCGGCTATGATTCGCTGCGGCGACCGATCAGGCGGCGGCCGAACTTCATGATCGCCGCGCCGAAAACCACCACCAGCGGAATGATCACCTTCTTGCCCGCGATCACGAAGGCGATGAGGGCGGCGATGAGGCCCTTGCCGAACTTGACGCCGAGCGCCGTCGCGACCAGTCCGGCGACGCCAAAGGCCGCGACCTTGTCGCCTTCCTTGAAGTCGGCGTAGCGATAGCCTTCCTCGAAAGCGTGACTGGCCAGCGCCTGATTGAGCAGCTCCGGCCGGCCGCCGGCGCTCTTGAACAGCTCGATCCGGCCGGCCCAGGTGAATTCGGTATAGCCGGCGCGTCCGAGACGCAGCGCCACGGCATTGGCCCAGCTGCCTCCGTCGTCGCCCAGCTCCAGGGCGTAGGTCACCGTCTTGGTGACGGAGTCGTAGTGCGGCGGCTCGAGCCAGCCGGAGACGTGCATCGGCTTGAAGCCGTTGGCGACGCGCTCCTTGTTCGCGGCCTCGGTGGACTCGCGATATTGCTTCAGCAGCTCGTCGCCATCCACGTCCTCCCAGTCGGAATCGCTGACGTACCCTTCGTCACGCCATTCGTAGTAGACGTCGGCATCGCCGGACGGCGAGCTCAGCACCGCCTCGGTCGCGGGGAATTCGGTGCCGCTGATCAGCCAGCTGTAGCGCTGCGCATCCGCGCCCAACAGAACGATCTGACCGGAGGAAAGCTGGATGACCGCGTGGGAATTGGGCAGCTGGTGACTACCCTCGCCCTGCCATTGCAGGGCATCGAACGCGGCCTTCTTCTCTTCGTCAGTCTTGGGATAGACGCCCTGGTCGGCGGAAACCGTAACGGCGGCGACCAGACAAGCGACAGCGAACCCTAGCCCGGCAATAAAGCGCATCAGCCCCTTCCCCGCATACGCGTGATCGTGCATCGCCTTGTAACCCAAAATTGCTATCCGGCCAAGCGGCGTTCGTCAGCCGGCCATGGCCCGGCCGAGCAGGCGCCGGCCGAATCGGAGGACCGCGGCGCCGAAGGCGAGCAGGAACAGAACCGAGCTCTTCAGCATGCCGCCGAAACCGCCTTTGCCGGATCTGCCGCTGATCGCGGCACGCACCAGGCCGGCGATGGCAAAGGACGCAACGGCGTCTCCCGGCTTGAAGTCGGCGTAGCGAAAACCTTCCTCGAAGCTGTGCGCGGCCAAAGCCTCGTTGAGCAGCGCCGGACGGCCGCCCGCGCTCTGCAACAAGCCGATCGATCCCACCCAGACGAACTCGGTGTAGCCGGCGCGGCCGAGGCGCAGCGCGAAGGCATTGGCCCAGCTGCCATCCTTGTCCCGCATCTCGATCGCATAAGTGACCGTGTGCGTCTTCTTGTCGTAATGCGGCGCCTCGAGCCACCCCGCCACATGCATGGGCGCGATATCCTTGCCGGCCCGATCGCGGTTCGATGCCTCGGTCCCTCTGCGGTAGTCTGCCAGCAGCTGCTCCGCGTTCACATCGGCCCAGTCCGTGTCGCCGATGTAACCCTCGTCGTACCACCTGAAATACACCACCGACTGGGCACTGGCGGAATCGTACGACAGTACGGCCTCGGTGTCGTCGAACTCGGTGCCGTTGTTCAGCCAGCGATACCGTTCCGCATCCTCACCCAGCAGCAGCGCCTGGCCGGAACGCAGCCGGATCACCCCATGGGACTCGGGCAGCTCGAACGGGCCGGCCTTATAGCGCCAATTGAGTTGGTCGTAGGCATCCTGCAGATCTTCCTTGGTCTGCGGATAGCTTCCTTGACCCGCCGCAGCAGGCATGGCCGCGAAGGCGCACAGCGCGGCAAGGCACAGTCCGGCGATGAAACGCATGAGGCCCCTCTCCTCTTGAGACCGACTATGGTCCCAGGAAGCGGTAAACAAATGCTTTCAATTGCGATTCTTGTCCGGGGTTACCGTCTTGCGCGCTACGGCCTGGAGCTTTTCCTTGATGCCCGGTAGCAGCCGGTTCCAGTGGCAGCCGCGCAGCGCGCCTTCCAGGGCATAGAGCATGATCAGCGAGACCTCGCGCGGGAAGGCGTGCTTCAGCCTGCGATAGGCGGCGATCGCGCCAAGTCGGCGCAGGGCGGCGGCGTCCTCGATGCCCACCTCGCGCAATTGGCGGATGCTCGTCGGGCCGATATTCTTGAGATTGATCAGGTCGCTCGCCATAAGCGGCGACCATAGTGAAGTGGAGTGTATCGTGAAAGTCCTGGTCATCGGCGCTGGCGGCGTCGGCGGATATTTCGGAGGGCGCCTGGTCGAGGCCGGCGCCGACGTCACCTTCCTGGTGCGTGAGCGGCGCGCGCGGCAGCTGGCGGAGAACGGCCTCGTCATCAAGAGCGCGGTCGGCGATGCCGCGTTGCGCGTCCGCATGCTGACCGCGGCCGATCCCGGCCAGCCGTTCGACCTCGTGATCGTCACCTGCAAGTCGTACGACCTCGACTCGGCGATCGAGGCGGCGTCGCCACACATGAAAGCCGGCGCGGGCCTCGCCCTGCCGCT
>DATEOK010000442.1:0-3658 GCA_035274225.1 Dongiaceae bacterium
GTCCTGGCCGGTCATGGCATCGGCGACCAGCAGGGTCTCGTGCGGCTTGGCGGCGGCATGAACCTCCGCCACTTCGCTCATCAGCTCTTCGTCGATCGCGAGGCGGCCGGCGGTGTCGAGCATCACCACGTCGAAGCCTTCGAGGCGGCCCATCTGGATCGCGCGCTTGGCGATCGCGACCGGAGTCTCGCCGATCACGATCGGCAGCGTCTTCACGCCGACCTGCTCACCGAGGATCGCGAGCTGCTGCTGCGCGGCGGGGCGGCGCACGTCGAGCGAGGCCATCAGAACGCGCTTGCCCTTCTGTTCGAGCAGGCGCTTGGCGATCTTGGCGGTAGAGGTGGTCTTGCCCGAGCCTTGCAGGCCGACCATCAGGATCGGCACCGGCGCCGGCGCGTTGAGATCGAGACCGGGCTCGACGCCTTCGCCGGCGGAGAGAGTCTTGATCAGCTCGTCATGGACGAGCTTCACCACCATCTGGCCGGGCGTCACCGACTTGACGACGCGCTCGCCGATCGCGCCTTCGCGCACCTTGGCGACGAAATCCTTGACCACCGGCAGCGCGACGTCGGCCTCGAGCAGGGCGACGCGAACCTCGCGCATCGCCTCGTCGACATCAGCCTCCGACAGCGCACCGCGCCGGGTCAGCTTGTCGAAGACGCCGCTCAGCCGTTCCTGCAGCTTCTCGAACATGTCGCTCTATCGGTCCTTCAGAACTCTCTTGGACGTTTGCCGCTAACGCGGCGCGCAAAACACAGTCACGCCGGTGCGCGAAACTCGCGGACCGACGGGGCCCCTCGGGGCCGGGGTTTAACAATGCCGTAAGGCGCGCGGAAACTAGGCGTTGGGCCGCGCGGAGTCAACCTCGGCGGTGACTGGAACGATAGCGGAACGGGAGCCTATAAGGTCACCGGCCCGTCCAGGGCCTTACCCCAAGCCAGCACACGATATTTTCGATGTTCCGGCTGGTAGTAGGGGTCGCCCTCGATCAGCGCCGCCGCTTCGTCGCGGCTTGCCACCTCCAGCACCCATAGGCCGCCGACGAACTTCTCGCCCGGGGCGGGGCGTAGGCCACCGCCGATCAGGATCTTGTCCCGGTGCGCTTCGAGATAGGCGAGGTGCGCGGGCTCGCGCTGTTGCCGTACCGCGAGCATGCCCTCGCCATCCTCGAAGATCGCGACCCAACGGGCCACGGTCAGGCGGCGTGCGTGATGGAGGGCGGCTTGGGCAGTGGGCTCGCCTGCTTCTGCGCCGCGAGCTGCTGATGCAACTGGCTAATCTGCTGTGCCTTCTCCGTGTTGGCGCGCGCCAGATCGCGCGCCCGCTTGCGGATGCCGCCGCCGGACAACCAAGCGCTGATGGCGCCGATCAGGAACCCGAGAAGCAGGAAGCCGACAATGATCGCCCAGAGCGGGGCAGGCTTTACGAACGGCAGCGGCCACAGGCTCACGTCCACCATCTCGCGGTTCTGCACCATGAAGGTGACGACGATGAAGGCCACCAGCAGGAACAGGACCCACCGCAGGAATCGCAGGATGGCGTACATGATCGAGACTCCGCGAGAAATCTATTGGCGTCAGTCTATTGCGGCCAACCGCCCGGCGCAAAGCATCGCTGCGCCGCAGCCGTGCAACAATTTGCGGAGTTGAGGAGACCTACTGTTCCTTGCCGGCGCCGGAAGCGGAGGATGACTTCACCGGCTCGGCCTCGGCGCGGCCGTTGAGGCGATCGCGCAACTCCTTGCCGGTCTTGAAGAACGGCACCACTTTCTGTTCCACCGCGACGGTCTCGCCGGTGCGCGGGTTGCGGCCGCGCCTGGCATCGCGGAACTTCACGGAAAAGGCGCCGAAGCCGCGCAGCTCGACACGTTCGCGCTGCGCCAGCGCGTCGGTAATCTCTTCGAAAATCGTGGTGACGATGCGCTCGACATCACGGTGATACAAATGGGGGTTAAGCTCCCCAATGCGCAGTATCAGCTCCGACTTGGTCATCTTGTTTTTCCCCCCGCCCCGGCGCAATCAACCCAGGCGCCTGGGCGGCCCCTATGAGAACGGCGCCCATCCCGCGCCTCATCCACAAGCCTGCCAAGCATCCGCCCGGGCGTCAAGGATAAGTCGCTCATTTATATGAGTTTTTTGCTGGCCAGTTCAGGGCGATTAGACGGCCGGCCAGTCAAAACGACGGCGGAATGGGCCAAAAAGCAAGGGGCCGGCGGGTTTTCTGGCCCGCCGGCCCCGATTTTGGTCTGAATGGAGACTGGCCTGTTTCTTAGGCTTCGTCGTCGTCCTTCTTGCCCTTCTTGGCCTTGTTGAGGGCCGCGCCCAGGATGTCGCCCAGGCTGGCGCCCGAGTCGGACGAACCGAACTCGGCCATCGCCTGCTTGTCCTCCTCGACCTCGCGGGCCTTGATCGACAGGCTGAGCCGGCGGCTCTTCGGGTCGACCTGGACGATCTTGGCATCGACCTTCTCGCCGACCGCAAAGCGGTCCGGGCGCTGCTCGGAACGCTCGCGCGACAGGTCCGCCTTCTTGATGAAGCCGGAGAGGCCATCCTGAACCGCGACCTCGATCCCGCCATCGGTCACGGCGGTGACGGTGCAGGTCACGACCGAGCCCTTCTTCAGGGTGTTGGCGGCCTCGGTGAAGGTGTCCTTCTGCAACTGCTTGATGCCGAGGGAGATACGCTCCTTCTCCACGTCGACGTCGAGCACCTTCACCTTCACGCTGTCGCCCTTCTTGAAGGCCTGCACGGCTTCCTCGCCCGGCTTGTCCCAGGAGAGGTCGGAGAGATGGACCATGCCGTCGATCTCACCAGGCAACCCGACGAAGAGCCCAAACTCGGTGATGTTCTTGACGTCGCCCTGCAGCTCGGTGCCGACCGGATACTTGTCGACGAAGCTGGTCCACGGGTTGTCGAGGCACTGCTTCAGGCCGAGCGAAATGCGGCGCTTCACCGGATCGACATCCAGCACCATCACTTCGACTTCCTGCGAGGTCGAGACGATCTTGCCCGGATGCACGTTCTTCTTGGTCCAGCTCATCTCGGAGACGTGGACCAGGCCTTCGATGCCCGGCTCCAGCTCCACGAAGGCGCCGTAGTCGGTGATGTTGGTGACGCGGCCGGTGAACTTGGTGCCGACCGGATACTTCTCAGCAACGCCCTCCCACGGATCGGCCTCGAGCTGCTTCATGCCGAGGCTGATGCGCTGGGTCTCCGGATTGAAGCGGATGACCTGGACCTTCACGGTCTGGCCGATCGACAGCGCTTCGCTCGGGTGGTTGATGCGGCGCCACGCGATGTCGGTGACATGCAGCAGGCCATCGACGCCGCCCAAGTCGACGAACGCGCCGTAGTCGGTGATGTTCTTCACCACGCCCTGCAGCACCTGGCCTTCCTTGAGGTTGGCGACCAGCTCGTTGCGGGCCTCGGCGCGGCTCTCCTCGAGCACGGCGCGGCGCGAAACGACGATGTTGCCGCGCGCGCGATCCATCTTCAGGATCTGGAACGGCTGCGGCGTGCCCATCAGCGGGCCGACATCACGCACCGGGCGGATGTCCACCTGGCTGCCGGGCAGGAAGGCCACGGCGCCGGAGAGATCGACGGTGAAGCCGCCCTTCACGCGGCCGAAGATCACGCCGGTGACGCGCTGGTTGTCCTTG
>DATEOK010000443.1:0-3849 GCA_035274225.1 Dongiaceae bacterium
CATCCAGCTTCGGCTAAGCTCACTATCGTTCGCTAAGCCTCCGCATCCTTCTCCCGCAAGGGGAGAAGGGGATTCTTCCGAGGTTCGCTCTTACATCCGAAAAATCTTCCCCGGGTTCATCCGGTTCTCCGGATCGAGCGTCTGCTTGATCAGCCGCATCAGGCCGACCGCCTCGCCGTGCTCGCGTTCCAGGAACGCGATCTTGCCGAAGCCGATGCCATGCTCGCCGGTGCAGGTGCCGCCCATCGCGAGGGCACGGTCGACCAGCCGGTCGTTGAACGCCTCGGCGCGCTTCAGCTCAACCGGATCGTTCGGGTCCACCAGGATGGTGGTGTGGAAATTGCCGTCGCCGACGTGACCCAGGATCATCGCCATCAGGCCGCTCGCCTCGATGTCCTTGCGCGT
The DNA here is from genome assembly GCA_035274225.1 of Dongiaceae bacterium. Taxonomy (GTDB): domain Bacteria; phylum Pseudomonadota; class Alphaproteobacteria; order Dongiales; family Dongiaceae; genus Dongia_A. The sequence continues at coordinate 406 of DATEOK010000443.1, forward strand.
CTCCACGATGCATTCGGCGAGGCGCGAGATCGGCACGCACACGTCTGTCGGCCAGCCTTTCGAGCCGGGCCGCATCGCCATGCCGGCGTAGTAGGCGTCGTGCCGTGCCTGCCACAGCTTGGTGCGCTCCTCCGGCTTCACGCTCCAGCGGAACTCGCCGCCGCCGTAGTCGGCGGCGATCGCCTTCACCAGGTCCACCTGCTCCGCGACGGTCGCTTCGCTGCCGTGGAACTCGATGAACAGCGTCGGCTGCTCGGCGTAGTCCAGCTTGGAATAGAGGTTGCTGGCCTTCACCTGGAACTCGTCGAGCAGCTCGATGCGCGCGACCGGGATGGCGGACTGGATGACGCGGATCACCGTGTTGACCGCATCGGCGATGGTCGGGAACGGCGTCACCGCCGCCGCCATGGTCTCGGGGATGCCGTAGAGCCTGAGGCGCACTTCGGTGATGACGCCAAGCGTGCCTTCCGATCCGACGAACAGGCGCGTGAGGTCATAGCCCGCCGCCGATTTGCGCGCGCGGCCGCCGGTTTTCATGATGCGGCCGTCGGGCGTCACGATGGTGAGGCCGAGCACATTCTCCCGCATGGTTCCGTAGCGCACCGCGTTGGTGCCGCTGGCGCGGGTCGACGCCATGCCGCCCAGCGTCGCGTCGGCGCCGGGATCGATCGGGAAGAACAGGCCCTGGTCGCGCAGGTAGTTGTTGAGCTGCTTGCGCGTGACGCCGGCCTCCACCAGCACGTCGAGGTCCTCGGCATTCACCTCGACCACGCGGTTCATCCGGCCCATGTCGATCGAGACGCCGCCCTCCATCGCCGCGACGTGACCTTCGAGCGAGGTGCCGACGCCGAACGGAATGACCGGCGAGCCGTGCTTGCGCGCCAGGCGCATGATGGCGGCGACTTCCTCGGTATTCTCGGGGAACACCACGACGTCCGGCTTGAAGGTCGCGTGGTAGCTCTCGTCGTGGCCATGCCGGTCGAGGATGCCGGGATTGACGCTGCAGCGCTCGCCCAGCATCGCCTGCAGCGCGTCGATCAGCGGCTTCGGCTCCGGGACGCGTCGGGTGGTGTTTGCAATGGCCATGAGCGCTACTCCGCTGCCTTGGGCAAGGCGGGCGCGCCGAAGCCGCCGCCACCCGGGGTCTCTATGATAAAGCAATCGCCGGGCTGCATGTCGATCTTGTCGGTGCCGCCAAGCTCGACCTCGGACCCGTCCAGCCGCTCGACATGGTTGCGGCCGAGCGCTCCTTGAGCGCCGCCGTCCAGCCCATAGGGGTGAATCCGGCGGTGGCCGCTGAGGATCGCCGCCGTCATCGCCTCGCGGAAGCGGATGCGGCGCACCACGCCGTCGCCGCCGCGATGCCGGCCGGCGCCGCCGCTGCCGCGCCGGATGCGGAACTCCTCCACCAGGACCGGGAAGCGGAATTCCAGCACTTCCGGATCGGTCAGGCGCGAGTTGGTCATGTGAGTCTGCACCGCGTCGGTGCCGTCGAAGCCCGGCCCGGCGCCGGAACCGCCGGCCACCGTCTCGTAATACTGGTGGCGCTCGTTGCCGAAGGTGAAGTTGTTCATCGTGCCTTGCGCCGCCGCCATTACCTTCATCGCGCCATAGAGCGCATCGGTGATGCATTGCGAGGTCTCGACGTTGCCGGCGACCACCGCGGCCGGGTAGGTCGGCCGCAACATGCAGCCCTCCGGGATCACGATGTCCAACGGCTCCAGGCAGCCGGCGTTCATCGGGATCTCGTCGTCGATCATGGTGCGGAAGACATAGAGCACCGCCGCTTTCGCCACCGCGGACGGCGCATTGAAATTGTTCGGCCGCTGCGGCGAGGTGCCGGTGAAATCAATCCTGGCGCGCCGCGCCTTGCGGTCCACGGTGACGGTGGCCGCGAGCTTGGCGCCATCGTCCATCTCGTAGACGAACGAGCCGTCGCTGAGGCGGTCGATGACGCGACGCACCTGCTCCGCGGCATTGTCCTTCACATGACCCATATAGGCATGCACGACCGCGAGGCCGAACTGCTCGACCATGCGGCGCAGCTCCTGCACGCCGCGCTCGTTGGCGGCGACCTGCGCCTTCAGGTCGGCGACGTTCTGCTCGGCGTTGCGCACCGGATACCTGCCGCTCGCCAGCAATGCGCGCAGCTCCTGTTCCAGGAACCGGCCCTGGTCCACCAGCTTGAAATTGTCGATCAGCACGCCCTCTTCCGCCACGTCGCGGCTGTCCGGCGGCATCGAGCCGGGCGTGATGCCGCCGATATCGGCGTGATGCCCGCGGCTCGCCACGTAGAACAGGATGACCTTGCTGCCTTCGTCGAGCCCGTTCTCGCTGAAGACCGGCGTAATGACCGTCACATCCGGCAGATGCGTGCCGCCGTTGTACGGCGCGTTCAGCACATAGACGTCGCCGGGCATGATGGTGGACTTGCCGGTCGCATCGCGGTTGGCGCGGATGATGGTCTCGACCGACTCGCCCATCGAGCCAAGGTGCACCGGCATGTGTGGCGCATTGGCGATCAGCTGACCGCGCTGGTCGAACAGGGCGCAGGAGAAATCCAGCCGCTCCTTGATGTTCACCGAGTAGCTGGTCTTTTCCAGGGTCGAACCCATCTGCTCGGCGATCGACATGAACAGGTTGTTGAAGATCTCCAGCATCACCGGATCGACATTGGTGCCGATCGCCGCCTGCCGCGCCAACTTCTTGCGCCGCTCCAGCACCAGGTGCCCGCGCGCGGTCGCCACCGCGGTCCAGCCCGGCTCCACGATGGTGGTGCTGGTCGGCTCCAGGATGATGGCAGGGCCAGCCGCTTCCTGGCCCGGCCGCATCTCGGCGCGATCCAGAACAGGAGCCTGGTGATGCGCGCCCTCGGCCCAGAACGGCACCAGCGCCTTGGGCGCGGCGTCGGCGCGCTCGCCGGAGGTCAGCACCGGATCGGCCACCGCCTCGGTGCGCCCAATCGCCTCGATGCTGACCGAATCGACGATCAGCGCCTTGTCCGGTACGATGAAACCGTATTGCCGCCGGTGCGCTTCCTCGAAGCTGGCCTTGATTGCAGCCACGTCGCCGAAACTTGCCAGCAGCGGCGAGTCGGTGCCGGCATACTTGATGTGCACATGCCGCTCGATCTCGACCGCGGATGGCCCGATGCCCTGCGCCAGCAGCTCCGCCTCGCCCTCGCGCGCCAGCTCGTCGAGCGCACCGGTCAGCGTCGTCATGGCGGCGTCGCTCAGCTGCGTCTCGATGGTGCGGTGGCGCAGCGCGCGCACGTCGGCGAGGCCCATGCCATAGGCCGACAGAACGCCGGCGAACGGATGCAGGAAGATGCGCTTCATGCCGAGCTCGTCGGCCACGCGGCAGGCATGCTGTCCGCCCGCGCCGCCGAAGCAGGCGAGCGTGTATTTGCTGACGTCGTAGCCGCGCTGGATCGAGATCTCCTTG
>DATEOK010000444.1:0-2048 GCA_035274225.1 Dongiaceae bacterium
TTCGCCCGCAAGCACGGCATCGCCGCAGCCCCGACGATGGCGGCGGCGCTGGCCGATGCCGACATCATCTGCACCACCACCTCTGCGACCGAGCCGTTCCTGTCGGCCGTCATGGTGCCGCAGGGCTGCCATCTCAACGCCGTCGGCGGCAGCATGCCCTACCTGCGCGAGCTGCAGCCGGAATGCGTGCCGGCATTCGGCTTCTTCACCGACTACCGCCCCTCGCTGGAAGCCCAGGCCGGCGAAGTGATCGACGCACGCGCCCAGGGCCTTGTCCCCGTCGACTGGCAGGCGACCGAGATCGGCGAAGTGATCGCCGGTACGCACGTCGGCCGCACCAGCGATGCACAGCGCACGGTCTACCGCTCGCTGGGCGTCGCAGCGCAGGATCTGGCGGCGGCCGACTTCATCGCCGCGCGCGCGATTGTGCACAAGTGCGGCGTCGAAGTTGCCTGGGCTTAGTCCTTGTAGGACGGGTCGATCCGGTCCAGCAGGCGCAGCATCGCGATCCAGGCGAGGTCGTAGCCGTCAGGATCGCCGAGCGTGCGGCCGTCCTTGGATGGCGGCGCGTTGAACTGCCGCTCGGTATGCTCGCAGACTTCCTTCGACGGCAGGTGCAACGCCGCGCCGCCCTGCTGCGCGGTCAGCTGGATCTCGCAGGCCTTGTCCAGGTAGTACATGCGCAGGAACGCCTGTTGCGCGTCCTTGCCGACGGTCAGCAGGCCATGGTTGCGCAGGATCATCACAGGCTTGGCGCCGAGATCGGCGACCAGGCGCTTCTGCTCGTCGAGGTCGAGGGCGATGCCTTCGTATTCGTGATAGGCGACGTTGCCGTAGAACTCCATGCCGATCTGGTTCAGCGGCAGCAGCCCCTGCTCCTGCGCCGCGATGGCGCAGCCGGCCTTGGTGTGGGTGTGCAGCACGCACTGCGCATCCTCGCGCGCGCCATGGATCGCGCTGTGGATAACGAACCCGGCCGGATTGACGATATGGGGCGTCGGCTCGACCGCCCGGCCGTCGAGGCCGATCTTGACCAGGCTGGAGGCGGTGATCTCATCGAACCACAGGCCGTAGGGGTTGATCAGGAAATGGTGCTCAGGCCCCGGAACCCGCATCGAAATGTGGGTGAAGATGAGGTCGGTCATCTTGAAATGGGCAACCAGGCGGTAGCAGGCGGCGAGCTCGCGGCGCAGGCGCCATTCCTCGTCAGAGCGGCTGGTCGCGGGCGTGCCCAATACGGCTTTCAACGCGGCGGTCATCGATCCATCCTCGCAAGCGGTCGGCTGGGAGCGTGCGGTAGTGGTACTCCGGCTTGGCCGTTTCGGCAATGCCCTGGACACCGGACAGCCGGATGTGTGATACGCCGCTGGTCAACCTTTCATCCGGGGCATCCATGGATACCGTATCGAACCTCTCGGCCGATGCTGCGCAGGCGCTGAGCGCGGTGCTGGAGAAATTCGCGGCGGAACACCACGTTCCCGGCCTGATGTTCGGGCTGGTCGCCGATGGCGCATTGCGCTGGACCAAGGCGATCGGCATGGCGGATCGCGAGGCCGGGCGGCCGGTGACGTCGGACACCGCCTTCCGCATCGCCTCGATGACCAAGAATATGACCGCGCTCGCCATCCTGATGCTGCGCGATGCAGGCAAGGTCGCGCTCGACGCGCCGATCGGCGCTTACGTGCCGGAGTTCGCCGCATTGCCGTTGCCGACCACCGACAGCCGGCCGGTCTCGCTGCGCGACCTGCTGAACCACTCAGCCGGCCTGGTGACCGACGATCCATGGGGCGACCGGCAGCTCGGCATCGCACCGGCAGACTTCACACGCATGATCGCCGGGGGCGCGCTGTTCGCGCAGCCGCCGGGAATTGCCTTCGAATACAGCAATCTCGGCTTTGCCCTGCTCGGCCGGGTGATCACCAACGTCACCGGCACGCGCTACCAGGACTACATCGTGGAGGCGCTGCTGCGGCCGCTCGGCATGACGGCGACCACGTTCGACTTCTATGCCGTTCCGGAACCGCGGCGGGCGACCGGCTATCGCTGGG
>DATEOK010000445.1:0-3204 GCA_035274225.1 Dongiaceae bacterium
AAGGGCGTGCTGGGAGGGTCGCTGTGATGCTGTGCGCCTCCCTCGACAACACGAACCCCAACCCCCTCCCCCAGACCTGGGGGAGGGAATTTGATCGCGCGTTTTCGTGGCGTCACGCCTCGCTCCATCGCCACCGTCACATTCACCGCACCTAGGCCCGGACCCGATCCATGATCGTTGCGATCGTCGATTACGGGGCTGGAAATCTCCGCTCCGCCGAGAAGGCATTGGCTGAAGCCGCCAATGGCTCGGCGCACGTCGTTGTCACGTCCGATCCGGACGCGGTGCGCAAGGCGGACCGCATTGTGCTGCCCGGCGTCGGCGCGTTCGCGGATTGCAAGCGCGGGCTCGATGCGCTCGATGGAATGGTCGAGGCGCTGGACGAGGCCGTGATCAAAGGCGGCAAGCCGTTCCTCGGCATCTGTGTCGGCATGCAACTGATGGCCAGCGTCGGGGTCGAGTTCGGCGAGCATAAGGGCCTCGACTGGATCAAGGGCAAGGTGGTGGTGCTGGATCCCGCCGACCGCGCCCTGCGCATTCCGCAGATGGGCTGGAACAACCTGGAAATCCGGCGCACCCATCCGGTGCTGGCCGGCACCAAGGCCGGCGACCATGCCTATTTCGTGCACTCCTATCATTTCGTTGCCGACCGGCCGCAGGACCTGATCGCGACGGTGGATTATGGCGGGCCTGTGACCGCCGTCATCGGCCGCGACAACTTGATCGGCGTACAGTTTCACCCCGAGAAGAGCCAGCATGTCGGGCTTGCCCTGCTGGCGCGTTTTTTGAAGTGGATTCCTTGACATGAGCGAGATGCCGAAGGCCGATACCAAGGTCGAGGTGGTGACGGCGCTGTCACGCGGCGACCTTGCCGACCTGTGCCAGGCGGCCGACGACGCGATCAAGGCAGGGGGCGGCTTCGGCTGGCTGACGCCGCCGCGCCGCGACATCATGGAAAGCTACTGGAAGGGCGTGCTGCTGGTGCCGGAACGCACGCTCATTGTTGGAAGACTGGATAATGTCATCGTCGGATCGGCGCAGCTGGTGCGGCCAACCAGGAACAACGAGGCGCAGGCGCATAGCGGGACGCTCACCACCAGTTTCATGGCGCCGTGGGCGCGCGGCCACGGCCTTGCCCGCATGATCGCGGAGGCGGTGGAGAACCACGCGCGCAAGATCGGGCTCAGCGTGCTGAACCTCGACGTGCGCGAGACGCAGGAGGCGGCGATCACGCTCTACCGCTCGCTCAGCTACCACGAGATCGGGCGGCACGAGCACTATGCGAAGGTCGATGGCAAGTTCGTCGCTGGTTTGTATTTCTGGAAGGATCTCCGCGAGGTCTCGGCGTGATCCTGTTTCCGGCGATAGACCTCAAGGACGGGCAGTGCGTGCGCCTGGTGAAAGGCGACATGCAGCAGGCGACGGTTTTCAATTCCGATCCTGCGGACCAGGCACGCCGCTTCGCGGACGTGGGTGCGGAGTGGCTGCATCTGGTCGACCTCAACGGCGCGTTCGCGGGCAAGCCGGTGAATGCGGCGGCGGTAGAGACGATTCTCAAGAGCGTCAGGATTCCGGTGCAACTCGGCGGCGGCATCCGCGACCTCGCGCGCATCGAGGACTGGTTCGCCCGCGGCGTCGCGCGCGTCATCCTCGGCACCGCGGCGCTGAAGAACCCGGCGCTGGTGAAGGAGGCGTGCCGCAAGTTCCCGGGCAAGATCGCGGTCGGCATCGATGCCAAGGGCGGCAAGGTCGCGGTGGAAGGCTGGGCCGAGACCAGCGACGTCACCGCATTCGACCTCGCGCGCAAGTTCGAGGATGCCGGGGTCGCGGTCATCATCTTCACCGACATCGACCGCGACGGGTTGCTGCAAGGCGTCAACGTCGAGAGCACCGCGCAGCTGGCGCGCAGCATCTCGGTGCCGGTGATCGCCTCGGGCGGCGTGTCGTCGCTGGCGGACATCGAGGCGCTGCTCAAGATCGCGCCTTCGACGCGCAGCTACGGTGGCGGCATCATCGGCGTGATCTCCGGGCGGGCGCTGTACGACGGGAGACTCGATCTGGGCGCGGCGCTGAAGCGGCTGAAAGAGGCGGCGTGATGGCGAGACGCTTTCTCATTCCCGGACTTCTCTTCCCCCCTTGTGGGGGAAGGATGCGTAGCCTTAGCGAACGCAGTAAGCTTAGGCGGAGCTGGATGGGGGGTGCCGCCGCACGAACCGCGGAGACTACGCTCTCAGAATCCTTGCGTCTTCTTGACCGCCCGCTCGTGCGGCGGCACCCCCCATCCCAACCTTCCCCCACAAGGGGGGAAGGGGCCTTTCTGTTTGGTGGGGCGGGGGAACGCTGATGCTGAAGATGCGCGTCATTCCCTGCCTCGATGTGAAGGACGGGCGCACGGTCAAGGGCGTGAACTTCGTCAACCTGGTGGATGCCGGCGATCCGGTGGAGCAGGCGAAGCTCTATGATGCCGCCGGCGCGGACGAGCTGTGCTTCCTCGACATCACAGCGTCCTCCGAAAACCGCGACACGCTGTATGACGTGGTGGCGAAGACCGCGTCGGCCTGCTTCATGCCGCTGACCGTCGGCGGAGGCGTGCGCAAGGTCGAGGACATCCGCAAGCTGCTGCTGGCGGGCGCGGACAAGGTCTCGATCAACACCGCCGCGGTGAAGGAGCCGGCGTTCGTGCGCCAGGCGGCGGAGAAGTTCGGCGCGCAATGCATCACCGTCTCGATCGACGCCAAGCAGGTAGCGCCCGAGCGTTACGAGATCTTCACCCACGGCGGGCTCAATCCGACCGGCATCGACGCGGTGGCGTTCGCGCGCCAGGTGACGGAGCTCGGCGCCGGCGAGCTGCTGGTCACCTCGATGGACCGCGACGGCACCAAGCAGGGCTACAACATCCCGCTGACCCGCGCGATCGCCGACGCGGTGCGCGTGCCGGTGATCGCCTCCGGCGGCGTCGGCACGCTCGACCATCTGGTCGAGGGCATCCGCGACGCTCATGCCACGGCGGTGCTCGCCGCCTCGATCTTCCACTTCGGGACATTCACGATCGGGCAGGCCAAGGCCCATATGGCCAAGGCCGGCCTGCCGATGCGGTTGTGAGCTGCGCACAGCTTTCTATAATGGCGTCCCGACAGCGGGACACGAGGGGACGGGACCATGGCTGAGCACGACAACGTTCTCCAGCGCCTCTACGACACCATC
>DATEOK010000446.1:0-32950 GCA_035274225.1 Dongiaceae bacterium
CAGACCTCAAGAAACATTTCCCGATCAAGAAGGGGCTGTTCTCGCGCACCGTTGGGCACGTCCGCGCCGTCGACGGGATTTCGTTCTCGGTGAAGGAGGGCGAAGTCCTGGGGCTGGTCGGCGAAAGCGGCTGCGGCAAGACGACGGCCGGACGCGCCATCCTTTATCTCTACCAACCGACCGGAGGGGAGGTGTCTTTCCGCGGCATCGACCTCGCCAAGGAAGATCCGGACGGCGTGCGCCGCGCGCGGCGCCACATGCAGATGATCTTCCAGGACCCGTACTCTTCGCTCAATCCTCAGATGCGCGTCGGCGAGATCATCGCACGGCCGTTGCGCGTCCACGGTCTTGCCAGGACTGAGCGGGAAGAAAAGGGACACGTCACGGAACTGATGCAGAAGGTCGGACTCAATCCATCCTTCCGCGATCGCTATCCGCACGAGTTTTCCGGTGGACAAAGACAGCGGATCGGCATCGCCCGGGCGCTCGCCACCGCGCCCGATTTCATCGTCTGCGACGAGCCGATCTCGGCGCTCGACGTCTCGATCCAGGCTCAGATCATCAATCTGTTGGAGCAATTGCGCGAGGAATTGGGACTGACCTACCTGTTCATCGCGCATGACCTCAGCATGGTGCGCTACATCTCCACCCGGGTGGGCGTGATGTATCTGGGCAAGATGATGGAGCTGACGTCGAGCGACGAGCTCTATGAAAATCCGCTGCATCCCTATACCAAGGCACTGCTGTCGGCGATTCCGATCCCCGACCCGCCGCTGGAGCGGCAGAGGCGCCGCATGCTGCTGGAAGGCGAGCTGCCAAGTCCGGCCAACCCGCCGGCCGGCTGCCGCTTTAGCTCGCGCTGCCCCCTTGCGACGGATCGGTGCCGCGCTGTCGAACCTGAATTCCGCGAAATCACCGCGAGGCATTGGGTTGCATGCCATCTCATCTGACCATGCAGAACCGGCCAATCCGGCACGGGCAGGGAGCATGAGGCGGCTATGCGCTATGTGATCCGCCGTCTCTCCCAGTCTCTCATCGTCGTCTTCGGCGTCAGCGTGGTCGCGTTCGGCATGCTGTTCCTGACGGGCGATCCCACTGAGGTCATCCTGCGCGATGCGGCGGATCACATGACCGTCGAGCAGATCCAGGAATTCCGCGTCAAGATGGGCTTCGACCGTCCGTGGTATATCCAGTACGGCAGTTTCGTCGGCAACGCTCTAAAAGGCGATTTCGGCTATTCCTTCATCCGCCACCAGCCGGCCTATGAGGTGATAACCGACAAATTGCCGGCCACGATCAAGCTGGCGTCCTTCGCCTTCGTCCTGTCGCTGCTGGTCTCCATTCCGCTCGGGATGCTGTCCGCGATCCGGGTGCACAAGCCGGTTGATCACATCGCCACGGTACTGGCGCTGGCCGGGCAGTCAATCCCAAGCTTCTGGCTCGGGATCCTGCTCATTCTGTTCTTCGGAGTGCATCTCAAGTGGCTGCCGATCTCCGGCAGCGGCACTTGGCAGCATATCATCATGCCCGGGATTGCCCTCGCTGCTTTCCCCATTGCGCGCAATATGCGACTGACGCGTTCCTCGATGCTCGATTTCATGCAACGCGATTTCGTGCGCACGGCGCGTGCCAAGGGCATCTCCGAAACCCGCGTTGTCTATGCGCATGTGCTGCGCAACTCGCTCTTGCCGATCGTGACCGCGATCGGGCTCGAGCTGGGTTTCCTGCTCGGGGGCTCGGTCATTGTGGAGACGATCTTCGGCTGGCCGGGGGTCGGCCGCGAGATCGTCTCGGCGATCGGATCTAAGGATTTCTACGTGGTCCAGGCCGGTGTGATCATGCTGGCCCTGATATTTGCGGCGGTAAACCTGCTGGTCGACCTTGCCTATTCCTGGATCGATCCGCGTATCCGGCACGGCGCATGAAGGTCCTTGATCGCCCATCTGAGAGTGATGCAGGCGTCGCGCTTGACGAACCGGTGGCATCGCAGCTCCTCGTCGATCGCGCGCGAAGAAGCCAGATTCTGCCGCGGCTGTTCCGGAGCAAAACCGCGACGATCGGCGTGATCGTCTTGCTGCTTGTGCTGGTTGCGGCCGCGGCGGCGCCTTGGGTTGCACCCAACGATCCGTTCGCCATCAAGCTGATCCAGCGGCTGAAGCCGCCCGCGTATGCAAACAGCGCGGGCATCACCTTTTGGTTGGGCACGGATTCGCTGGGTCGCGACGTGCTTAGCCGGCTCATCTACGGCGCGCGGGTCTCCCTCATCGTCGGGCTGTCGGCGGTTGTCATCTCCGGCACGGTCGGTCTGCTGGTCGGGTTGCTGTCGGGCTATTTCGGCGGCTGGGTGGATGACGTATTCATGCGGATCTGCGATATCCAGCTGTCATTTCCGACCATTCTGCTCGCCCTCACCATCATGGCTGTTCTGGGCAGCGGCCTCGACAAGCTGATCCTGGTGCTCGGGTTGACCGGATGGGTCCAATACGGGCGGATTGTCCGCAGCCAGGTGCTGTCGATCAAGAACGACGAGTTCGTGCTCGCGGCGCGCGCGACGGGCGAGAGGCAGTGGCGCATCATCTTCCAGCAGATCCTGCCGAATGTCTGGAGCCCGGTGATCGTGATCGCCAGCTTCACGGTCGCCAGCAACATCGTGGCGGAAGCCTCGCTCAGCTTTCTCGGCATCGGCGTGCCGCCGAGCGTGCCGAGCTGGGGTACCATGCTGGCCGACGGCAGGCAATATATCGGCGTCGCCGACTGGCTGACCATTCCGGCGGGCGTTGCAATCTCGCTGACCGTTTTGTCGATCAACATCCTCGGCGATTGGCTGCGCGACTATCTCGATCCGCGGCTGAAGAACATCGTTTAATTCATGCGTATGGAAGGCGTGCAACACAAAGAAACCAGGAGGAGGAAACGACAATGAAATCGATGCGCAAGATTCGAACGTCGATGCTGGCGGTCGCGCTGGCCATCGGGGTGTTGGCGAGCGTCCCGGCGATCGCCGAGAGCAAGCCCGTCATATTCCTGAACAATGCGGAGCCAGTCAGCCTGGATCCGATGTTCACACAGTCCGACTCTCACGTCATCCTTTCGATCCACGAAACGTTGTTCCGTCTCGACAACGCGGGGAAGATCGTTCCTGCCGTGGCGGAATCGATCAAGATGGTCGACCCATTGAACTGGGAGATCAAAATCCGGCCGAACCTGGTCTTCCACAATGGGGAGCCGATCAACGCCGACGCCGTTGTCTTCACCTTTGACCGCGCCACGAAGCTGTTCGCGGCGGGGCAGGGCGACCTTACCTTCGCGCTCGGCGCACTCAAATACGACCATATGGAGAAGATCGATGACCTGACTGTGCGCCTCGTGATGACGGAGCCGGATCCCATCATTACCTCGCACATGGTCAACCCGGAACTGTCGATCCTGCCGCCGAAATACTACACCGAGCACTCGCCGGAGGAGGTCGCCTTCGCGCCGGTTGGCGCAGGTGGCTACAAGTTCGTATCCTACAAGCCCGGTGAAGGCCTGGTCCTGAAGGCGTTCGATAAGTATCGTCTGGGCAAGCCGCCGGTCGACGACGTCATCGTCAAGGCGGTACCGGAAGTAGCGACACGCATCAGCGAATTGAAAGCGGGCACCGCGGACCTGATGATCGGCGTTCCCGCAGACCTGAAATCGGACCTTGAGGGCGCGGGCGTCAACGTGATCGTGGCGCCCAGCTATCGCCGGATCTTCGTTGCGATCAAACAGGGTCGTCATCCCGCCCTTGCCGACGTGCGGGTCCGTCAGGCCATGAACTACGCCGTCAACTGCGAGGAGATCGCTACCGCGTTGCTCGGCGGGATGGCGAAATGCTCGATCGACCTGATCAATACGCCTTACCAGGACCCCAACCTGAAGCCCTTCGCCTATGATCCCGAAAAGGCGAAGAAGCTCCTCGACGACGCCGGCTGGGTCGCCGGTTCGGATGGCGTCAGGGCCAAGAACGGCGAGCGTCTGTCGCTCAACTTCGACACCACCGACGGTTCCTATCTCATGGACAAGGAGATTGCGCAGGTGCTGGCGGACTATTGGAAGGCGATCGGCATCGAAATCAAGGATCTGCGGGTCATCGACAGTGCGGTCAATTCGCAGATGCGCGCCAAGCAGGGCGCGGGCTACCGGGACCTGATGAACAGCTCGTCAGGGCCGGACTACACTTGCCAGGGCGATCTGCTGCTGGTGCAGAAGGATTCCGGCTCGAACCGGATGAGCTGGGTCGATGACACGTTCGAATCGATGTTCAAGGCGTTCAATCAGGAATTCGACCAGTCCAAATGGGAGAAGATGTGCAATGACGCGCAGGCCTACGTCGCCGAACAAGCGCCGGTGATCTGGCTGTTCACCGAGCCGACGTTCTACGGCGTATCCAAGCGCCTCTCCTACGAGGCGCGGCCGGATGGACGGGCATATCTCAATCTCGTCCTGAAGGGTGTGACCGAGTAAGCCGCGATCCGCGGGGAGTGGTTGGCATTCTCCAACTGCTCCCCCTGTCGATCAGCGAGGATCGAAGCCGGGCGCCGACTTGGTACGTCTGCTTCCGAAGTCAACTCGGACCCGACGTCATTTACCTCGTGCGATTGCTCCGGCGCAAAGGTATGTCACCGCGCCCGGGATATCTCTGCTTGTACTCGCCAGTGTCCAATCCTCCTGTCGCCGCAAGTGCGATCTACTGCGCCGCCTGCTCAGATCGCACAAGCGTGAGCAGTTCGGGCGACCAGTAGCCGATGATGGTTTCGATATGATCGCGCATGGCTTGCGCTGCGATCTCCGGGTCGCGCGTCGCGAGCGCGTTACGCACGGTACGATGCTGATCCGCGCTCGATGGCAGTCCGGTCCGGTTGTCCGGCGTCACACCCACAGGACCGTTGCCGAAAGTGTAGCGATGCACATGCAATGCGCAGCGCGTCAGGATCGGCTCGAGCGTCGCGAGCCGCGCGCGTTGGAAGATGGTGAGGTGGAACTCCCGGTCGAGCTCGCTCAGGGCATAGCCGTCGTGCCGGGCCTCGGCCTGGGCGATTTGATCGATCACCATGTCGAAGCGGGTGAAGTCCGCATCCGAGCAGGATTCGGCCGCGCGTCGCGCGCTTTCCGTTTCGAGCGAGATGCGAATACGCGCCATCTGCGCCGCTTCCTCGAGCGACGTGGTTGAGACGACGGTGCCATGATAGCCGCGGCGCGTGACCAGTCCGTCTTGTTCCAGCCGCAAGAGCGCCTCGCGCACCGGTCCCTGGCTGCAGCCCATTGCCGCCGCGATCTGCTGCTCCAGCAACGCCTGCCCCGGCTCGATCCGGCGCAACAGGATGGCGCGTTTCACCGAGTGATAGACCGCGTTGCTCTTGCTCTGCTTGGCGGGCAGCGAATGCTCGGCGCCGAGGATGGATGCGACGTAGTTCATGACTCGCGTTGACAGCCGGAAAGATTACCTACACAATAACAATAATGATAATGATAATATGATCTCAAGACAATGGGCGCCGGCGCGGGAGGCCGCCCAAAGGTCAGAGCAAAAATGACCACTGCCGATGTCTCATCTGGGACGGGGAGAAGCTTTGGCCGCGCGGCGCTCCACTAGCGCGCCGTCGCTTCTTGAAGTCGACCACCTGTCGGTCGAGTTCAGGATGCCCGATGGCGTCATCCGCGCCGTCAACGACGTGTCCTTCGACGTCGGGCGCGGAGAGGTCGTGGCCGTGGTCGGGGAGTCAGGCAGCGGCAAATCGGTCATGGCGCTGGCAATCCTGCGTCTGGTCTCGGAGCCCGGCCGCATTGTGGCGGGCGCGATCCGCCTCGATGGCCAGGACCTCCTGCAGCTGGACGATGAAGCGATGCGCCGAGTGCGGGGCTATCGCATCGGAATGGTGTTCCAGGAGCCGATGACCTCGCTCAACCCCGTTCTATCGATCGGGCGGCAATTGACGGAGGCCATGCAAACGCACCTCGGCTTGACGCGAAATGCGGCCTACGCCCGCGCCGTCGAGTTGTTGCAGCTGGTCGGCATCGCCGAGGCGGAGCGCCGTTTGCGGCAATATCCCCATCATCTGAGCGGCGGCATGCGGCAGCGCGCGATGATCGCAATGGCGCTGAGCTGCAGGCCCGAGCTCATCATCGCCGACGAGCCGACCACCGCCCTCGACGTCACGATCCAGGCGCAGATCCTTCATCTCATGCAGGATCTGTGTCGGCGGCTCAACGTGGCGCTGGTCATCATCACGCATAATCTCGGCGTGGTGGCGCGGTACGCGGACCGGGTAAACGTGATGTACGCAGGTCGCATCGTCGAACGCGCCACCGCGGCGGATCTCTACCGCGTGCCCAGCCATCCGTACACCGTCGGCCTGCTCAATTCCGTGCCCCGCCTGGATCGCCCGCGCAATGCACCGCTCGAGCCGATCTCGGGCAGTCCGCCGGATCCGCTTGCCTTGCCGTCCGGCTGCACCTTTCGGCCGCGCTGCCGACTAGCCATGCCGCATTGCGCGGAGGGCGCGCCGCCCTTGCGACAGGTCGCGGGCACGCACGAGAGCGCCTGCTTCGAGTTGCACCGCCTGCGTGCATTGGAGCCGGCATGATCGGCGCCGACGCATTGGTCGAGGTGCGCGACCTCAAGAAGCACTTCCCGGTCAAGCGCGGGCTGGTGTTCGACCGAGTCGTCGGCCAGATCAAGGCCGTCGACGGCGTCAGCTTCGCGATCCGTCGCGGCGAGACGTTCGGGCTGGTCGGCGAATCCGGTTGCGGGAAAACCACGATCGGACGCCTGCTGCTCAAGCTCGATGCGCCGACCGCCGGCGAGATCCGCTTCGATGGTGAGGATATCGCAAGCTTCGACGCGCGACAAACTCTTGCATTCCGCCGCCGTGTCCAGGCGGTGTTCCAGGATCCGTACAGCTCGCTCAATCCACGCATGACGGTGGAGGAGATCGTCGGGGAGCCCCTGCTGGTGCACGGCATCGAGCTCGATCGCGCGGTGCGCCTGCGGCGCGTGCGGGAGCTGTTGTCGGTCTGCGGCCTGCCGGCGCGGTCGGTTGACCGATATCCGCACGAAATGAGCGGCGGCCAGCGCCAGCGGGTTGGAATCGCGCGCGCGCTCGCGCTCAGGCCGGACTTCATTGTGTGCGATGAGGCGGTCTCCGCCCTGGATGTCTCGATCCAGGCGCAGATCGTCCGGCTGCTCGAAGAACTGCGCGACGAGTTCGGCCTCACCTACCTCTTCATCGGGCACGACCTCAGCGTCGTGCGGCACATCTGCCAGCGGGTGGCGGTGATGTATCTCGGCCGTATCGTCGAGATCGCCGATAGCGATCCTCTGTTTGACGATGCCGGTCATCCCTACACACGGGCGCTGCTGTCCTCGGTGCCTGTTCCCGACCCGGTGATCGAGCATCAGCGCGCTCATCAGGAGATTCGGGGTGAGATTCCGAGCCCGATGAATCCGCCGAGCGGCTGCGTGTTCCATCCGCGCTGCCCGCTTGCCGACGAGAGTTGCCGCCGGCTCGTTCCCGCGCTGCGGGACGTCGGCGAAGGCCACTACATTGCCTGCCCCAAAGTCGGGCCGGACGCGATCAACCCGGTCGTGCCCGTCGGTCAGGACGGGCGCAATGTGATGCCGGGATACCCAGAGAGCATGTAGACGAGGAGGCAGTGATGACGACGAAGCGAAAGAATCTGAGCGATGTTGGGCAGGCGCGCGTCCGCGCCGAGCTTGCCGATGCCTACGATTTCGATCCGCGCGATCCGCTGTTCGGGCTGAGCACGACGGCGCTGTCCGGATCGCGCCTGGAGCGCCGTACGGTGCTCCGGCTTCTGGCCGCCGCAGGCATGCTGACGGCCGGCCACGTGATCGGCGCAGCGCACCCGGCGCGGGCGCAAGCCAAGGCCGGCGGCACCTTGACCTGCGGCTGGGCCGGTGTCGGCGAGATCACGACGCTCGACCCAGCGCAGATCAACCAGGTCCTGCAGTTCCAGATCTCTTCGAACGTCTTGTCCGGGCTGACGCACATCAGCGCCGATCTGATTGCGCAGGGCGACCTGGCCGAAAGCTGGAAGGTGTCGGACGACGGCACGGAATATACCTTCAAGCTTCGCGAGGGCGTCACTTTCCACAATGGCGACAAGTTCACGGCTGACGATGTCGTGTTCACCTATCAGCGATCGAGCGATCCGCAGAAATCGATCCACTCGGCGGTGCTTGCCAACGTCGCCGGGGTGGAGAAGGTCGATGACTACACCGTCCACTTCAAGCTGAAGGCGCCGCAAGCCTCATTTCTGCCGAAGGTGCTCGAACGGTCCAGCGGGCGCGCCATGACCATCGTCAGCCGCGGCGCGTTGGAAAAGATGGGCGAGTCCGACTACGGACTGATGCCGGTGGGCACCGGCCCGTTCAAGGTGACCGCGCATCAACTCGGCCAGACCGTGACCCTCGAGCGCAACCCGGATTACTACGACAAGGAGCGCCCGAAGCTCGACAAGGTCGTCATCCAGCCCATCATCGATGCGGAGCCGCTCGCCGCCGCGATCGAGGCGGGCGACATCCAGCTCATTGGCGGCAATCCGATCGCGCCCGAGTTGATCGACCGGTTCGCGTCGAATCCGGACCTGGTGGTCGACGAAACGCCTGGTCCGACCTTCCAGGCGCTGTGGATCAACCCATGGCATGAGCACATGAAAGTGACCGACTTCAACAAGCCGCTGGATCAGCTCATGAGCGAGAAAGGCTTCAAGGCAAGGCTGGCGATTGCCAAGGCGATCGACCGCGATGCGTACATCAAGCAGGCGCAGTTCGGCCGTGGCACGCCCGGCTTCGGTACGGTCAATCCGGCGCAGGGGCACTATTTCGATCCCGGCCTGGCCCAGACCAGCGCGCAGACCTTCGATCTGGAGAAGGCCAGGCAATTGCTGGCCGATGCCGGCTATCCGGGCGGCGAGGGCTTTCCCAAGCTGCGGCTGCTGACGACGCCGGCCAACCGCCGCGAGACCCAGGTTGTCGCCAACCAGCTGAAGCAGAATCTCAATATCGACGCCGAGATCGAGACCAAGGATTTCCCCGTCCTGATCGAGGACTTCGACAGCATGAACTGGGACCTGGTGCGGCTGGGCAGCGGCGGCGACTACGATCCGGACGATGCGCTGGTCGACTGGATGCAGACCACGTCCAAATTCAACGGCCGCAAGCGCGACCAGGCCAAGTATTCGTTCGGTTTTTTCTCGGACAAGGAGGTCGACCAGCTGATCTCCGACCAGAGCGCGACGGCCGATGTCGACAAGCGCCGCGAGCTGGTGATGAAGGCGAACAAGATCACATCGGATAAGGTGGCCAGCGCGTTCCTGTTCCACCAGCCCGACATCCTGGTGCACCACAAGAACGTGTCGTTCCCGAAGGAGAGTCGCATTCCGGGCCTGGTCGATCTCGACCGGGTGACCGTGAGCTGACGGAGAGAGGCGAGCGGCGGATCGCCCGCCGCTCGCCCTCGCGATCATGAGGCATTGATGACGCGCTACCTGATACGCCGGACCATCGGTACGATCATCGTCTTGTGGGCGGTGGCGACTTTGGTCTTCTTCATGCTGCGGATCGTGCCCGGCGATCCGATCGGGGCGATGTTGTTCGATGCCGGCGACGCGGCTGCGGTCGAGGCGCTGCGGCACAAGCTCGGTCTCGATGCACCGGTCTACGTGCAATATGTCAAGTGGTTCTGGCTGCTGTTCCAGGGCGATTTTGGCAACTCGATCTATGGCAGCAATATCCCGGTGTCGCAGGCAATCGCCGAAGCTTTGCCGCGCACGTTGTCGTTGGCCAGCCTCGGGTTCATCATTGCGCTGCTGATTGCCGTGCCCGCCGGTCTGATCGCGGCAACGCGCCGCAACAGCATGATCGACAATGTGGTGTCATTCGGAGCGTTCCTGGGCCTCAGCATGCCCGAGTTCTGGCTGGGCATCCTGCTCATCATCGTATTCGCCGCCGGGCTCAAATGGCTGCCGGCAATCGGCTATGCGCCGCTGTCGGACGGACTCTGGCCCTGGTTGTCGCACCTGATCCTGCCGGCGATCGCGGTCGGCACGACCTTCTCGGCGATCATCGCGCGCAACATCCGGTCCGGCATGCTCGAGGTGCTGCAGACGGACTATATCCGCGTGGCGCGCGCCAAGGGCCTGACCAAGTCCGCCCTTATTCTGCGGCATGCGTTCCCGAATGCCCTCATCCCCGTCATCACGGTCGTCGGCATCGCGTTCGCATTGCTGATGGCCGGTGCGGTCGTGGTCGAGAACGTGTTCGCGATCAAGGGGCTTGGCCGGTTGCTGATCCAGAGCATCTTGAACCGCGACTATCCGATGGTTCAGGGCGCCGTCCTCGTCGTCTCCGCGATCTTCGTGCTCAGCAATCTGTTGGTCGATCTGCTCTACACCGTGATCGATCCGCGCATCCGGTATGACTCATGAGCCAGCAAGCCATCCTGGACACGCTTGAAACCGCGCCCCGGCGGCAGAGGGGCTGGGTAAAGCTGCGCGGTGTCCTGTTACGTGATCGCAAGGCGCTTTTCGGGGTCATTGTCCTTGGCCTGTTTGCGATTGCGGCAATCTTCGGACCTTGGATCGCGCCCTACGATCCCAACGCGATGGCGTTCGACATGATGGCGCCGTCAAGCTGGACGCATCCGCTTGGCACCGACGATCTTGGCCGCGACCTGTTAAGCCGCATCATCGTCGGAACCCAGGTCTCGATGTTCGTCGGAATTGCGACCGTCGCCATCGCACTCGTCGTCGGCGTCACGCTTGGCGTGCTCTCCGGGTATTTTGGTGGCTGGCTCGATCACTTGATCATGCGCTACATCGACCTGCAGTGGGCGTTTCCCAACTTCATCATCGCGGTCTATCTGGTGGCGGTGTTCGGCACCGGCCTGCTCAACCTGATCGTTGCAATCTCGCTGGCCTTCCTCGATGATTTCGCAAGGATCGCACGCGGCATGGTCCTGTCGATCAAGGAAGAGCAGTACGTCGCGGCGGCGCGCACGGTCGGCGTCTCGCATTTTCGGATCATGTGGCGGCACATCCTGCCGAACGCGATGGCGCCGATCATCGTGCAGGCAACGGTCAGCGTGTCCTATGCCATTCTCGCCGAGGCGGGCCTTTCGTTCCTCGGCCTCGGCGTCGAGGCGACCACGCCGACCTGGGGGCTCATCCTCGCCGATGCGCGCAGTTTTATCACACGCGACTGGGGCCTCGGGATCTATCCGGGCGTGGCGATCATGCTAACGGTCCTTTCCATCAATTTCATTGGCGACGCACTCCGCGATTTCCTCGACGTGCGCGAGGCGAAGGAGGCGGCCTAGTGATTTTCACCATCGAAGCGCAATGGTAGCCTATGCTTAACTTCACCACCCGTCCGGAGATCCTAGGTACGTTCGGCGTCGTCGCCTCGACGCACTGGCTGGCAACCGCCGCCGGCATGGCGACTCTGGAGAAAGGCGGCAATGCGTTCGATGCAGCGGTTGCCACCGGATTCGCGCTGCAGGTGGTCGAGCCCCATCTCAACGGACCGGCCGGCGAGGTCCCGATCATTCTCCATAGCGCTCGGACCAAGCGGGTGGAGGTGATCTGCGGGCAGGGTGTCGCGCCCGGTGCGGCGACGATCGAGGCCTATCGCTCGCTCGGCCTCGATCTTGTGCCAGGGACCGGCCTGCTCGCGGCAGTCGTGCCCGGCGCCTTCGATGCCTGGATGCTGATGCTGCGTGACCATGGCACGATGGATCTGGCGGACGTTCTCACGCCCGCCATTGGCTATGCGGAGAACGGATTCCCGATCCTGCCGAACATCAACAGTGCGCTCAATGAAGTGCGCGCGCTGTTCGAGACCGAGTGGCAGAACTCCGCGAACCTGTGGCTGCATGGTGGCGTGCCGGTGGTCGGCACGCTGTTTCGGAGCCCAGTCCTGGCGCAGACCTACAAACGGCTGTTGCGCGAGGCGGAAACAGCGCGCGACCGGGACGCCAGGATCGAGGCGGCGCGCAACGCGTGGTATCGGGGCTTCGTCGCGGAAGCGATCGATCGCTTCTGCCGCCAGACCGAGGCGATGGATACCAGCGGCGCGCGGCATCGCGGCTTGATGACGGCCGACGACCTGGATCGCTGGGCGGCGACCGTGGAGCCACCATGCACCTACGACTATCGGGGATATACGCTCTGTAAGACCGGCCCGTGGGGCCAGGGACCGGTGGCGCTCCAGCAACTCGCCCTCTTGAAAGGCTTCGACCTGTCCGTGCTGTCGCCGCAGGATCCGGACTTCATCCACACTGTTGTCGAGTGCGCCAAGCTGGCCTTCGCCGACCGCGAGGCGTTTTACGGCGATCCAGCGTTCGTGCGTGTACCCGTCGATCGGCTGTTGTCAGACGAATATAACGAAGGTCGCCGCCGCCTGGTCGGCGAGAGCGCTTCACGCGAAATACGGCCCGGCCGCATCGACGGCTACGGCGCGGCGCCGGTGATTCGGCTTGCAACCGGCCGCGACGAGGATGTCGCGCACGCCGGTGCCCATGGACTGGGCGAGCCAACCTTGGACCTGCGCGACCTGCCGCTCGCGCCAAGTGGCGCTACCCGTGGCGACACGTGCCATCTCGACGTGATCGATCGTTGGGGCAACATGGTGTCTGCAACGCCGAGCGGCGGCTGGCTGCAAAGCTCGCCGGCAATTCCCGAACTCGGCTTTCCGTTATCCACCCGCGCCCAGATGTTCTGGCTAGAGGAGGGGATGCCGGCCAGCCTGGCGCCGGGCAAGCGGCCCCGCACCACCCTCACTCCATCATTGGCGCTGCGCCAGGGCGAACCCTACATGGCGTTCGGAACGCCCGGCGGCGATCAGCAGGACCAATGGTCGCTCAACGTCTTCCTGCGGCATGTCCATTTCGGCCTCAATCTGCAGGAGGCGATCGACGCGCCGGAGTTCCACACGACGCATTTTCCGAGCTCGTTCTATCCGCGCGAGGCCCGGCCCGGCCAGATGCTGGTCGAGGGCCGTGTGCCACAGGAGACTGTCGCCGAGTTGCGCCGTCGCGGTCACGACGTGGAGGTGGTTGATGATTGGATGCTCGGCCGCGTGACTGCTGCCGCCAAAGACGGCCCCCTGCTCAAGGCCGCGGCCAACCCGCGTTTCATGCAGGGCTATGCCTTTGGCCGATGATCGGCTTCGTATCGGTTGAGGGCGGCGAGCTGTCGCTTGTTGGCCGGATGACGGTTCTTGGCACCTCGCAGACAAACGCGTGCCACCGGAGGTCAATCAGGGCCTATCGAGACCGAAGCGGACTCCATCGGCATAGCGGCCCGAGCGCCGAGCGTGTGCTGAGGCTGATGGACCGGACCGATCGGCCGGGTAATCGTGGTGAGCACGCTGCAGAGCTGTTCGGCAGCTGCCTTGCGGCCGCCGAGGCGAGCGGCATGGCTGCCGCCGCGCACGACATTCGGTGCGCCAAGCACGGTGTAGGCGCCGCGCGCAAGGGCCGCCTGCGCCGTGGCGCCCATCGAACGGTGAAGAATGGCTTGCGATTTTGTAACTCGAGATGGACCGTGAGCGATCTTGTCGGCACGAGGTTTTCACGCCTTTTTTCGCGCCCGTTCGCATGCTGCTCCGCTCTCAACCGACATTTCGACGTTCGCCTTGCGGCACGCTTGAAGGGCCGAAACGTGGCGGATTTCCGCGGGTTGCCGAGCAGAGTCGAATGGTGGGTGCGACAGGGATTGAACCTGTGACCCCTACCGTGTGAAGGTAGTGCTCTCCCGCTGAGCTACGCACCCGGCCATAGAACAGAGCCGTGAATTTCAGGCTCAAGGTCCGGTCAAGACAGGCGGTTGTTTACTGGCCAGCCCCGGCGCTGTCAACCGGGCTGCCCGCCCGCCTTAATGTTGCCGTCATGGGATCGTGAAGTGCCGCGTCTTGACAGACGCCGGCCTCAATCGCCATCTGCCAGGACCGCAGGGCGCATGCGGAGAAGCGCCGTGAATCAGGAGCTTAGGCGATGACGGCGAAGCTTTGGTACCGGGCGGCGGGGTTGACGGTCATGGGCTTGCTGGCTGGCCTGGCACCAGCCGCCGCAACCGCCAATCAGGCGCAGCTCAGCTATGTCGGTTACCTGGCCGGCGCGCCGGTCCTGAGCCTTGAGGCCAGCATCACCGTGCCGGCGGGCGCCAAGCCCGGCGACGGGGCCTATTTCATCTCGGCGGACATCGCCACGCTCGGCAATCTGGCGCTGCTCTATCCCTTCACCCAGACGCTGCAGGCGAACGGCGCGCTGAAGGATGGGAAGGCGAACCCGTCGCAGTACCAATCGACCATGCGGAGCTTCAGCCGGCAGGAATCCGTGATCCTCACCTACGCGCCCAACGGCGCGGTCGGGATCGAGGCCGTGCCGCTCACCCGTCAAGCCCAGATGGCGAAAGAACAAGGCTACGCCAACGGCACCATGGATCCCGCCAGCCTAGTGGTCGCGGTGGCAAGCCTGTTCGCCCGCACCGGAAGCTGCAACGGCCAGTACCAGTTGTTCGACGGCGCGCGGCGCTACGATCTGACCCTGGCGCAGGGCGGCTACGCCGACCTCGTGGAGATGCCGACCTCCTACTATGCGGGCTCGGCCACCGAATGCACCGCGACGCCGCAGCTGGTCGCCGGCTTCCAGCAAAGCGCGCTCAACGCCAACCTCTATCCGCAATCGGCCAAGCTGTGGATGGCGCCGGCCATTGCCGGGTTCGCGACCGTCCCGGTGCGCATCCTGGCGCGCAGCGCGTTCGGGGACATGACCCTGGAGCTGGTCAAAGTCACCCAATGATATGTTATCGGGGCTGATATTCCGATCGATCAGCACAACCGCTTGTAGGCGATCCGTAAGCTCGTAGACTCTACTGTTCCCATCGTTGCGCGTGGAGGCGCCGATGGCAGAAGCGGGCTCATGGGATTATTGGCTTATCCTGCCGTGGGGCGACGCGGCGGGGCACGTCTCTTATCTGATCATCGCCGTCTCGTACTGGCTGACGAACATCTATTGGCTGCGCGTCACCGCGGTCATCGGCCTGTACTTCGAGATCGCGTATTTCGTGCTGGTCAGCGGCGGCGCGCTCTACACCGGCATCGGCTGGGATGCGATTTTCATCGCGATCAACCTGTTCCACCTGCTACGGCTCACGCGCGAGCGTATGCGGCTGCGTCTGGCCAGCGACGATCGAGACTTGCTGCGTACTCTGTTCGACGGCCTGGACGACGCGCAGATCGGCATGCTGCTCAACAGCGCATCGTGGCACAAGGCGCCGGTCGGCGAACAGCTCACGATCGAAGGCGCGCCGGTGCCCGCCCTGATGTTGATTGCGGCTGGCCAAGTGTCGGTCGACGTCGGCGATCAGACCGTTGCCAGGATGGGCCCCGGCTCCTTCATCGGCGAGATGGCGTTCCTGACTGGCGGCACGGCCTCCGCAACCGTCATCGCGACTCAGCCGACCCGCGTGATGAAGATCGAGCAGCAGAGGCTGAGGACACTGCTGGTGATCGACAGCCAGATCGCCGCCGTCATGCACCGGCTGCTCGGCGCCGATCTCGCGCAGAAGCTGCGCACGCGCAATCTGGCGGCCTAGCGAGAGCAATTCCGCCGAAGTGGATGCCGAGCACTCTAGAGCCGTGCGATGACGCCCGGCAGCGCGGCGAAGCCGGCGGCGATGATGGTCGCCTTCGGCTCGACCATGCCATAGCCCGATGGGATGATGATCGCCGGAACGCCTGCCGCCTCGGCGCATGCCAGGTCGACTGCGCTGTCGCCGATCAGCACTGCGCTCTCAGGTGTGCCGTCCAGCGCCTGGATGACGTCGAGCAGAGGCTCCGGTGCCGGCTTGCGCTGCGGCAGCGAGTCGCCACCGACCACTGCTTCCATCAGCGGGCCGAGGCCGAGCGCCGCCAGCACCGCATGCGTCGGCCCGATCGGCTTGTTGGTGCACACGCCGAGCCGGCAGCCGAGGCCACGCAGATGCGTCAGCGTCTCCACCACCGCCGGATAGAGTGTGGTCAGCCGGGCCGCGTTCTCACCATAGTGGACGTTGAAGCGCGGCATCAGATCGGTGGCCTTGTGCGGGGCGCCGACATGGCGCAGGGCGCGCTCCAGCAGCACCGGCGCGCCGTCGCCGATCATGCGGCGGATCAGCGCAAGTTCGACCTCCGGCAGTTCCAGTTCGGCGAACAGCGCGTTGACGGCCGCCGCGATGTCGGGCGCGCTGTCCACCAGGGTGCCGTCCAGATCGAACACCAAGGTCGTGCGGCGCAGGCTTTGCGTCATAATTCCGCCGTTTTCAACATGTTGATTCCACTAACTTTTCCGAGATCCGAGGATGGCTTGGACTTCCCCAAGGGATATGGCATTTTCCGGCTCCGACGTGCAATCAGCCTCGCGCCGCGGCGGCCGGACGGTCCGCCATCCAGTCTGAGAAGACCATAGCCGACCATGCCAGACCTCAAAGCTGCTGCCATCGTCCTTGCCGCCGGCAAGGGCACGCGCATGAAATCCAACCTCCCGAAGGTCATGCACCGGATCGGCGGCCGCACCTTGATCGGCCATGTGCTCGACTGCCTCGCGCCGCTGCACCTGGCGCGCATCGTCGCGGTGATCGCGCCGGGCATGGACACGGTCGAGAAGGAGATCGCGCCTCATGGCGTTGCCTTTCAGACTGAGCAGCTCGGCACCGGACACGCCGTCGGCAGCGCACGCAATGCGCTGAAGGACTTCACTGGCGACGTCCTGGTCGTCTACGGCGACACGCCCTTCGTCGCGACCGCGACCCTCAAGCGCATGTTCGAGCGTCGCACGGCGGCGGACAGCCCGGCGATCGTGGTGCTCGGCATGCGTCCCGCAGACCCGACCGGCTATGGCCGCCTCGTGCTCGGCGCCGACGGTACCCTCGATCGAATCGTCGAGCACAAAGACGCCAACGAAGCGGAGCGCGCCATCAGCCTCGCCAATTCCGGCGTCATAGCCATCGACGGCTCGGTGGTGTGGCGCCTGATCGACCGTCTCGACAACAAGAACGCCAAGGGCGAGTACTACCTGACCGATCTTGTGGAACATGCGCGCAAGGATGGCCGCCGCTGCGCCGTGGTCGAGGCGCCGCACGAAGAGCTGCTGGGTGTCAACAGCCGCACCGAGCTGGCGGCGGCGGAGGCGATGTTCCAGGCGCGCCGGCGGCTCGCCGCGATGGAGAACGGCGCGACCCTCACCGATCCCGCCAGCGTGTTCTTCGCGGCCGACACCAAGGTCGGGCGTGACGTGGTGATCGGCCCCAACGTCCAGTTCGGCCTCGGTGTCGAGATCGGCGACGAGGTGGAGATCCGCGCCTTCTGCCACATCGAGGGCGCGACGATCGAGCAGGGCGCGACGGTCGGGCCGTTCGCGCGCATCCGCCCGCGCTCGACCATCGGCGCTGGCGCCCATGTCGGCAACTTCATTGAGCTCAAGGGCACCGAGCTCGGCGTCGGCGCAAAGGCCAACCACGTCAGCTACCTGGGCGATGCCACCATCGGGCCGAAGGCGAACATCGGCGCCGGCACGATCGTGTGCAACTACGATGGCGTGAACAAGACGCGCAGCACCGTCGGCGCTGGCGCGTTCATCGGATCGGACTCCGTGCTGGTGTCGCCGGTGACGGTGGGCGAGGGCGCCTATGTCGCCGCCGGCTCGGTCATCACCCGCGACGTGCCGCCCGACGCTCTTGCCGTCGCGCGCGCCCAGCAGGTCGACAAGCCAGGCTGGGCGACCAAGTTCCGCGCCAAGCAGAAGTCCAAGAAGAAAGACTGAACCCACATGTGCGGCATCATCGGAATCCTCGGCAAGCGCGACGTCGCCACCTCGCTGCTCGACGGGCTGAAGCGGCTGGAATATCGCGGCTATGACTCGACCGGCATCGCGACCCTGGTGGATGGCCGGATCGATCGCCGCCGCGCCGAAGGCAAGATCACCAATCTCGAGACCTTGCTGGCGAAGCAGCCGCTCAGCGGCGTGACCGGCATCGGCCATACGCGGTGGGCGACCCACGGTCGTCCGAACGAGAACAACGCTCATCCGCACGCCACCGACAAGGTCGCGGTGGTGCATAACGGCATCATCGAGAATTTCCAGGAGCTGCGCGACGATCTCGGCAAGGCCGGTCACAAATTCACCACCGAGACCGATACCGAAACGGTAGCGCACCTGTTGACCGACCTCTTGTCCAAGGGCAAGACGCCGGAGCAGGCGATGGCCATCACCATGTCCAGGCTGCAGGGCGCCTTCTCTCTCGCCATCGTGTTCGCCGAGCGGCCGGACCTCATGGCTGGAGCACGCCGCGGCTCGCCGCTCGCGGTCGGCTATGGCGAGGGCGAGATGTTCCTCGGCTCCGACGCCATGGCGCTGGCGCCCTACACCAACCGCATCTGCTATCTCGAGGAAAACGATTGGGCGATGCTGACGCGCGACAGCGCCACCATCTACAACGGCGACAAGCGTGTAAACCGCGAGGTGCGCCGGACCGCGCTCTCCGGCGCCCTGATCGGCAAGGGCAACCACCGCCACTTCATGATGAAGGAGATCGCCGAGCAGCCGACCGTGATCGGCGACACGCTGCAGGCTTTCGTCAATCCGCTGGCGCGCAGGATCGAGCTGCCGAAACTGCCGGTCGACTTGGCGAAGCTCTCACGCCTCACCATCGTCGCTTGCGGCACCGCGTACCTGGCCGGCTATGTCGCGAAATACTGGCTGGAAAAGATCGCGCGCCTGCCGGTGGAGATCGATGTCGCGTCGGAGTTCCGCTATCGCGAGGCGCCGCTCGATCCAGATGGTGCGACGCTGGTCATCTCGCAGTCGGGCGAGACGGCGGACACGCTGGCCGCGTTGCGCTACGCCAAGGCCGAGGGCCATAAGATCATTGCCGTGCTCAATTCAGCGGAAAGCACGATGGCCCGCGAAGCCGATGTCGTGCTGCATACGCTGGCTGGACCGGAAATCGGTGTCGCCTCAACCAAGGCATTTACGACCGCCCTGGTGGTGCTGGCCGCCTTCGCCATCGCGACCGCCCGCGCCCGCGGCGCCATCGATGCCAAGCGCGAAGCGGAACTATCGGCAGCACTCCTGGAAGTGCCGGCGCGCGCCGCCGAGGTGCTGAACCACGACGCGACCCTGAAGGCCATCGCGCTCAAGGTGGCGGAGGCACGCGATGTCCTGTTTCTCGGCCGCGGCGCCTCCTATCCGATTGCGATGGAAGGGGCGCTGAAGCTGAAGGAGATTTCCTACATCCACGCCGAGGGCTACGCCGCCGGCGAAATGAAGCACGGCCCGATTGCCCTGATCGATGAGACTGTCGCGGTGATCGTGGTGGCGCCGAGCGACGATCTGTTCGAGAAGACCGCCTCCAACCTGCAGGAAGTGCGGGCGCGCGGCGGCCGCGTGGTGTTCTTCTCTGATGCCGAGGGCATCCGCCGCCTTGGCGCGGAGGCGATGGCCGCGGTCGAGCTGCCCAAGGTCGACCCCTTCGTGTCGCCGATTCTCTACGCCATCCCGGTGCAGCTGCTCGCCTATCACGCTGCCGTGGCCAAGGGCACCGATGTCGACCAGCCGCGCAATCTTGCCAAGAGCGTGACCGTGGAGTGATTGGAAACGCTGCAGAATCATTCTAGTATCGGGGTCGGGGCGCGCTTCCCAGGACCAGAAGAGCAGCGGCGGCATGGAGATCGATTACAGGGCCTCGGACGAGGTGCGGGACGTCATTGCGTCTCTTGGACGGACTGAGGATGTCCGATTCTCTCCCAACAACCGGCGACTTGCCATTGCTGCTTTTCGCCAGAACGCAGTCGCGGTGTTCGACATT
This sequence comes from Dongiaceae bacterium, assembly GCA_035274225.1. Lineage (GTDB taxonomy): Bacteria > Pseudomonadota > Alphaproteobacteria > Dongiales > Dongiaceae > Dongia_A. Next base: position 19,891 of record DATEOK010000446.1, read on the forward strand.
GAGATCGGAAGCGCCGGCGGCAAGCCACAGGTGACTCTGAGCCGCGTGACCAGGTGCACTTCGCCGTTCCTGAACTATCCGCATGGCCTGGATTTCATTGACGATGACACCATTGCCATTGTCAGCCGGGGTGGCGATGTTCCGATCTTGAAGCTGCCTGCGAGCAACGTCGCCGATCCAATTTGCGAGATGTTGCCGGTTCAGATCCTGCGCGCCGACGAAATCCCGTCGCTGATCTCTCCCGGGTCGGTCGCCGTCCTCAGGCCATCCCAGGCGCCCCATGAACTCCTTATCTGCAATAGCGGTGGCAACACCGTCACCAAGCACGTCCTGAGTGGCGGCCAAGATGGCGCGGCGGCAGGCTGCTCTATTCTGCTGCGGAAGTGGCTGGGTATACCCGACGGCGTCTGCATCAGCAGCGACCAGCGCTGGATCGCCATCAGCAATCACGATGCTCACAACGTCATGTTGTACAGGAACGAGCCGTTCTTGCACGAGGGCTCGGATCCGGACGGCATCCTGCGCTCCGTCACCTATCCTCATGGCGTGCGTTTCACCGCGGACGGCCGGCATATCCTGCTGGCGGATGCAGGCGCCCCCTACATCCACGTCTACGCGAGCAAGGACGGCAATTGGCAGGGCCTGCACAACCCTCTGGCATCGATCCGGGTCATGGCGCAATCGACCTACCAAGCGGGGCGCCACAATCCGAAAGAAGGCGGGCCAAAGGGCATCGACCTCGACAAGAGCATGAGCGTGCTGGCGACGACTTGCGAATGCCAGCCATTGGCTTTCTTCGACCTGCCGGAGATCCTGCAGCGTGCGTCAGAAGGCTCGCGCGTCCTGGAACTGAGCTACGAGTTGCATCTCGTCGACGAAACAATTCAGGCGCAAGCCAAGGTGATGGCTGCGGAACGTCGCGCTGCCGGCGAGACGGCGCGGGCCAAGGCCGCCGCGCACCGCGCGGCCTATGAGACGGCTCGGGCCGAAAAGTTCAAGGCCAAGGCGGCCAAGGCAAAGAGGAAGGCCGCCAAAGGCGTTGTCCGGCGGATCGCCGCGCCCCTTGGGCGCCTATATTCCGCATGGAAGCGGCCAAATTAGCCTGATTTCCGGGCGATTCCGCGGCCGAATGTTAAGGCTGGATTAACCATCTGCCGCGACAATTCCCGTTCCATTCGTGGCTGGGGTTCGCATGACGCAGGTTTGGGACGTTTCCGTCCTGGTAGATGGTGTGGGACGCATACTCGAGGTGCGCGGCCAGGCGAACCTGCATCTCGGCCAGGACGGCAAGGGCCTGACCGGCCAGTCCATCATCAACTTCGTCAACGACGGCGACGTCGAGCATTTCCAGGGCTTCTTCAAGAAACTGCGCCCGGTGATCGCGGCGCCGCGCTGTGTCGTGAACCTGAAGACGCCGGCCTTCGGCATCCGCTCGTACGTGATGCAGGCGGAGCCCGGCAACCAGCTCGAGACCTATTGGATGATGTTCGCCGCTGCGGGTCCGGGCATGTCGGCGGCGGCCATCAAAGACGCCAAGATGCCGTCGACCTTCGCCGACGACGCGCGCATGCTGCGCCTGATCGAGATGGCGGCGTCCGAATCCGATTCCACCATGGACCTGACCGTGATCGCCATCGCCGCGTTGCGCGACCGGCGCAAGCGCAGCCAGCTCCAGGGCAAGAACATCGACCTGATGGAAGCCGAGCTCGAGGCCGCGATCCTCGACCTGTCGAAGGAAGGCAGCGCCGCCAAGACCGCGCCGGGCGAGTTCAGCATGCTGAACGGCCTGGAGCAGTCGACCCAGCAGATCGAAGCCAACCTGCGCGAAGTCGCCGGCAAGTTCGGCGTCGGCCGCGAGGAGCTCGGCTTCACCTCGACCACGGTGAAGATCGAGCCGGGCGCTTCGCCCTCGGCGATCCGCGAGAAGATCGCCTTCGCCTACAGCTCGGTGCGCGAGGACATCGAGGAATTCGACCGCAATGCGACGCCGGTCGACATGATGAAGGTGCTCGCCTTCTGCGCCATCGCCCTTGCCATCGGCGGCATCGTCGGCGGCCTGCTGGCGTATATGCCGTAGCGCTGCTGGCCGCACTTACGCAGCACCGACGCTCCCTCTTGCCGTCATTGGCACGACCATGACCGAGTATTGGATTGCGATGGCGGGTGAAGCCTCCGCTACGCCCCGACGCATGGGCTGAGCGAGCCGATCGGCAGCGCGGCGTCGTTGCCGACCGCGGTCTTCAGGCTGAACGAGGCGAGGTAAGCGAAGCCGGCATCGGCGATCGCGACGAACTGGATCTCGCCGCTCGGCCGGCGGTACAGCACGAAGCAGTTGGCAGCGTTGTCATGGTAGTTGGGATAGGCGTAGCAGACCTGCCCGTGCTCCATCCACCACTTGCCGGGGTAAGTGCAGCCCTTTTCCCAATAAGCGGTCCGACCGTCCGGCATGTGATACTCGATCCAGTTCTCGCCATCCACATAGCGGCCGTAGATGGTGAGGTCGTCGAGCGTCTTCTTGATCTCGCCCGGGTCCATGATCGCGACGGCGTCGGGTGCGATATCGGCCGGCGTCTCCACTGTGCCTTCCGGACCCTCGGTGCTGTCGGCCAAAGACAGCGCCGGCGAGAGGCCAAGTGCGCCGAACCAGAATGCCAGCGCCAGTCTGAGAGGTCGATGAAGCGCGGTGGTCATGATGTCTCGGAAGCTGTGAACGGTTTCAAACAATTCTATCGGCGGATTGTGGCGATGTCAGGATCATCGGTGTCACAGTCCTCACACCGCAGGGTCGCCACAGGTCGGCGCGCCATCGAGCGGCAGTTGATCGGGATTCCCCTGGTCGAGCGCGTCCGCGTTGCTGGTCAGCCACTGGCTGTTGGTGTCGGGATCCAACCAGACGAAATGCGTCAGATGGGCGGACTGGTAGACCACGAAACATGCCGGCCGCCCGTTGTCCCAGCTCGGATAGGCATAGCAGACCGTGCTGCCGCTGATGCGCCAGGTGCCGGGGTGGAGGCAACCATCCAGCTCCCAGATCGTGCGCCCGTCGGCGGCGCTGAATTCGCGCCAACGGGTGCCGTCGGGCAAGTAGACGCCGCGGGCCGTGTGATCCGTCAGCAGGGCGGCCAGTGCGGCCGGGTCGGTCACCAGCTTGGCGTCAGCCGGCAGCGACTCCCAGGGCGCCTGGATGTCGGCCGCCACGGCCTGTCCGAGCCAGATCCAGCCCAGGAGAGCCGCCCAAAGGCCAATGCCAAATTTGCTCGCGCGCATCATGGTTCCGTTGCCGATGTTGGGTGGGCGATTGTGTCGTCCCGGTATGCTCCCGGCAACCGCCTTGACGCTTTTGTGTTTGCCGAATAAAATACGGAGAATATGGTAAAAAGCAGAATGGATTGCGGCAATGGATGCTACAGACCGGATCATCTTGGATCGATTGCAGGCAGATGGCACCCAGACGTATGCCGAGATCGGCGCCGCTGCCGGGCTGTCGCCCTCGGCGGTCAATGACCGGCTGAAGCGCCTCAGGGCGGAGGGGGTGATCCGCCGCATGACCGCCGAGATCGATCCAACCGCCGTGGGCCTCGGCCTGCTCGCCTTCGTCCTGGTCGCAGTCAATGAGCCGCAGGGGGAGGGGCGATTCCGTGACGCCATGAAAACGGCGCCGGACGTGCTGGAGTGCCATCATCTGACCGGCGATTTCTCTTACCTGCTCAAGCTTCGTCTGCGCGACACTGCGCATCTTGAACAGTTCCTGATGGATCGGCTAAAGCCGCTCCCCGGGGTCGTCCGAACGCACACGCTGATCGCCCTCTCGACCATGAAGGAGACCCACATCTTGCCAGCCTCCCTGTCCGGCGCCGCGCATGCTTGAGCTGCTGGTGACGCAGACGTGGGTGCTGGCGCAGGGCGGCGCCATCGGCTTCCTGGTCGCCGCGGCGATCGGGCCGATCGCCATGCTGTGCATCCGCACCACGCTGGAGCGCGGCCGCATCGCGGGCATTGCCGCCGGCATGGGTGTGGCGGTGGCGGACACGATCTATGCCGCGATCGGCGCCTACGGCATCAGCTTTGTCGGCGCGGCGCTCTCCTCCGGTGAAGCCTGGCTCAAGCTGGTGGGCGGCCTGGTGCTGATCGGCTTCGGCATCTATCTCGCGCGCAAGCAGCCGGTCATCGGGGGGGAGGAGCAGGAGGTGCCGAAGAGCCTCACTGCCGATTTCCTCATGACCCTGGGTCTCACGCTCACCAATCCGATGACCATCCTGTCCTTCGCCGGATTGTTCGCCGGCGTGTCGGGCCTGCGTGGATTCCCGCTCACCGAGATCCCCGCGCTGCTGCTCGGCGTCTTCGCCGGCTCGGCGGTCTGGTGGGTGGCGCTGGCCTTCGTCATCGGCTTGATCCGGCACCGGATCAGCCCGACCACCATGCTGTGGATCAACCGGGGATCGGCCGCCGCCATCATAGGCTTCGGGCTCTACGTGCTGGTCGAGCCCTTGCAGGCCTTTGCCCAGCCACTGGTTGCGCAGCTTATGACCCAATGATAGGGTCGCGGCCGCCTTGCCGGGCCGCTTTTGGCCAGGGCCAGGTCAACCCCGAAATAGCTGGAATCCCATGTCGTTAGACAGCAAGACCGTTGCCCATATCGCCATGCTGGCCCGCATCAAGGTGCCGGAGGCGGAACTGGCGGCGCTCGCCACGGAGCTCTCCGGGATCATGACCTGGATCGAGCAACTGAACGAGGTCGACACCACGGGCGTCGAGCCGATGTCGGGAGTTCTGCACCGCAACCTGCCGCAGCGTGAGGACAAGATCACCGACGGCGGCTACCCCGACAAGATCTTGGCCAACGCGCCCGATGCCGCGCATGGCTTTTTCACCGTGCCGAAGGTGGTCGAATGAGCGCCGAACTGAACAACCTCACCATCGCCGGCGCGCTCGACGGCCTCGCGAAGAAGGAGTTCTCCGCGGTTGAGCTGGCGCACGCCCACCTGAAGGCGATGGAAAGGCATCGCGACCTCAACGCCTACGTGGTCGAGACGCCGGACAAGGCGCTCGCCATGGCGAAGGCGTCGGACGAGCGTCGCGCCAAGGGCCAGGTCGGTACGCTCGAAGGCATCTCGCTCGCGATCAAGGACCTGTTCTGCACCGACGGCGTGCAGACCACCGCGGGCTCGAAGATCCTCAAGGGCTTCAAGCCGCCGTATGAGTCGACCGTGACCGCGAACCTGTGGAAGGCGGGCGCCGTGATGCTGGGCAAAGTGAACATGGACGAGTTCGCCATGGGCTCCAGCAACCTCACCTCGCATTTCGGCGGCGTCGGCAATCCATGGCGTCGAAAGGGCGACAACAAGCGCTTGGTGCCGGGCGGCTCTTCTGGCGGGTCGGCCTCGTCTGTGGCCGCGCGCATGGCGCTCGGCGCGACGGCGACCGACACCGGCGGCTCGATCCGCCAGCCGGCCGCCTTCACCGGCACCGTCGGCATCAAGCCGACCTATGGCCGCTGCTCGCGCTGGGGCATCGTCGCCTTCGCCTCGTCCCTCGATCAGGCCGGCCCGATGGCACGCAGCGTCAAGGATTGCGCGCTGATGCTGGGCGCAATGGCGAGCTACGATCCGAAGGATTCGACCTCGGTCGACCTGCCGGTGCCCGACTACACCAAGGCGCTGACCGGCGACGTGCGCGGCCTGCGCGTCGGCATCCCGAAGGAATACCGCCTCGACGGCATGTCGCCGGAGATCGAAAAACTGTGGCACGAAGGCGCGGAGTGGCTGAAGAAGCAGGGCGCGGAGATCAAGGAAGTCTCCCTGCCGCACACCAAGTACGCGCTGCCGACCTACTACATCATCGCGCCCGCCGAGGCGTCCTCCAACCTCGCGCGCTATGATGGCGTGCGCTTCGGCTTGCGCGTGCCGGGCGAGAGCCTGGACGACATGTACGAGAAGACGCGCGCCGACGGCTTCGGCAAGGAAGTGCGCCGCCGCATCATGATCGGCACCTATGTACTCTCCGCCGGCTACTACGATGCGTACTACCTGAAGGCGCAGCGCCTGCGCACCCTGATCGCGCGCGACTTCGACCGCGCCTTCAAGGATGTCGACGTGATCCTGACGCCATCGACTCCGTCGGCCGCGTTCGCGGAGGGCGAGGGCACAGACGATCCGATCCAGATGTATCTGAACGACGTCTTCACCGTGACGGCGAACCTGGTCGGTCTGCCCGGCATCTCGGTGCCCGGTGGCCTCGACAGCCAGGGCCTGCCCCTCGGTCTGCAGCTGATCGGCCGCGCCTTTGACGAGGAGACCCTGTTCCGCGTCGGCGGCGTGATCGAAAGCAGCGCCAACTTCACCGCCAAGCCGGCAGGATACTGATCATGGCAGACGAAAAAAATCTGATCGAAGGCCGCACCGGCAGGTGGGAGATCATCCTCGGGCTCGAGGTGCATGCCCAGGTGGTTTCCGAGGCCAAGCTGTTCTCCGGCGCCGCCACCGCGTTCGGCGCCGAGCCGAACACGCAGGTCAGCCTGGTCGACGCCGCGTTCCCCGGCATGCTGCCGGTGATCAACAAACTCTGCGTGGAGCAGGCGGTGCGCACCGGTCTCGGCCTCAAGGCGGAGATCAACTTGAAGTCGGTGTTCGACCGGAAGAACTATTTCTACGCCGATCTGCCGGCCGGCTATCAGATCTCGCAGTACACCCAGCCGATCGTCGGCAAGGGCACCATCACGCTCGACATGCCGGAGGGCGTGAAGCGCCATGTCGGCATCACGCGCCTGCACCTGGAGCAGGACGCCGGCAAGAGCCTGCACGACCAGCATCCGACCAAGAGCTACATCGATCTCAACCGCTCAGGCATTGCGCTGATGGAGATCGTGTCGGAGCCGGACATGCGCTCGTCGGAAGAGGCGGCGGCGTATTTGAAGAAGCTGCGCTCGATCCTGCGCTACCTCGGCACCTGCGACGGCAACATGGAGGAAGGCTCCATGCGCTGCGACGTCAACGTCTCCGTGCGCAAGCCGGGTGCCGAACTCGGTACGCGCTGCGAGATCAAGAACGTCAACTCGATCCGCTACGTCCAGCAGGCGATCGAGCACGAGGCGCGGCGCCAGATCGAGATCATCGAGGACGGCGGCATCATCAAGCAGGAGACGCGGCTCTACGACCCGAACAAGGGCGAGACGCGTTCGATGCGCTCCAAGGAGCACGCGCACGATTACCGCTACTTCCCCGACCCCGACCTGTTGCCGCTGGTGCTCGACCCCAAGTGGGTGAGCGAGATCAAGGCGACCCTGCCGGAGCTGCCGGACGAGAAGCGCGCGCGCTTCACCAAGGATTACGGCCTCAGCGACTATGACGCCGGCGTGCTGGTCAGCGAGAAGGAAACCGGCGCCTTCTTCGAGACAGTCGCCAAGGGCCGCGATCCCAAGCTCGCCGCCAACTGGGTGATGGGCGACCTCGCCGGCCTGCTCAACAAGGCTGGCAAGGACGTTGCCGAATCCCCGGTCAGCGCCGATGCGCTGGGCGGCCTGATCGACCTGATCGCCGACAACACGATCTCCGGCCGCATCGCCAAGGACGTGTTCGCCGAGATGTTCGAGAGCGGCAAGCCGGCGAGGCAGATCGTCGAGGAGAAGGGGCTGCGCCAGGTGACCGACACCGGCGCGATCGACGTCGCGATCGACGACATCATGGCCAAGAACGCCGACAAGGTCGCCGAATACCGCGGCGGCAAGGACAAGCTGCTCGGCTTCTTCGTCGGTCAGGTGATGAAGGCGACCGGCGGCAAGGCCAACCCGGCGCTGTTGAACGAGCGTCTCAAGGCAAAGCTGGCGGGATAATTCCTCGCCTCCAAAAAATTTTGGGCACACATGGCATGGCGCTCGCGACGGGTGCCGTGCCACACCGTTCGGGCTAAAGGAATTCCCTCAAGCCGAGCTTGCGGTTTGCCTGGATATTCCGCGCATCATAGGAGCATAATCTGTATTGAACGTGTTTAGGATCGAAAAAATCATACAATATCAATATCCTTCCGTATATATTCAGTATTTATGAATTATTCACGCGAAGCCATTTACTCATTCCCTCATCGGGTTAATTCGCCCAGCTGGGGGAAACACTCCAATGACCATGCGTCTGACGATCGCCAAGGCCGTCAATCTGTTCGGTGTCCTCGTGGGCATCGGCTTCGTCGCCGTGATCTGGACCGCCCTGATGGCAATCAACGAGCTGAAGGTCGGCGGGCCCGTCTATACCCGCATCGTTCTCGGCAAGGACCTGATCGCCGACATCCTGCCGCCGCCGGAATACATCATCGAGCCCTACCTCGAGGCGACGCTGGCGCTGAACGACCCGAAGTCGCTTGGCGCGCGCACCGAACGGCTCGCGCAGCTCCGCAAGGACTATGACGCGCGCCACGACTATTGGACCAAGGATCGCACCTATGACGCCGCGATCGTCGCGAAGCTGACCGGTCCAGCGCATCAGGAGGCGGCAGAGTTCTGGGACGAGGTGGAGGGCACGCTGCTGCCGGCGATCAGCCGCGGCGACATGAATGCCGCCGCCGCATCCTACGCCAAGGTCACCGAGGCTTACGGCAAGCATCGGGCGGTGATCGACGAGATCGTGGCGGACTCCAACCGGTTCAATGCGGAGAGTGAAGCCGCCGCTGCGCGGGAAGAGACCCTGTTCATGAGTGTCGTCTGGTCGGTTTCCGGAATCGTGCTGATGGTGGTCTTGGGCGGCGTCCTGTTCATGGCGCTCGGTGTCGTGCGCCCGATCGCGCGCATGACCGCCGTGATGAAGTCGCTGTCCGAGGGCGTGCTCGACGTCGTCATTCCGTCCGCTCAGCGGCGCGACGAGGTCGGCCAGATGGCGAAGGCAGTCGATGTCTTCCGCACCAACGCCATCGAAGCCAGGACGGCCCGCGAGCGCGAGACGGCACAGCAGCAGGAGCGCCAGAAGCGCTTCGAGCGGATGGATGCGTTGACGCGTTCGTTCGACGACAGCGTCAAGGGTGCGCTGCAGCGGCTGGCGGGTGCGGCGGGCCAGATGGAGAAGTCGGCGCATCGTTTGACCGACGTCGCCGACAAATCCAACCACCAGGTCGTGACCATGACGACGGCGACCGAAGAGGCTTCGGCCAACGTTCAGACGGTGGCGAGCTCCGCTGAGGAACTGTCCGCATCCTTCACCGAGATGACGCGCAGGGCACAGGAGTCCGCCGACATCGCGCGTGCCGCAGCCACCGAAGGCTCGAATGCCAGCGACATGGTCAAGGGCTTGGTGCAGTCGGCCGACCGCATCGGCGAGGTCGTGCGCCTGATCAACGACATCGCGGCACAGACCAATCTCCTCGCGCTCAACGCCACGATCGAAGCGGCGCGCGCGGGCGATGCCGGCAAGGGCTTCGCCGTGGTGGCGGGCGAAGTGAAGAACCTCGCTTCCCAGACCGCCAAGGCGACCGAGGAGATCCAGAGCCAGATCGGCGCCGTGCAGTCGGCGACGCAATCGGCGGCCGATGCGATCCAGGCGATCACGCAGACCATCGGCCGCGTCAACGACATCGCCGCCAGCATCTCAGAGGCGGTGCAGCAACAGACCGAAGCCACGCACGAAATTGCGCGCTCGATCCAGGAAGCGGCGATCGGCACGCACGAGGTGTCCAGCAACATGGCCGGCGTCAAGCAGACCGCGAACGACACCAAGGATTCCGCCGGCGAGGTGCGCTCGACCGCCGACGGACTGAAGCGCGAGAGCGAGCAGTTGCGCTCGCTGGTCGGCAGCTTCCTGGCAGAGGTGAGGGCGGTCTAGCTGCCGCAGCCATCAGACTCGATCCAGGAACTCAAGTACGCGTCTGGTGAGGAGCGCGGCCGCAGTCGCGTCGTACGACGGCAGCGAGCTGTCGGCGAAGTAGTGCTGGTCGCCGGGATACAGGAACAGCTCCGCGTCCTCGGCCTTCTCCACGATCTCGCGGGCGGCGTGGATGTCGCCCTCGCCGACGAAGAACGGATCGTTGTCCATGCCGTGGATCTGGACCGGGACGCCATCCGGCCAGGGTCCGAAGGCCCACTCGCCGCTGATCGGCAGGCAAGAGTAGAACAGCAGGGCGCCGCAGGCTCCGGGCCGCGTCTGCGCAAGCTTCTGCGCCGGCAGCACGCCGAACGACATTCCGGCGTAGACGAGTGCGGCTGGCAATGCGTCAGCAACCTGGACCCCGCGTTCCCGCATCTCGTCGAATCCGATCTCACCGATATAGGCGAGACCCTCGTCGATGCTCCCGAACGTGCGTCCGTCGAACAGGTCCGGCGTATGCACCGTGTGCCCTGCCCCCCGCAGGCTGTCGGCGAATGCACGCACGCCGGGAGTCAGTCCCTGCGCATGGTGGAACAACAGGACTTCGGCCATGGCGAGCCTCCGGTCGATTCTACTGCTGCAAGAACGGCAAGAGCGCCGCCAGGACTTCTCGCGGCTTTTCCTCGGCGACGAAGTGCCCACTCTGGATCACGCTGCCGCGCACATCGGTAGCCCAGCGCTTCCAGATGTCGACGGCCTGGTTCTCGCCGGTCGAAAGATACTGGTCGCCCGACAGTACCAGGACAGGGCAGGCAATCTTCTTCCCTGCCGCGCGGTCGGCGCGGTCCAGTTGGTCGTCGATGCCGTAGCCGGCGCGGTAGTCGGCGCAGCTGGCGGCAATGTTCTCCGGCTTGGCGAAGCAGCGGCGGTATTCCTTGAGCGCCTCTGGATCGAGCGCGCCGTACTCTCCCGCCCAGAGTCGCATCAGGTAGTCCTGGAAGAACGCCGGGTCCTTGCCGATCAGCCGCTCGGGCAAGCCGCCGTCGCGCGCCAGGAAGCCCCAGTGAAACGTATTCACCGCAAAGGTGTGGTCGGCGAGGTCCCAGTAGTCCGAGGTCGGCAGGATATCGAGCACCACCAGCTTGGCGACCACCTCCGGATGATCCAGCGCCAGCCGGTAGGCGATGCGCGCGCCGCGGTCGTGGCCCACCACCGCGAACCGGCGGTGCCCGAGCGCTGCCATCAGCGCCAGCATCTCCTGACCCATAGCGCGCTTGGAATAGTTGCCGGAATCCGCCGTCGGCGACGGTGCGTCGCTGTCGCCGTAGCCCTTCAGGTCGGGACAGACCACGGTGAAGTGCCGCGCCAGCTCGGGCGCGACCTTGTGCCAGGTCACATGCGTCTGCGGATACCCGTGCAGCAGAAGGAGCGGGCTGCCGCTGCCGCCGATCCGGACGTTGAAAGCGATGTCATCGACCTTGACCCGCCGCTGCTCGAATCCTGGAAAAAAGCTCATGGCACGCGTTCCTGCTTCCAACCCGCCGGAATCAGACTATGCTCCGGCCCGACTTTCCAGGCCAGTCTCGCCGATCCTTGTGCAAGGTTCTGTCATGATCTTCACCGAGCCGCTCCCGCAACCCGATCCGTTGCGCGCCCGCCTGCGCGCCCACTATCGCGCCGACGAGACCGGCGTGGTGCAGACCCTGCTGGCGCAGGCCGAGCTGCCGGCGGACCTGCAGGACCGCATCGCCACCCGCGCCCGGCAGCTGGTGCGCAAGGTGCGCGAGAACCGGGTGGGGCAGGGCGGCATCGACGCCTTCATGCACGCCTACGAGCTCTCCAGCAAGGAGGGCGTAGTGCTGATGTGCCTGGCCGAGGCGCTGCTGCGCATCCCGGATTCCGAGACGGCGAACATGCTGATCAAGGACAAGCTGCGCGACGCCGATTTCAGTGCGCACCTGGGCGAGAGCGATTCCATGTTCGTCAACGCCTCGACCTGGGCGCTGATGCTGACCGGCCGCATCATGCAGATGGATTCCACCAGCAGCGACCTCAAGGGCGTGCTGAAACGCCTGGTCACCCGCTCTGGCGAACCGGTGATCCGCCAGGCCGTGACCCAGGCCATGAAGATCCTCGGCCGTCAGTTCGTCATGGGCCGCAATATCGACGAGGCGCTCGAGCGCGCCGAGGGCATGGAGCGCAAGGGCTACCGCTACTCCTACGACATGCTGGGGGAGGCCGCCCGCACCGCGCGCGATGCCGACCGCTATTTCGACGCCTACGAGGCTGCGATCGCCTCGATCGGCCGCGCCGCCGCCGGTCGCGGTCCGGTCAAGAGCCCCGGCATCTCGGTGAAGCTGTCCGCCCTCCACCCGCGCTACGAGATGGCGCAGCGCAAGCGCACGCTGGACGAGATGGTGCCGCGCCTGGTCGAGCTCGCGAAAGCCGCGAAGGCCGTCGACATTGGCTTCACGATCGACGCGGAAGAGGCGGATCGCCTCGACGTCTCGCTGGATGTGATCGAGGCGGTGTCAGGCCACCCGTCCCTCAAGGGCTGGGATGGATTGGGCCTCGCGATCCAGGCCTACCAGAAGCGCTGCCTGCCGCTGGTCGACTGGCTGGCCGATCTCGCGCGCAAGCATCGCCGCCGCCTGATGGTGCGCCTGGTCAAGGGCGCCTACTGGGACAGCGAGATCAAGGTCAGCCAGGAGCGTGGCCTCGCCGGCTATCCGGTCTTCACGCGCAAGGCGACGACCGATGTCTCCTATCTTGCCTGCGCGCGGCGTCTGCTGTCGGACGGCAGCGCGTTCTATCCGCAATTCGCTACCCACAACGCGCACAGCCTCGCCGCCATCATCGAGATGGCCGGCGGCGAAGCGCCCGCGCGCGACAAGCTGGAGTTCCAGCGCCTGCACGGCATGGGCGAGGCGCTCTACAATGAGGTGACGCCGGCCGAGGCCATGGGCATTCCCTGCCGCGTCTATGCGCCGGTCGGCAGCCACGAGGACTTGCTGGCCTATCTGGTGCGTCGCCTGCTCGAGAACGGCGCCAACACCTCCTTCGTCAACCGCATCGTCGACGAGAAGGCGCCGCTGGACGAGATCGTCGCCGATCCGATCGTGCGCGTGCGCAAGCTGCCGCAGATCCCGCATCCGCGCATCCCGATGCCGCGCGATCTCTACGGCGCGGAGCGCAAGAACTCCGCGGGCGTCGATCTCTCCGACCCCGACGTGCTCATGCCGCTGGCTGCCGCGCTCGATGCCGCCGCTGCGCGCTCG
>DATEOK010000447.1:0-5331 GCA_035274225.1 Dongiaceae bacterium
GCCAGCGAGCTTAGGCGCAGTTGGGTGAGGGGGCCGCGCCGAACAGGCGCGCAGCGCGCGAGCGCTGTTACAACATGGCGCTCTTGCGAGCGCGCGCAGCTATCGCTGCGCCACTCCTCATCCAGCTTCGCCTAAGCTCACTTCGTTCGCTAAGGCTACGCATCCTTCTCCCGCAAGGGGAGAAGGGAAAATTGGTAAGGCGCCTACCTCCCCTACTTCTGCGCGTTCAGCATCCAGAGATGGCCGAACGGATCGCGCAGCTGGGCGAAGCGGGCGCCCCAGAACATGTCGGCCGGCTCGCTGACCCCGGTCGCGCCGGCCTTCACCGCCTGCGCATAGATGGCGTCGACTTCCTTCGGCGCCTTGAGCTGGATGGTGAGCTGCACCGGCGCGGGCCGTTCCTTGGTCGGCGCCGGTGCGCCGCCATGTTCCGGGAACTCGTCGCACAGGAACACATCTCCGCCGTGAACCTGCAGGGCGATATGCATGAACCTTTTGCCGTCCTCGGCGGGATGGCGGGCATTCTCCTTGGCATCGAACGCTCTCTGATAGAACGCGCTCGCCTCGCTCGCGCCCTTGACGGTCAGGTAAGGAACGATCGTTTGCATGGTCGAAACTCCCGATCTCGATGACTGAACTGTTACAGATCGACGATCACTTTGAACCCGCCATAGGACATGCGCTTCATGTCGAACGGCATGTCCTTGGGGTCCATCTTCAGCCGCTTATCCTGCATGATCTTCGGCAGGATTCTGTCACGATGGGCGCGCGACTTGTAGACGATCCACGAGAACACCACGACCTCGCCCCTTTTCGCCTTCGTGCGCTTGGGAAACGGCAGGCCCCATTTCACGTTCACGTCGTCGCCGACGCATTCGCGGTATTCGAGCGCGCCGTGCTCCTTCCATACCTTGCCGGCCCTGGCCGAGATGCGGCGATAGACCGCGAGCTTGCGTGCCGGAACCGTCAACAGAAAACCATCGACATACGCCATCGTCGCTTCCTCCAGCTGTCTTTGTCAGGAGGCGCTGAGTTGTATGCAGACATCTCGACAACCGCGCCACAAAGCCGGTTATTCCGGCTTGACTTGATTAGGTTGATATCAACATAATGGCCGCATGTCAAACCGTCGTCTGGTGCCGTACGAAACCACGTTGCAGGTGCGTGACACGTGTCTGTGCCTGCACTTGCAACGCGCCGCGCGCGTGGTGGCGCGCCGGTTCGACGACGTGTTCCGTCCGCTCGGCATCACCCAGGGACAGTTCTCGCTGCTGATGAGCCTCAACCGGCCGGAGCCGCCGGTCCTGGGCAGCGTCGCCGACCTGCTGGCCATGGACCGCACCACCTTGACCGCCAATCTCAAGCCGCTGGAGCGGCGCGGACTTGTCAGGATCAGGGTGGACGAGCATGACGGCCGCAGCCGCCGCCTGGCACTGACCGCCGACGGCCGTGCGCTGCTGGCCGAGGCGACTCCCATCTGGAAACGCCACCACGCCGCGCTCGAGCGCCAGCTCAAGCGCTCGGCCGACGCTTTGCGCGCCGACTTGATCGCCCTGTCGCGGTAGCGACGTCACGCATTGTCGCACGCCTAGCCGGCAAATTGCGGTCGCGTGATCCGGATGCTACGGTCGTCCGGCTGGCTGATCGCATTCATGGCGGAAACACATCATGACCAAACGCTCGCTCCTGGCCGCGCTGGCGGCCTTCGCTCTCGCTGTGCCGACGCAGCTCCACGCCGACGACGTGCCGGTCGAGACCCGGCTGGTCGACGTGATGAACAAGGTGTTCGGCAAGCATGACGGCTTCCGCGCCAATCACGCCAAGGGCATCGTCGTCGAAGGCAGCTTCACCGCGACACCGGACGCGGCCAAGCTGAGCAAGGCCCCGCTGTTCGGCGGCCAGCCGATCCCGGTGACCGTGCGCTTCTCCGACGCGACCGGCTTGCCCGAGGTGCCCGACGGCTCGCCGCTGGCGATCCCGCAGGGCATGGCGATCAAGTACCGGCTGCCGGACGGCAGCGAGACCGACATGGTGCTGAACGCGCTCAAATTCTTCCCGGTCTCGACCAGCGAAGAGTTCCTGGAGCTGCTGACGGCGATCGCCGACAGCCCGCCCGATGCGCCCAAGCCCACCAAGGTCGAGCAATTCGTCGCCAGCCACCCGAACGTGGCGGCCGCCGGCGCCAGCACCGCCACGCCCGACAGCTACGCCAATCAGGAATATTTCGGCATCAACGCGTTCGTGTTCGAGAACGCCGCCGGCGCGCGCCAGGCGGTGCGCTACCAGATGCTGCCGGAGAAGACGGTGCACCTTGCGCCCGACGACGCAGCAAAACGGGCGCCGGATTTCCTTGCGGCGGAACTGCCTGAGCGCCTCAAGCAGGGTCCGGTCACGTTCCACCTGAAGGCGCAGCTCGCCGCGCCCGAAGACGATGTTGTTGATCCCGCCAAGCCCTGGCCCGCCGACCGCGCGGTGGTTGACCTCGGCACCCTCACCATCGACAAGGCGGTCGCGGACAGCGCCGAAGCACAGAAGGCGCTGCTGTTCCTGCCCGGCCAGGTGACGGACGGCATCGAGCCGTCCGACGATCCCATGATCGGCATCCGCGACGGCGCCTACGCCGAATCCTTCTCGCGCCGTAATCCATGAGCGAATGCAGCGGGACATGGTGACATGAACACGCTGATGACCGTGCTGCTTGTTCTGTGCGCGTTGGGCAGCGGCGCGATCGGCGGCGTGTTCTTCGCCTTCTCCAACTTCGTGATGCCGGCCCTCGCGCGGATCGCGCCGGCCGAGGGCATCCACGCCATGCAGGCGATCAACGTGACGGTGCTCAACCGGCTGTTCCTCGGCACCTTCATGGGCACCGGCCTGCTCTCGCTCGCAACCATCGTCGGCGCGTTGCTACCCTGGCACGACACCAGCAGCACGTGCGCTGTCCTGGCCGGCGCGATCTATCTGCTGGGCTCGATCCTGGTCACCATGCGCGGCAACGTCCCGCTCAACAACGCCCTGATGCGCATCGCCCAGGCCGACGCCCTGGGCGAGGCGATCTGGAACAATTATCTGCGCGACTGGACGCGCTGGAACCACGTCCGCACCGTCGCCTGCTTCGCCGCGATGACCCTCTACATCGTGGCCCTGATGTTCTTCACTTATGAGTCGGCGCCCATTCATTGCTTTGACATGATCTGCCGCCTCAGCCCGGACGCAGAAACAAACTAGGCTGCCCCAGCCGTCTTGGTCGCGGGGCAGCGCCAACCGGTTCAACGCCTCTTGGCATGTCAGCCATGCCTGACTGATCGTGGATTGCTCGGCCACATCGCGCCAGACTACACGGCACAATCGGCCAAGGGGAGCCGCATGCTCATCGCCGTCACCATCGCCATCGAGGCCCTGGTTGCTCTGAGCGCGCCCGTGACAGGCGCGCTCTTTCTGGCCGCGACATGCATCCTCGCGGTTCGTAATACAGGGGTTTCTTGTGAACCGAACGTGCTTGAACTGCGACAGCCTCTAGTCCCCCTTCCCCATGCCGGGGGAGCGGATACTGGATTGGGGGGTTGCATGTTGCACAACACGATCATAGCGACCGTCGTGCTCGCGATTCTTGGCTGCGGGATCGCGGGCGGAGTGTTCTTTGCATTCTCGACACTGGTGATGCGCGGCCTTCAGGACCTGCCGCCGGCCGATGGCATCCGGGCCATGAACGCGATCAACACATGGGTGGCGAAGCCGGTGTTCAAATGGCTGCTGTTCGGGACCGGCTTGGTGTGCGGGCTGGTGGCCGTCGCGGCGATCGCGCGGCTGCTGGACGATCCGCCGACCGCCTGGCGCGAGTATCTCGCGCTGACCGCCGGCGCCGTCTACCTGCTGGGCGCTGTTCTGGCTACGCTCGAGCGCAGCCAGCCGCTGAACCGCGCACTGGCGGCGGTGGATAAGGCGAGCGACGCCATGGTGTGGCGCGTCTATCTGCGGGAGTGGGTGACATGGAATCATGTGCGTGCGGCAGCGTGCATCGCCGCCTGCGTGCTGTTCGTCGCCGCGCTCTGGCCGCAGATGCCCGGCGTCAGGTCAAACACTCCAGGTTGGCCTGAGGACTGCGTAAGCTGTCAGGTATTTTAGCTCCAGAGCTACGGCAGGTTCACCATCTTGCCGATCGGCTGGCCGCCGAGGATGTGCACGTGGTAGTGCGGCACTTCCTGATGGCCGTGCGCGCCGCTGTTGGCGATCAGGCGGTATCCGCTGTCCGCGACGCCGAGGTCCTTCGCCACCTTTGACACCGCGCGCTGGAAGGCCGCGATCTCCTTTTCGCTCGCCTTCTCGCCGAAATCCTGGGCCGAGACATAGGCGCCCTTGGGGATCACCAGCGCGTGCACCTTGGCCTGCGGGCGGATGTCCTTGAAGGCCAGCACGTGCTCGTCCTCGTACACCTTGTTGCACGGGATCTCGCCGCGCAGGATCTTGGCGAAGATGTTGTTCCGGTCATAGCTCATGGTTGCCTCCCGCGCTTCAGGTGCTGCTTAAGTCAGAGGGCGCGACGCCTTCTCGGCAAGGCCCGAGGTGCCTTCGCGCGCCGCCAGCTTCTTCCACACTTCGTCCGGCTCGACGCCGCAATCCACCCACAGCACCAGCAGATGATAGATGAGGTCGGCGCTCTCGGACACCACCGCATCGCTGTCGTTGGCGACGGCAGCGATGGCGGTCTCCACCGCCTCCTCGCCCATCTTCTTGGCGATCACCGGGCGGCCCTGGTGCAACAGCTTGGCGGTGTAGGAGCTGCCGGGGTCGGCGGTCTTGCGCGCGGCGATGGTGTCGTAAAGGCGCTGCAGAACGTTGTCGTGCTCAGCCATGGTCCCGTCCCCCCGTGTTCCGCTGTTCGGACGCCATTATAGAAAGGTGTGCGCCGCTCACAACCGCATCGGCAGGCCGGCCTTGGCCATATGGGCCTTGGCCTGCCCGATCGTGAACGTCCCGAAGTGGAAGATCGAGGCGGCGAGCACCGCCGTGGCATGAGCGTCGCGGATGCCCTCGACCAGATGGTCCAGCGTGCCGACGCCGCCGGACGCGATGACGGGTACCCGCACCGCCTCGGCGATCGCGCGGGTCAGCGGGATGTTGTAGCCCTGCTTGGTGCCGTCGCGGTCCATCGAGGTGACCAGCAGCTCGCCGGCGCCGAGCTCTGCCACCTGGCGCGCGAACGCCACCGCGTCGATGCCGGTGGGATTGCGCCCGCCGTGGGTGAAGATCTCGTAGCGCCCAGAGTCGTGCCCAGGTGCCACCTGCTTGGCGTCGATCGAGACGGTGATGCATTGCGCGCCGAACTTCTCCGCC
>DATEOK010000448.1:0-4041 GCA_035274225.1 Dongiaceae bacterium
GAGATTCGCGAAGGGCAGCACGGCAACTGCAGGCCGCGAAAGAGTAGCGCGCCGCGGCGCGCGGGGCTGGGCCGCTGCGGCTTTCCGGTCGTTCAGGATGGCTTTGTATTCGTCTTCGGTCTGCTGTGCCGGGGCGATCCCGAGCTCCTGCTTCAGCAAGTCGCGGCAGATCTCGTACTGCTTGAGTGCCAAGCCTTTCTCTCCGGCCTCGGCATAAGCCGCCATCAGCAATCGATGCGAGGCTTCGCGCAGCGGGTCCAGAGCGACCAGCCGCTTGGCACTGGCGATCCGCGCCTCGCCACCTTCCTGTCCGGCGAGCTGCTCCAAGACCGCGATGGCCTTTCCGTTGATGGTATCGCGCTGCTCGCGCAGCCATTCCTCGAATGCGTTGTCCGAAAGGCTCAACCCCGCAAACAGAGGGCCTTTGAACAGAGAGGCGGCCGTCGCCAGGTCGCCATGGGCACGCCAGTTGAAGAAATCAAGCACGTCGATCGAGATGCGCATGGGGTCGAGCTTCACCAGATCTTCCTGAAAAACGAGCGGGGTGGGGTCGATCGGCGCCAGATCGTTCCTGAGGGTGAGCAGGTTCTGTCTGAGGCTGTTGCGCGCCTGTTGCTCGCCGCGATCGCTCCATAGCAAGCCTGCGATGGCCTCGCGTGACGCGCTGCAGCCCGGCGCCAGGGCCAGGATCGCCAGGAGCGCGCGATTCTTCTTGCCTGACACCGGAATCTCACGGCCGTCCGCCGCAATCAGTCGAAACCCACCCAAAAGCTCAAGCCGTGGCAGCGTCGATGCAGGCAACACGCGCACAAATCTCCTTTTGCCAGCCCGTCCCGGCCAATTTCTAACGCATTTTTGACGGCCTTTCACGGGGCTTTTGACGGCCGTCAAGCGGGTCGGCGGGTATTTCAGCGCACCAGATCGGGCCGCGGCTCGACCTGATCCGGAACTTGGAACGGACACGCAAAAGCCACCGCCATGACCCGCCTGCAAGCCAACTTCCTGCTGCTGCTCGCCGCCCTGTTCTGGGGCGGAGGGAATGTCGCCCAAAAGACGGTGCTCGAGGATCTGGGCCCGCTCACGACCGTCGGGCTGCGCTGCCTGATCGGCGCGCTGGTCCTCTTGCCGCTCATGCTGCGCGACGGTCCGGCATCGTCCAATTTTGCCAAGTCGAGCCGGCGGCAGCTGGCATTGTCCGTCGTGTTGTTTGCCCTCGCGATCGGTTCGCAACAGGTGGCTTATGCCGGGACCTCGGTCACGAATGCGAGCTTCCTGATCACCACGACCATTGTCATGACGCCGTTCACGGCCTGGCTGCTGTTCCGCGAGCGGCCGGCCGCAATCCTGTGGCCGGCGTCCGCCCTCACCTTGTTTGGCGTCTTCCTGCTTGGTGGCGGCGCACTGTCGTCGATCAGTTGGGGCGATCTGGCCTGCTTCATCTCCGCCGCCTTCTACTCCGCGTGGATCGTGGTCCTTGGCCGCTTGGTCGCGCGGACCAAGCGTCCCGGCCTTATCACCCTGGTGCAGTTCATCCTGGCAGGCACACTATGCTTCGCGGCCGGCGTCGCGACCGAGCCGGTTACTCTTGCGGCGCTTGAGGGCGCGGCTCCAGAACTGCTCGTTCTCGGCATCTTCTCGACCGGCCTCGCCTACGTCTTTCAGGCGGTGGCGCAGCAGCACACGCCGGCCAGCGTGGCAGCTATCATCATGAGCGCGGAGAGCGTGTTCGGGGCACTCGGCGGCGCCTGGCTGCTAGGCGAGCAACTCGGCCTCGCCGCCGGCATTGGCGCCAGCCTGATCATGGCGGCGGTCCTGATGGTTCAGGTCGACCCCGTTCCGCCGACCAAGCATCTCGTGACCGCGATCATCCACAGCCTGCGCGCCCGGCAGCGGGGAGCGCAGCTCAGCCAGCATTCTCGCGCCCTCCCGATGGGACGCGGACATCGGTTCTAGCACCTCGAAACCAGAAGCCAACCTCGCCGCTCATCGCTGATCGGCATGACACAAAGGAACCTGACCGTGGCACTCACAGCGAAAGACGATCTCGATCGGACTATCGATGGCATCGCTACCGGCAACGTTATCACCGGCGCCAACACGCTGACCGGCAACGCCGGTAAGGACACGCTCGGCGTCGCGCCGACGGTGGTCAGCGAAATTCGCCACCTAGCGACCACAGCGGCCGTAGCGGCCGGCGGGGTCGACATCGCCGGTCAATACGGCATCCTGCATATCAACCCCAATGGCAGCTACAGCTATACACGTACGACAGCAAACATCTACGAAGTGGGTGCGCCAAGTGTCGGCGCTATCGATGTTTTCAGCTACACGCTGACGGACAAGGCGAACGTGTCGCAGTCGGCCAGCCTGATAGTCAATCTGTTGGCCGCCGTTTCGCCGACCTACAAGGCCGCGACCAAGACTCACAGCGGCACGGCGTTCGATGATTTCATAGACGCTGCGCTCATTACGGAGAAGGTGGACGGCGGAGCCGGCCAGGACAAGATCATCGGCGGTGCCGGTGCCAACACTCTGTCCGGTGGAGCCGGCAACGACTGGCTGGTCGGCCTCGCCAGCGACGACGTGCTGGAAGGCGGCGCCGGCGCGGACCGGCTGGAGGGCGGAACCGAATCCGATACGGCAAGCTATGCAGGCTCAAAAGCCGGGGTGATCGCGGACCTCGGCAATGCCGCCAACAACGCTGGCGACGCTGCGGGCGACCAGTATTTCAGCATCGAGAACCTGATCGGCAGTGGCCGTGCCGACACGCTGACCGGCAATGCGCTCGACAACAAGCTATTGGGTAGTGCCGGCAACGACTCCCTCTTCGGAAACGGCGGTTACGACACCCTGTCGGGTGGCGCCGGCGCGGACAAGCTCAATGGCGGCAGCGGCGTCAGTTTGGATACGGCGAGCTATGAAGGCGCCGCCGCAGGGGTCACTGCCAGTCTGAAACTCGGCGTTGCACAGTCCGGCGAGGCGGCGGGCGACACCTATTTCAGCATCGAAAATCTCATCGGCTCCAAATTCAATGACAAGCTGCATGGCGACGATAGCTACAACGACATTGTGGGCGGCGCCGGCAACGATGTCATCTACGGCTACGGGGAGGAAGATTTCCTGTACGGCGGGCTCGGCAACGATACGATCGATGGCGGCGACAGCGATGACGAGATTTCAGGTGAAGCCGGGGCCGATATCCTGCATGGCGGACTCGGGGGCGACGACATTGCTGGCGGAACCGAGAACGACAAGCTCTATGGCGATGCCGGTGACGACGAGCTCGACGGCGAAGAGGGTGATGACACCTTCTATGCCGGCGAAGGCGCGGACCGGATGTACGGTGACATCGGTGAGGACATCGTAATCTATGCCGGCGACCCGACAATCCCGATGCTCATCAATCTTCCGAGTACGTCGCTCAGCACCGGCTGGGCAAAGGGCGATGATTACTACGGCATTGAATGGATCGTGACGGGCGCCGGCAACGACACGCTGTTCGGCGATGCCGAGGGCAACGGGTTCAAAGGCAGCGATGGCACCGACACGCTTCTCGGCAATGCGGGGCATGACCGCTTGTACGGCGACAATGGCAATGACGTAATTTCGGGTAATGCCGACAATGACACAATCAGCGGGGGCGCCGGCAATGATCAAATCTCCGGCGGCACCGGCCACGACTACATCTTCGGCGATCTCGGGGCCGACCAGATCGATGGCGGCGACGGCGATGATCACCTGACGTTCGTGTATTCCACCGCTGGTCTCACCATCAACCTGCAGAATGCGGCGCACAACGCCGGAGCCGCAAAGGGCGACACCTATCTCGCCCTCGAAAGCTACGCGCTATCGAACTTCGCTGACAAGTTCTATGGCTCGACTGGAGCCGACTTCGTCGACGGCCTTGCCGGAAACGATGTCATAGATGGTCATGATGGCGACGATTTTCTGGGGGGCAGCGCGGGCAATGACACGCTCATCGGCGGTGGGGGTAACGACGTCCTTCAGGACAATGGCGGCGGTACCAACAAGTTCTATGGC
>DATEOK010000449.1:0-5257 GCA_035274225.1 Dongiaceae bacterium
CGCGGGTCCGAGCCCTGGGTCTCGAGCCATGTCAGGATTTTTCCGGTCGCGCCGAAGTCGCGCGCCAACTCTTCCATGAACAGGCCGAATTGCTGGAAGCCGGCCGAAAACGCAACCAGCATGTTCGCGCCGATGCTTTCCTCCTCAGGGGGCGGCTCCTGCGCCTCCTGGACATGGAGCAGCGTCTCGATCTCCTTCTCCAGCTCCTCGCGCTTGGCTGGGTCGCGCAAGGTCTCCAGCATGTTCTGCAGGTCTTCGCGCGTCGCGGCCGGCGGCGTGGCCTGGTCCGCGCTGGGTGTGGATTTTGGGATCTGGACGGCGGTCTGCGCAATCGCCGGCGGCGCGACCATGCAAAGCGCAATGGCCGCCAATGCTGGCGCGAGCCACCCTCTCAACCGTCCCATCAGTGTCATTAGCGCTCCCACAGACGGAAGGCGGGCGGGACGATCTCTCGCCCCAGCCCGCGCCTCAGCGTCGCCGGCATGCTCGGACAAAACACGCCGGGCGTCGCCAAGTCATGAAACAATCCAGGGATAAATCCGTTGCAGGGCTGAAAACTCGTATATTAGTGTGTGACCCCTTCAGGGAGGTCCATGCTCTTGCGCAATCTGGGAAAAACCGCAGTCCGCGTGACCGAAATCGGCTTCGGCGCCGCACCGCTCGGCAGCCTGTTCGCCGTTGTGACCGATGCGGACGCCCAAGCCAGCCTCACGACCGCGTGGGACAGCGGCTGCCGGTATTTCGACACCGCGCCGCTCTATGGCTATGGCCTCAGCGAGCGGCGGGTCGGTGACGCGCTGCGCGAAAAGCCGCGGGACCAGTTCGTGCTGTCGACCAAGGTCGGGCGCCTGCTCCGCCCCGGCATGGGGCGGGACAGCGTCGCGGATTTCAAGTCGCCAATGCCGTTCCACGCCGAGTTCGACTATTCCTATGACGCGACCATGCGCACGTTCGAGGATTCTCTGCAGCGCCTCGGACTCGATCGCATCGACGTCGCGCTGATCCACGATGTCGGCCGGGACTGGCACGGCGCGCAGCAGCCGGAGATGTTCCGCAAGGCGATGGACGGCTCGCTCAAGGCGCTGATGAAGCTGAAGGAGGCAGGGACGGTCGGCGCCATCGGCGTCGGCCTGAACGAGGCGGATGTGTGCGAGGATGCGCTCAACGCCGGCGACTTCGACTGCTTCCTGCTGGCTGGCCGCTACACGCTGCTGGAGCAGGGGCCGCTCGATAGCTTGTTCCCGGCCTGTCGAAAGCGGAACGTCTCCATCATCGCCGGCGGCGCGTTCAATTCCGGCCTGCTGGCGCGGCTCGGGCAGCCGGACGCGACCTACAACTACGGCGCGGTGCCGCCGGAGATCGCCAAGCGCGCGGCCGCGCTGCACGAAGTCTGTGCGCATCACAATGTGCCGCTGCCGGCGGCGGCCTTGCAATTCCCGCTCGCGCATCCGGTGGTGGCGACGGTCATTCCCGGCGCGCGCAATGCCGCCGAAGTCGCGAGCCACTGGCAATGGGCGCGGATCAAGATTCCGGCGGCCCTGTGGGAAGACCTGCGCGGGCGCGGCCTGCTGCACCCCGACGCGCCGGTGCCGCAAGGCCCCATCCTCTGATCTTAATTTCAGTACCTTCAGGAGAGTGACGTGAAACTACTGCGCTATGGCCCGAAAGGTCGCGAGAAACCCGGCATCCTGGATAAGGACGGAAAGATCCGGGACCTGAGCGCCCATGTCCCCGACATCGCGGGCACCGCGCTGCTGCCGGATTCCCTGAAGAAGCTGGCCGCGCTCAATCCCGCCGAGCTGCCGCTGGCGTCGGGCGACCTGCGCATCGGTCCCTGCGTCGGCAAGATCGGCAAGTTCGTCTGCATCGGCCTCAACTATGCCGACCATGCGGCGGAGACCGGCGCACCGATCCCGAAGGAGCCGATCATCTTCATGAAAGCGACCAGCGCGGTGATCGGCCCGAACGACGAGGTCGAGATTCCGCGCGGCTCGGTCAAGACCGACTGGGAAGTCGAGCTCGGCGTCGTGATCGGCAAGAACGCCAAATACGTGCCCGAGAATCACGCGATGGACTATGTCGCCGGCTATTGCGTCGTGAACGACGTGTCGGAGCGCGAATACCAGATCGAGCGCGGCGGCCAGTGGGACAAGGGCAAGGGCTGCGACACCTTCGGCCCGACGGGCCCGTGGCTGGTGACCAAGGACGAGGTACCGGACCCGCAGAACCTCGCGATGTGGCTGGAGGTCGACGGCAAGCGCTACCAGAACGGCAGCACCAAGACCATGATCTTCAACGTGCCGAAGCTGGTCTCGTACCTGAGCCACTTCATGAGCCTGCAGCCCGGCGACGTGATCTCCACCGGCACGCCGCCCGGCGTCGGCATGGGCCAGAAGCCGAGCCCGATCTATCTGAAGGCGGGCCAGACCATGCGCCTCGGCATCGAGCGCCTCGGCGAGCAGCAGCAGAAGCTGCTACAGGCGTAGAGAGGGAGGACACCCCCTCTCGCCGTCATGGCAAGGCTTGGCCTTGCCATCCACGAGTTTGCTTGTGCCACGACGCGCTGCCTCAAGCAGACTCGTGAATCCCAAGGCCAAGCACTGTCGGCGAAGGCCGACATTCGTCGGCGGGGATGACGGGGAATAGTGGATACTTCATTGCGAGGATCCATCATGACCAAGATCACGGCCGTCACCGTCCGCGACATCCGCTTTCCGACCTCGCGCAATCTCGACGGGTCGGATGCGATGAATCCCGATCCGGACTATTCCGCCGCTTATGTGGTGCTGAAGACCGACCAGCCGGGCCTCGAAGGCCACGGCCTCACTTTCACCCTCGGCCTCGGCACCGAGCTGTGCGTGGCGGCGGCGGAAGCGCTGGCACCTGCGGTGATCGGGCGCGATCTCGCCGATATCACCAAGGACATGGGCAAGTTCTGGCGCGGCCTCACCGAGTTCCGCCAGCTGCGCTGGGTTGGGCCGGAGAAGGGCGTGCTGCATCTCGCGACCGCGGCGGTGGTGAACGCGATCTGGGACCTGTGGGGCAAGGCGGTGGGTAAGCCGGTGTGGCGCCTGGTGGTCGACCTGACGCCCGAGGAATTCGTGCGCCTGATCGATTTCCGCTACATCACCGACGCGCTGACGCCGGACGAGGCGCTTGCCATCCTGCGCGCCAACCACGCGACCAAGGACGTGCGCATCGCCGAGATGGAAAAGAACGGCTACCCGGCCTACACCACGTCCGCCGGGTGGCTCGGCTATCCCGACGACAAGGTGCGGCGCCTGACGCGCGAGGCGATGGCCCACGGCCTCGACTACATCAAGATCAAGGTCGGCCGCGACCTCGCCGACGACAAGAAGCGCTGCAAGGCGGTGCGCGAGGAGATCGGTCCCAAGCGTAACCTGATGATCGACGCCAACCAGATCTGGGACGTGGCGCAGGCCATCGAATGGGTGACCGAGCTTGCGCCCTACAAGCCGCTGTGGATCGAGGAGCCGACCTCGCCCGACGACGTGCTCGGCCACGCCGCGATCCGCAAGGCGCTGAAGCCGCTCGGCATCGGCGTCGCGACCGGCGAGATGTGCCAGAACCGCGTGATCTTCAAGCAGCTGATGCAGGCCGAGGCGATCGATTTCTGCCAGATCGATTCCTGCCGCCTGGGCGGGGTCAACGAGATCCTCGCCGTCATCCTGATGGCGAAGAAGTTCGGCGTGCCCGTGTGCCCGCATGCCGGCGGCGTCGGCCTGTGCGAATACGTGCAGCACCTGGCGCTGATCGACTACATCTGCGTCTCCGCCAGCCTCGAGCATCGCGTGGTCGAGTATGTCGACCACCTGCACGAGCATTTCGAAGACCCGGTGGTGGTGAGGAACGGGCGCTACATGCCGCCCAGGCAGCCCGGCTACTCCATCACCATGAAACCGGCAAGCCTCGACCGCTACGAGTTCCCCGAGGGCGTGGAGTGGCGCAACTAGCGCCAATGGGATTACACTACGCAGCGTTGCGTGATTCGCGGGGTTCCATGGCCATTGCGGCAGAGTTGCTGGCCGCCTACACGGCGACGGACTTCGTCGTGTTCGACGGCGAGGAGCAGTGGGCGCTGCACGTCGGCGTGGCGTCGCCGCGCGTCGATGCGCTGCTCGACCGCCACAACGCCGCCTGCGCCACCGTCGTCACCGCCTTCAATCCGCGCAGCCGGGTGCTGACGCCGGAGGCGAATGCGGAGCGTCACCGTTCCCTCGTAAGGGTGTTGGAAGATCGCGGACTGCCGTTCCTTCTCGGCGAGGGCCGCGACCCGAGCGGACTGTGGACGCCCGAGACCGAATGTATCGTGTTCGGCATTTCCCTGGCGGAGGGGCTGGAGATCGCCCGCCGCTTCGATCAGAACGCAGTGGTCTTCATCGAGCGCGGCAAGGCGCCGCGCCTGGAATTTCCGGAGGGGTGACACTCATGCCAGGCATCACGCTGCCCACGGGGACCGCTCCGACCCTCGAGACCGAACGGCTGCGGCTGCGTGCCCATCGCCTGACGGACCTCGATGCGTGCGTTGCGATGTGGGCGGACCCGGTTGTCACCCGCCATATCGGCGGCAAGCCGTTCACGCGCGAGGAGACCTGGTCCAAGATCATGCGCTATGCCGGCCATTGGGCCCTCATGGGGTTCGGCTATTGGGCGGCCGAGGACAAGGCGACCGGCGTCTTCCTCGGCGAAGGCGGCTTTGCCGAGTTCCGCCGCGACGTGCGGCCGCCGATCGAAGGCACGCCGGAGATCGGTTGGGCTCTCGTCCCCTCGGCGCACGGCAAGGGCCTGGCGACCGAGGCGGTGCGCGCCATGTGCGCCTGGGGCGACCGGAACTTCGGAGCGACGCCGACGGTCTGCATGATCGATGCGGAGAACATCGCCTCCGCCTGGGTGGCCAAGAAGTGCGGTTATCAGGAGTTCCTGCGCGCGACCTACAAGGACCACCCGACCATGCTCTATCGCCGCCAGCCCTGAGGCTGCGAATCCGCTTGAGCATTGCGCCGTAAGGGGTTCTATTCCAGGATAAGCCATACGTGCGCCACCATCGGAATACCAAGCCGGCTTGCTCGAAGACGGTGCGGGTGTCTTGAGCTTTCCCTCCGCTGCTTTCCGTCAAGCCTGCGAGCCACCTTCGGAAGAGGCATGGCGGCCGTTGACAGGGTTGTAGACATCGCCGAGGACGTAGTCGCGGTTCGCCGCCGGCGCCGGCACGCGCTGCTCCGGCTCGGCATCCCGA
>DATEOK010000450.1:0-3499 GCA_035274225.1 Dongiaceae bacterium
CCGAGGGCATCCAGTCCACCACCACGTCGGCGCCGCCGCCGGCGATCACCTGGCTCGGGTTGATGTCCGGCCCGCCCGGCTTGATCGTGACGTCGAGCCCGACCTCGTCATAGAAGCCCTTGTCCTTTGCCACGAAATAGCCGGCGAACTGCGCCTGTGTCACCCACTTCAGTTGCAGGGTGAGCTTGTCCGCCGCCTCCGCCGCGCCCGCCGACAGCGCCAACAACGCCGCTGCTGCAACCGCGCCCCTCCAAGTCTTCATACGCATCGTTTGCCTCCTTGTTTATGCGTTCATCGACTGCGGTAAGATGGATGCCAAAAGGTGAAACTGCGCTCCAAGAGTGCCAGGATGCCGTACGACGCCGAGCCCGCAACGGCCGCGACCGCGATGGTCGCCCACACGACGTCGACATTCATGACTTGGCTCTGCGTGCTGATGCGGAAGCCCATGCCCTGCATGCCGGAGCCGAAGAACTCGGCCACGATGCCGCCGATCAGCGCCAGCGTCGAGTTGATCTTCAGCGCATTGAAGATGAAGGGCAGTGCGGCCGGCAGGCGCAGCGCCCACATGGTCTGCCAATAGCCGGCGCCGTACGACCGCATGAGGTCGAGCTGCATGCGGTCGGCGTCATTCAGTCCCGCGACGGCGTTCACCAACATGGGGAAGAAGATCATGAGGACGATCACTGCCGTCTTCGATTCCGGGCCGAACCCGAACCAGATGACCATGATCGGCGCGACCGCAACGATCGGCACCGAGCTGACCATGTTGCCGAGCGGCAGCAGACCGCGCTGCAGGAACGGCACCCGGTCGACCAGCAAGGCAGTGGCCAATCCCAGGAAGTTGCCGAGGAAGAATCCCGCCAGCACCGCCTTCAGGAAGGTCTCGTTGAAATCAAGCGCGAGCGTCGGCGCCTGATCCTTGAGGGCCTGGAAGATCTCGGTCGGCGCCGGCAGCAGGACGCGCGGAACGGCGAAGCCGACCACCACCGCCTGCCAAAGATAGATCAGCCCGATGCCGAACAAGGCGGGCACCAGCAGGGCGTAGAGCCGGCTCGGCGGCTGCGCCGACATATGCTGCATCACCGTCCAGGCGAACAGCAGGATGCCCGCGATGGCGAGCCAGAAACCGGGCGAGGTCGACAGCCCGTCGATCACCGCCGAGACAAAGCCATCCGACGACGTGCGCATCGCCAGCTCGGCGGTCGGCAGCATGAACGGACCGATCCCGGCAGCCACGACCGCGATCGGCCCCAGCCACGCCCACAGCTCACCCTTGGCCAAGTGGCTCAGCCAACGCTCCCCCGCCACGACCGCGGCGATGCCGAACGCGACGAACATCGCCGACAGCGGGAACTGCGACCAGTAGACCAGGTCTTCCTCGTAATACCCGATCGGCAATGCCAGGCCGGCCGCCATCAGGAACGCGCTGATCCAGGCTAGCCGCGGGCTCACGTGCGCGCTCCCGTGCGACGCAGCGTCACCCATTCGACCCCGGCGATCGAGTAGACCATGATCATGCCGAGGATCGCGGCCAGCACCAGGCACGACCAGATCTGGACCATCTGACCGTAGTAGGAGCCGGCGAGCATGCGCGAGCCGAGGCCGCCTTCCGCGCCGGTCGGCAGCTCGCCCACGATCGCGCCGACCAGGCTGATGGCGATCGCGACCTTGAGGCTGGCGAACAGGAACGGGATCGAGGCCGGCACGCGCAGTTTCCAGAAGATCTGCCATTGGCTGGCGTTGTAGGTGCGCATCAGGTCCATCTGCAGCGGATCGGGCGAGCGCAGGCCCTTCACCATGCCGATGGTGACCGGGAAGAAGCACAGGTACATCGAGATGATCGCCTTCGGCACCAGGCCGGTCACGCCGACGCTGGCCAGGATGACGATGATCATCGGCGCGATGGCGAGGATGGGGACGGTCTGCGAGGCGATGATCCACGGCATCAGCGAGCGGTCGAGCGTGCGCACATGGACGATGCCCGCCGCCAGCAGGATGCCGAGCAGAGCGCCGAATGCGAAGCCGACCAGGGTCGCCGAGGCGGTGATGTAGGTGTGGTAGACCAGCGAGCGCTTGCTGGTGACCTTGAGCTCGGCGGTCGATTTCCACAGATCGACTGCGATCTGGTCGGGCGCCGGCAGCACCGGCCGCTCCATGCTCCAGGTACCCTTGAGCAGATCGCCGATGGTGTAGTTTGGATTGACGCCGGCCAGCTGCTCGGACACGCGGGTGTAGTTGAGCACGACCGCCAGCGCGTACCACAGCACGACGATGACGGCGAGCACCGTGACGATCGGCAGCAGGCGCCCCTTCGGCGACAAGAAGCCGGCTCCGGCGCTCATCCCACAGTCCTTCTCTTCCCCCCTTGTGGGGGAAGGATGCGGAGCCTTAGCGAACGAAGTGAGCTTAGGCGGAGCTGGATGGGGGGTGACGCCGCACGATCGTTTGAAGTTGAGCACCCACGCTCAATTGGCAGGCGTGGTGCGGCGGCACCCCCCATCCCAACCTTCCCCCACAAGGGGGGAAGGGGCTCACCGTGCGTCATGTCAATCATACGAGTGCCCGGCCTTCAACCCTTCGCGCACCCGATGGGCCAGCTCCAGCGCGGCCGGGGTCTCGCGGGTCTCCAGCGTGCGGTGCGGCGGCAGAGTGCTGTCGATCACGTCGACGATGCGGCCGGGCCGCGCGCTCATGACCACGATCTTGGTGGAGAGCAGCACCGCCTCGTCGATCGAGTGGGTGACGAAGATCACCGTCTTGCGGGTCTTCTCCCAGATCTGGATCAGCTCCTCGTTCATGCGGTCGCGCGTGATCTCGTCGAGCGCGCCGAACGGCTCGTCCATCAGCAGCAACGCCGGGTCGAACGACAAGGCGCGCGCGATCGAGACGCGCTGCTGCATGCCGCCGGACAGCTGCCAGGGGAACTTCTTCTCGAAGCCCTTGAGGCCCACCAGCTCGAGATAGCGCTTGGACTTGGCCTCCCGCTCCTCTTTCGGCACGCCCATGATCTCGTGCGGCAGCTCGACATTGCGCTGCACGTTGCGCCAGGGATAGAGCGCTGCTGCCTGGAAGATGTAGCCGTAGGCGCGCTTCAGCCGCGCCTCGCGCGGCGAGACGTTGTTGACCGTGACCGTGCCTTCGGTCGGCTGCTCCAGATCGGCGACGATGCGCATCAGCGTGGTCTTGCCGCAGCCGGAGGGGCCGATCAGCGACACGAACTCGCCGGCATGGACCGCGAGGTTGATGTTGCTGAGCGCCACCACCGGCGCGTCCGCGGTCTGGAACGTCAGGCCGAGGTTGCGGATGTCGATGATGACATCCGACGCGGTCGGCTTGGCCTCGTGCCCGCGGCCCCGCACCGGCAGGCCGACAACCTTCGCCGTCGGCTCAGCTGGCATTGGCGCGCTCCACCATCGCGCGCAGCAGCACATCGCATCCGGCGCCGCAATCGTCCTTGGTCGCGTTCTCGACCTCGTTGTGGCTGATGCCGTCTTCG
>DATEOK010000451.1:0-2467 GCA_035274225.1 Dongiaceae bacterium
CTCGCGCCGGTCCGACCAGCGGATGCCGCCGCGCGCTACCTTGCCGCCGCGCAAATGGATCGCTTCGGCGCGCGGCGAATAGACGAACACCTCGACCAGCGGCCGGGGCAGGGGCAATTCCTCGACCTTGTGCGAATCCAGCTTGAAGGAGATGTACTCCTTGTCCTTTCCATCCACGCTGCGCTGGAAGAAGTTGGTACGCAGGGTCGATTGCACCGCGTTCAGGAAGCGGCGCAGGATGCGGTCCTCGTCCAGGTTCACCACCGCATCGAGACCTTTGAGGATGCGCTCCTGGATGGTCTGGACCTCCTTGTCGCGATTGGCCCCGCTTGAACCACTTGGGGTGCTGGGGTCGAACATCACATAGAACAGGTGCACAATGTCGCGGGTGATGACCGCGTTGGCGTTCAGCGTCTGCTCCATATAGGACTGGCTGAAGGCGATCGCCGCCTGCCGCAGATATTTGCAGTAGGCGCGCAGCAGCGCGATGTTGCGCCAGCCGATGCCGGCGGTCAGGACCAGGCGGTTGAATCCGTCATCCTCCGCCTCGCCCGCCCAGATGCGGTCATAGGCTTCATGGAACTTGTCGCGGATCGCTGGCACGTCGACATCGGCGCCGTCGGCGGTGCACATGGTGAAATCGTGGATCCAGACCGGGCGGTCGTCGCCCTCCGGCGTGATCTCGAAGGGAATCTCGCTGATCACCTTGAGCCCGAAATTCTCCAGCGAGGGCAGCACGGTGGAGAGCGCGATCTTGTCCTTCGGCTGATAGAGCTTCAGGCGCAGCTCGTTGCTGGCCGCCTCGATCGGGCGATACAGGTTGATCGCCGGCGTGGTCTTGGTCTTCGCCTCCTCGACCCGGTCGATGTCATGTACCGCGGTATGGGCGTTGAACTGCTCGTCATAGCCGGCGGGGAATGCCTCGCGATAGCGGCGCAGCAGATCCATGCCATGCGCTTCGCCCTTGACCTCGACCAGCGCGTCCCGCATCCGGTCGGCCCAGGAGCGCGCCGTGTCGGCCAGCTTGGCTTCCAGCTCCTTGATATCGACGTCGGGTACCTGGCCCGGGTTGGTGGCGATGATGAGCTGGATGCGCGCCAGCGCGCCGTCGCCCATATGCACGTAATAGGCCGTCAAGGTACCCTTGAAAGCCTCGCACACCACCTCCTGCATGCGCAGGCGGATCTGCGTGTTCATCACATCCTTTGGCAGGAAGATGAGGCAGGTGACGAAGCGTTCATAGGGATCGCGGCGCAGGAACAGGGCCACGCGCTGGCGTTCCTGCAGGTTCAGGATGCCGATCGCGGTATCGTGGATCTCCTGCTCCGTCGCCTGGAACAATTCGTCGCGCGGATAGGTCTCCAGGATATGGGCCAGCGCCTTGCCGTCGTGGCCGCTGGGCGAGAAGCCTGCCAGCTTCAGCACGGTCTCGACCTTGCGCTGAAGCAGGGGAATGTCACGCGGCGACCGGTTATAGGCGACCGAGGTGAACAGGCCGGCGAACAAACGCTCGCCCACGACCTCGCCCTTCTTGTCGAAGATCTTGACCCCGAACACATCCATCGGCACGTCGCGATGCACGGTGGCGCGGGTGTTGGCCTTGGTGACGAACAGCAGCTTGGGCTGGCGCAGATAGGAGCGCACCTGGTTCGGCATCGCCTGGGTGTTGCGCATGCCGCCGAAGATGCGCATGTCGAAATCGCGCAGCACGCCCAGCGACCTTCCGTCGACGATCTTGTAGGACGCCTCGTCGCCCTTGCCGGCCAGCGAATATTCGCGATAGCCAAGGAAGGTGAAATGATCGGCGCCCAGCCATTTCAGGAAGCGGGTGACCTCGGCGCGCTCTTCCTCCGGCACCGGCAGCTTCTTGCTTTCGATGTCGGCGACTGATTCGTCAAGGCGCTGGCGCATCTCGTTCCAGTCATTGACCGCGGCGCGCACGTCCTTGAGCACGGATTCGATCCCGGCGGTGACCGCCGCGAGCTTCTCCGCCTGCGCCACCTGGGTGACGTGGATCTGCATGATGGATTCGGCCAGCGCCTCATCCCCGCTCTTATCACCGGGGCCGAGGTCGGTGAACTGTCCGGCCTTGTCGCGGATCATGCGCATGACCGGGTGCACCACCAGATGCACGTCCAGCCCTTGACGGCCGAGTTCGGCGGTCACTGAATCGACCAGGAAGGGCATGTCGTCATTGACGATCTCGACGATGGTGTGCGGCGAGCGCCAGCCATGCTCGTCCTGGCGCGGATTGAACACGCGCACCTTCGGCACGCCGGGCCGGCGTTTGGCGGCGAACTGCCACAGGGACAAGGCCGCGCTGAACAGATCCTCGGGCGAATCGCCGGCGATGTCACTGACCGGAACATTGGCGTAGAACTGGCGGATGAAGGCCTCGACCTGCGCCGCGCGCGCCTTCTCGATGCGGCCGCCGGCAAAGCGAAGGACTTGGTCCATCAACTGCTGT
>DATEOK010000452.1:0-3336 GCA_035274225.1 Dongiaceae bacterium
GCAACCCGGTGACCGCGCGCATGGCCGTGCCGCCGCGCAAGCGGCCGCAACCGGTGTGGCTGCGCTGGGCGATCCGCTTCGGCATCGGCTTCGGCGCCTGCGCCATCGTCGGCGCCGGCGCGGTGTGGAGCGTGCAGTCCGGCTGGCTGGCGCGCGAGTGGACGGTAGCCAGCGAGGTCGCCTTGAATGCGACCGCCAATCTTGGCCTTAGCCTGCAGACGGTCGAAGTCCATGGCCGCGGCGAGACCCGCCAGGCCGACGTGGTCGGCGCCCTCGGCGCACCACGCGGCGCGCCGCTGCTCGGCCTCGACATCGATGCCATGCGCGAGCGCCTGGCCGCCCTGCCCTGGATCGTGTCGGCCGAGATCGAGCGGCGCTATCCCGACCGCCTGGTGGTGACGGTGACGGAAGCCGAGCCGCTGGCTCTCTGGCAGCGCCAGCAGAAGCTGTTCCTGGTCAGCCGCACCGGCAAGGTGATCGAGACCGCCGACCTGCGCAAATACGCCAAGCTGCTGGTCATCGTGGGCGACAATGCGCCGGAGCGCGCCGAGACCCTGTTCGACCTGCTGGCGCAGCAGCCCAAACTGAAAGAGCGGGTGACCGCCGCCGTATTCGTCGGCAAGCGGCGCTGGAACCTGCGCTTCGACAACGGCGTGGACGTGAAGCTGCCGGAAGAGAATCCGGGCGCCGCCTGGTCGCGCCTCGCCGACCTGCAGAGCCAGCACGGCATCCTGGAAAAGGACGTGCGGATCATCGACCTGCGCCTGCCCGACCAGGTGGTGCTGCGCCGCGCGCATCCCGCGATCCCGGAAGATCAAGACGCCCCGGCGGGCGGCAAGCCAAAGGACAAGGCCACATGATCAAAAAAACGCGCGTCGCACCGCGCAACGGCTTGATCGCCGCCCTCGACATCGGGACCAGCAAGATGTGCTGCTTCATCGCGCGGGTGGCCGAGGACGGACGCCCGTCGATCGCCGGCATCGGGCACCAGATCTCCCGCGGGGTGCGCAACGGCGCCATCATCGACATGGAGCAGGCCGAGCTTGCGCTGCGCACCACCGTGCACGCGGCCGAGCAGATGGCCGGCGACACCATCCAGGAAGTGGTGATCAACCTTTCCGGCGGCTACCCGGCCTCGCAGACCGTCGGGGTCGAGGTGCCCATCTCCGGCCGCGAGGTGGCGGACCACGACCTGCACCGGGTCCTGATGCAAGGCGCCCAGGTTCATGGCCCGATCGACCGGCGCCTGATCCATTCCATCCCGGTCAGCTACTCGATCGATGGCTCCAAGGGCATCCGCGACCCGCGCGGCATGTTCGCCGAGAAGCTCGGCGTCGACATGCACGTGGTGACGGCGGCCGCCGGCGCGGTCAAGAACCTCACCACCTGCGTCGCCCGCTGCCACCTCGAGCCGCGCGCCATCGTGGTCTCGCCCTATGCCGCGGGCCTTGCCTCGCTGGTCGATGACGAGATGGACCTCGGCGTCACTGTGATCGACATGGGTGCCGGCACCACGTCGCTCGCCGTCTTCTTCGACGGGCACGTCGTCTATACCGACTCCGTTCCCATCGGCGGCGGTCACGTCACCAACGACATCGCGCGCGGCCTGTCGACGCCGCTCGCGCATGCGGAGCGCATCAAGACGCTCTACGGCAATTGCATCGCGACACCGGCGGATGAGCGCGAGATCATCCACGTGCCGCAAGTCGGTGAAGAAGAAACCGGCATCTCGAATCAAATCCCCCGATCGATTCTGATCGGCATCGTCCAACCGCGACTTGAAGAGACGTTCGAGCTGGTTCGCTCTCGACTCGAATCGAGCGGCTTTGACAAGATCGCAGGACGGCGCGTCGTCTTGACGGGGGGCGCCAGTCAGCTGAGCGGCGTTAGAGAGCTCGCTGCATTGGTGCTCGATAAGCAAGTGCGCATGGGTCGGCCCATCCGGGTTCATGGATTGGCCGACGCGACCGGGGGTCCAGCGTTCGCGACGGGAGCCGGTCTCCTCACATTTGCGCTTGAAGGCGAATCCCAGCAGCCAAGATCGGCGCGCGGCGGTGAAGCTCATGGATCGGGCTTCTTCGGGCGAATCGGTTCGTGGCTGAAGGAAAACTTCTGACCACCAACCCTGAAAAAGAATGGAGGCACCTCATGACGCTTAACCTCTCCCTGCCGCAGGACCCGTTCGACATCCGGCCCAAGATCACGGTCGTTGGTGTTGGCGGCGCCGGCGGCAACGCAGTCAACAACATGATCCGCTCCAAGCTGGAGGGGGTCGACTTCCTGGTCGCCAACACCGACGCCCAGGCCTTGCAGCAGTCCCAGTGCGAACGGCGCATCCAGCTCGGTTCGACCGTGACCAAGGGATTGGGCGCGGGTGCCCGGCCCGACGTCGGCCGGATGGCGGCGGAAGAAGCCGTGCGTGACATCGCCGAGCAGCTCGCCGGCTCCAACATGGTGTTCATCACGGCAGGCATGGGCGGCGGCACCGGCACCGGCGCCGGCCCCGTGGTGGCCCAGATCGCCCGCGAGCAGGGCATCCTGACCGTCGGCGTGGTGACCAAGCCGTTCCACTTCGAAGGGTCGCACCGGATGAAGATGGCCGAATACGGCATCAACGAGCTGCAGAGCTACGTCGATACGCTCATCATCATCCCGAACCAGAACCTGTTCCGCATCGCCAACGAGAAGACCACCTTCGCCGACGCCTTCAAGATGGCGGACGAGGTGCTTTACTCCGGCGTGCGCGGCGTCACCGACCTGATGGTGATGCCGGGCCTCATCAACCTCGACTTCGCCGACATCCGCGCGGTGATGAGCGAGATGGGCAAGGCCATGATGGGCACCGGCGAGGCGACCGGCGACAACCGCGCCATCGCGGCGGCCGAGGCGGCCATTTCCAACCCGCTGCTGGACGAGATCAGCATGAAGGGCGCCCGTGGCGTCCTCATCAACATCACCGGCGGCATGGACATGACCCTGTTCGAGGTCGACGAGGCGGCCAATCGCATCCGCGACGAGGTCGACCCCGACGCCAACATCATCTTCGGTTCGACCTTCGACCAGTCGCTCGAAGGCAAGATCCGGATCTCGGTGGTGGCGACCGGCATCGATGCCCAGGCGCAGACCCAGCCGCGCCCGAACAGCGTGTTCGGCAACCTCAGCCTGGTGCCGCGGACCATGCAGGCCACGACTCCGACGGCCGACGGCGGCGAGCGCATCGTCGCGCGCGCCGAGACCAGCTATGCGCCCGCCGCCGCTGCGCCGATGACGGCCCATGCGGTCTCGCCGCAGGCCCGTCCGGCGGGCTTCGGCATGGTCACCACGCCCAAGGTCGCG
>DATEOK010000453.1:0-6539 GCA_035274225.1 Dongiaceae bacterium
CTCGACAACTACGTCGTCGGAAATGCCGGCGACAACGAAATGGCCGGCGCGGCCGGCAACGATACGATCGTTGGCGGAATCGGCAACGACGGCCTGGATGGCGGCTCCGGCAACGACCAGATGACCGGCGGCCTGGGCAACGACTTCTACTTCGTCGACAGTACCGCCGACAAGGTGACGGAGCTGGCCAATCAGGGTCGCGACACCGTCCGCACCACGCTCGGCACCTACGTGCTGGCCGCCACCCTGGAGGACCTGGAGTTCGACAACCTGGCGGGCGCGGCGACCGGCATGGGCAACACCGCCGCCAACAAGCTGACCGGCAACACCTCCGCCAACAAGCTGGATGGCGGCTCCGGCAACGACGATCTGTCCGGCCTTGGCTCCGACGATTCGCTGATCGGCGCCGCCGGCGACGATACCCTGGACGGCGGCGCCGGCAACGACACCATGACCGGCGGACTCGGCAACGACGTCTATGTCGTCGACAGCGACGGCGACACGATCACCGAACTGGCAAACCAGGGCGCCGATCTGGTCAAGACCACCGTGACCTTCAACCTGCATGCGCGCGGCACCAACATCGAAGACGCGGTCGCCCTCGGGTCAGATGACATCTGGCTCCTCGGCAATTCGCTGAACAACCGCCTCACCGGCAATTCCGGACACAACGTCTTGTCCTCGGCCGCCGGCAACGACACGGTGGAAGGCGGCAACGGCAATGACACCGTGGATGGCGGCGATGGCAACGACAGCCTGAACGGCGGCGACAACAACGACGTGATCACCGGCGGCATCGGCAACGACACGCTGACCGGCGGCGCGGGGGCGGACGATCTTCAAGGCGGCGCGGACAACGACGTGCTGGACGGCGGCGATGGCAGCGACACCCTGGCCGGCGGCTTCGGCAACGACATCTATCTCCTCTCGGCCGTCGACAAGGTCTCGGAAGCTGCAGACCAGGGCATCGACGAGGTCCGCGGCGCACTCTATATCAACCTCAGCGCCCTTGGCCTGTTCGACGTCGAGAATGCCACTTTGTCCGGCCCCGGCGACTTCTCGATCAACGGCAACGAGCTGGCCAACATCCTCAAGGGCAACGACCAGGACAACGAGCTCGATGGCGGGAACCACAGCGACACGCTGATCGGCGGCGGTGGCAGCGACATCTTGATCGGCGGCTTCGGCATCGACGTCATGGCCGGCGGCACGGACGACGACAGCTACTACGTCGACATCGTCGGCGACGTCGTCAACGAGGCGGCCAACGAGGGCTACGACACCGTGCACAGCCTCGTCGACTACGTGCTCGGCGCCAACGTCGAGGCGCTCATCCTCACCGACGGCTTCGACACCGACGGGACCGGCAACGTGCTGGACAACGAGATCCAGGGCGGCGACGGAAAGAACAAGATCGACGGCGGCGGCGGGCTCGACGCCCTCTATGGTTTCGAAGGCGACGATACGCTGATCGGCGGCGCCGGCGACGATGCGCTGCATGGCGGCATCGGCAACGATTCGATGAGCGGCGGCACCGGCAACGATCTCTATTACATCGACAGCGCGAACGACAAGGCCATCGAGGTGGCTGGACAAGGCAACGATTCCATCATCTCGGACATCGCCCTCAACCTTGCCGACTTCGTCGACATCGAGAATCTCCTGTTCCAGGGCTCCGGCAATTTCACCGGCATCGGCACCGCCGTCGCCAATAAGCTCTCCGGCAATACCGGGCAGAACCTGCTGGACGGCAAGGAAGGCAACGATTATCTGAATGGCGGCGCCAACAACGACCTCCTGTACGGCGGCCTCGGCGATGACATCCTCGAGGGCAACAGCGGCGACGACAAGTCGGTCGGCGGTGAGGGCAACGACGTCTATATCCTCGGCGCCGGGATCGACACCATCGTCGAGGAGGTGAACCAGGGCGTCGACGAGGTGCGCGGTGAACAGGACATCGATCTGTTCAGCGTCTTCCTCAATGTCGAAAGGGCCTTCCTGGTCGGAACCGGCGATTTCACGGTCGAAGGCAGCAACGCGGCCAACCTCATCACCGGCAACAGCGGCAACAACCAACTATACGGCTTCGACGGCGACGACACGATCATCGGCGGTGGCGGCGACGACACGATCGGCGGGGGAAACGGCAACGACGTGATGACCGGCGGCCTGGGCGACGATCACTACGCCGTCAATGCAGTGGCCGACAAGGTGACCGAGCTCGCCGGCCAAGGCAGCGACACCGTCAATACGACCCTCGCGGCATATACGCTCGGCGCCAACGTCGAGAATCTGATCTTCGAGGATTTCGCCGGCGCCGCGAACGGCACGGGCAACAGCGCGAACAACGGCATCGACGGCAACGCATCCGCGAACAGGCTGGACGGCCAGGCGGGGGACGACTTCCTGACCGGCCTTGGCGGCAACGACACCCTCATCGGCGGGACCGGCAACGACGCCCTGAACGGGAGCAGCGGCGCCGATGTCATGGTCGGCGGCGCCGGCAACGACATCTACCTGATCGACGACGAGAACGACCAAGTGCAAGAGACGGCGAACGGCGGCATAGACACCATCGAGACGACAATCGACTTCGTCATCGCCAACGGCTCCAACATCGAGAACATCCTGCTGCTGGCGGGCCGCAAAGGCTTCGGCAACGACGCCGCCAATATCATCAGTGGCTCGGGGAGCGCCGACACGATCCGCGGCGAAAAGGGTCACGACTCCCTGTTCGGCAACAGCGGCAATGACGGCATCAGCGGCGGCGACGGCAACGACGTGATCGAAGGCGGCATCGGCGTCGATTCGCTTGAAGGCGGCATCGGCAACGATGTCTTCCTCTATCGCCTGGAAAACATCATCGATCTCGTCCCGCTCGGAGGCGACTTCATCTCCGACTTCGAGACCGGCAAGGACAAGATCGACCTGCTCGACCTGTTCTCGGACTTCAACATCACGTCGGCGAACCCGGTCGCCGATGGTTTCGTCCGCCTGCTGGTGAGCGGTGGCGACACGCTGGTGCAGTTCGACAGCAGCGGCGGCGCCAACAGCTTCGTCACCCTGACGACCCTGCAAGGAGTCACGAACGCGTCGCTGACCGATCTTGTCTTCCCCGCCCCGGCGGCAAACGAAATCATCTGACGCTTTTCATCCGTGAAAGGACACATTCCCGGTCTGTTCTTGAAATAACGGCCCATTTCCGAACAGATTAAGCCGCTTGGCTAGGGTTTATTAACCTATCCGGGTGCAGACTTTTCGCGACTTTTTAACCATGGACGGTTGGGCCGACGTCCGATGCAGGGGATGCGTGATCTTGCGGAGCTCGCACGCGAGCTTGCGCGCTGCGCCGAACTTGATACGCAGTTGCAGCTGGTTTGCGACCGGCTCTGCTCGGTCGAGGGCATTGCGCATACCGCCATCACCATCACCGGGTTGCGCGAGCAGCCCATGCTGTTCGTCAGCCACGGCACGCCGGAAGCGCTGGAG
The DNA here is from genome assembly GCA_035274225.1 of Dongiaceae bacterium. Lineage (GTDB taxonomy): Bacteria > Pseudomonadota > Alphaproteobacteria > Dongiales > Dongiaceae > Dongia_A. Next base: position 3,490 of record DATEOK010000453.1, read on the forward strand.
CGGATCGCCATCGCCTCCGCCTCGATGGCGGACGAGGCGATCAAGTTCGCCATGCCCGACCTCAAGCTGCGCACGGCGCTGATCCAAGGCCCGCAATCCAGCGACCGCGGCAAGATCTTCGTGTTCCTGAAATCGGAGCCGGCGTCGCAGCTCTGCGAGGACGCACTGGCCGGCGCCGCCGGCCTGGTGCACCTCTGCGTCAGCCGCCAGGCGGCGGCGATGGCGCGACGCTCCGAGCTGCGCCGGGTCGAGGCGCTGCTGGAGAACATGCACAACATCATGGTCTACCAGGGCGCGCCGGGCGACGGCCAATATGGCTTCGTCGGCGGCGCGGTGCGCTGCTGGGGCCGCGACGCGGTGGAGATGATGGGCGCGATCGATCCCACCACGCGCCTCGCCGACATCGCCACCTGGATCGGCCGCATCCATGCCGACGACATGCCCGCCTACCGCGAGGCCGAGCGCAGCCGCAAGGAGCTAGGCGAGCCCTATGTCCACGAATACCGCTACGTGCATCCGCGCAGCGGCGAGTTGCGCTGGTTCCGCGAATGCGCCTGGGCGGCGCCGGATCCGGATCGCGGCCGTACTTATTGGGACGGCTTCGTGCTCGACGTCACCGACCAGAAGCGCGCCGCGGTCCGCCTCACCGCCAGCGAGCAGCAGGCGGCGATGGTGCGGCGCGAGCTGCTCGACGCCACCGACGGCATGACCGACGGCCTGGTCTATTACGCGCCGGACGGGACCTTGCGCTTCTGCAACCAGATCGCCCGCTCCTATCTCGGCATTCTGCCGGACGCCGACATCGAGGCCATGACCTTCGACGACGTGCTGCGCCTGGAGTTGGAAGCCGGCCAGGTCATCACGGGCCTCGGACAGTCGGGGGGACAGTCCGGGGCAAAGGAAGAGGAATGGACGCTGCAGCGCAGCCAGCAGCATCGCAGCGGCCAGGGCCATGTCGAGATGCGCATGATGAACGGCGGCCACCTGCGCATCAGCGACCGGCGCACGCGCCTCGGCGGCATGGTGACCGTCTACACCGACGTCAGCGACCTGGTGGAGCGCGGCGACGAGCTGGCGCGCAGCCAGCGCGAGCTGCGCCTGGCCAAGGAGCAGGCCGAAGTGGCGAGCCGCACCAAGTCGCAGTTCCTCGCCAACATGAGCCATGAGCTGCGCACGCCGCTCAACGCCATCATCGGCTTTGCCGAAGTGATCGAGCGCGAGTTCTTCGGTCCCGTCGGCGTCGCGCAATATGCCAGCTATGCCGCCGACATCCATCGCAGCGGCCAGCATCTCTTGTCTCTGATCAACGACATCCTCGACCTCAGCAAGGTGGAGGCCGGCCGGTTCGAGATCGTCGAGCAGGATTTCGCGATCGCCGAGACGATCGACGAAGCCAAGCGCCTGCTGGAGATCCGCGCCCAGAAGGCCGGCCTTGCGTTGAGCTCGGACGTCGGCGCCGACGTCGCGCGGGTCTATGCCGACCGCAAGCTGATCGCGCAGGCCCTGCTGAACCTGCTATCGAACGCGGTCAAGTTCACGCCGGCCGGCGGTCACATCAACATCGTCGCGCTGCGCGAGAGCGGCGCCGGCGATCTCCTGCTCAGCGTCAGCGACACCGGCATCGGCATGTCGCCGGAAGAGATCCCGCACGCGCTCGAGCCGTTCGGCCAGATCGACGGCACCCTCGCCCGCCGCTACGACGGCACCGGCCTCGGCCTCACCATCACCAAGGCGTTCGTCGAGATGCACGGCGGTGCCCTCACCCTCGACAGCGAAAAGGGCCGCGGCACAACCGCGACCATCCGCCTGCCCGGCTGGCGCTGCCGCCAGTGGAACGTGGGACGCAGCGCCCGCGGGCGGTAGACGCAGCGGCGAATTTTCTTCGCTGGGATCCTGTCGGCGACGGCTTCGTCACGTCCACCACGGCAGCACATCTGACACACGATTTCCCGACCAGCGTCTTCATGGCGACATGCTGCTGCATTATTCGCATTGGCAGGATCGCTATCATGCCAAGCCCAATGCACGATCGCAGCCACTGCGCTGCGCCCGTGTTCAATCATTCGTGTTCGTGTGACGTAGGTCATACGGGACACTCGGACAACGCGATAGCCTCATGCATATTGATCCTGCGGAACTCAATTTCTTTCCGAGACGGAATATGGATCGACGCTATCCAACAACAGTTCGGACCGGTTCCGCGCACGCAACTCCGGCAGTGTTGCGCGCGGAGGTGTCGATGGTCGAACGCCCGGGCCATACCCGAGCGAAATTGTCTTGGTTTCAGAACGAGCGGCATGCTCCCCAAAACGCCGCTCCCTCCCCGTCATGCCCGAACGCCAACTTCCGGGAATCCGGGAGCATGACCGCGCAGACGCCCTCGGATGGTCGAGCCCCTCTCGATCATGGCGGGGAGACTGAATTCGCGTTGGGACGGCGCCCGCTCAGCCCGTGGGCGCCGTATCCCTTCCCCGTCACGCCCAGCCGGGCATCCACGAGTACACCGCGCAGACGCTCGCGGGTGGTTGAGCTTAGCTCAGCCGTGACGGGGAAACCAATCCGCGGCTTGGTGCAACAAGCCGCGGCAAATCTGAAGACGAAGCGCGCCAGGGACGGCATGTCCAAGACATAGGCACTGCCCACCGGTCGGCGCCGGCCGGAAGGTTCTCGGCCAAGCACAATTACCAGAAATTCCTTCTCGGCTGATGCGCCGACGGTGGCACATCGGCCACGAAGAACGGTCGCTCGCCCCGCCCACCCGCGACCCTCCGCTCCTGACCGCGGATGGCCGGACTCCACATTCGACGACCGCCGAGACCACTTTGTCGGCATGCGTTCATGCCGCGAGACGATGCGCAATCGCGATGAACGCGCGGTGGAAGTGACAGGCATCACGGGCCTGTGAAGAGGATCACACATAGGCCGTTTGACATTGTGTCATGTCAAACACTAATCCAGGAGATCGCCTATCAGACAGGCGTGGATTAGAGGGATTTACCACATAACTTAGGAACATTTAGCCCGACACATCGTCGGAAGCACAGCAACTC
>DATEOK010000454.1:0-22587 GCA_035274225.1 Dongiaceae bacterium
TCGCGCGCGTCGAGACGCTGGATTTCGATACGCCGACGGCGTTGTCTGTCGGATCGGGATCGATCGCGCTGGACGGCGAGCGCGAGATCACCTTTTCCGAGCGGGACCGGATCGCGGTGACGCTGCGGCAAGCCGCCTTCCGTACCATCGACGTTGCCGCCTGCATGTCGTTTGCAGCGAGCAACGGGTTGTTCGTTGAGAGCACAAGGCACGCACTCAGTCATGCATTGGGAGGACAAGGATGAGCAAGACTCCGTTTCCACTGGAGAAGGACCAGCTGCTGGACGCCTATCGGACCATGCGAACGATCAGGGAGTTCGAAGAAAGGCTGCACACTGATTTCGCGCGCGGCGACATCCCCGGTTTCGTGCATCTCTATGCCGGGGAGGAAGCCTCGGCGACCGGGATCATGCTGCATCTCAATGACAATGACCGGATCGCCTCTACCCACCGCGGGCACGGCCACTGCATCGCCAAGGGCGTGAACGTGAAGGAGATGATGGCGGAGATCTACGGCAAGGCGACCGGTGCCTGCCGCGGCAAGGGTGGCTCCATGCACATCGCCGACCTGTCGAAGGGCATGATGGGTGCGAACGGGATCCTCGGCGCCGGCGCGCCGCTGGCATGCGGCGCAGCCCTCGCAGCGCAGAAACTGGGACACAAGGGCGTCGGCATCAGCTTCGTCGGCGACGGCGCCTCCAACCAGGGCATGTTCCTGGAGAGCCTGAACCTGGCGTCGGTCTGGAACCTGCCGGTCATCTTCGTGGTCGAGAATAACGGCTACGCAGAATCGACTTCGGTCGAATGGGCGGTCGCGACGGACTCCTATGTCGATCGCGCCACCGGATTCGGCATGCCCGGCGTGACGGTCGACGGCACCGATTTCTTCGCGGTCTACGAGGCGGCCGGCGAGGTTATCAAGCGCGCCCGCGACGGCGGCGGCCCATCGCTGCTGGAATGCAAGATGATCCGCTTCTATGGCCATTTCGAGGGCGACGCGCAGACCTATCGCGGCAAGGGCGAGGTCGAGGACATTCGCGCCAACAAGGATTGCATCAAGCTGTTCCAGGCGCGGGTCAAGGAGGCGGGCGTCATCGCACAGCCTGAGTTCGACAAGATCGACCGCGAGGTTCTCGACTTGATCGAGATGGCGGTGGTCGAGGCGAAGGAGGCACCGCTGCCGGGTCCGGCCGAGCTGCATACCGACGTCTACGTGTCGTACTAGATAACAAGAGATTGGATCGGGAGGAAATCATGGCTCGCAAGATCAGCATTCGCCAGGCCATCAACGAGGCGATCGACCAGGAAATGCAGCGCGATCCGACCGTCATTGTCATGGGCGAGGACATCGTCGGCGGCACCGGAGCGCCCGGCGAGGCCGACGCCTGGGGCGGCGTGCTCGGCGTCACCAAGGGCCTCTATGCCAAGCACGGCAACCGGCTGATGGATACGCCGTTGTCGGAAAGCGCCTATATCGGTGCTGCCATCGGTGCCGCCACGTGCGGCTTGCGGCCGATCGCCGAGCTAATGTTCATCGACTTCATGGGCGTCTGCCTGGACCAGATCTTCAATCAGGCTGCCAAGTTCCGCTACATGTTCGGTGGCAAGGCGCAGACGCCGATCGTGATCCGCGCCATGTGCGGCGCCGGCTTCCGGGCCGCGGCGCAGCACAGCCAGATGCTGACCTCGACCTTCACCCACATCCCGGGCCTCAAGGTCGTCTGCCCGTCGAACGCCTATGACGCCAAGGGGCTGCTGATCCAGTCGATTCGCGACAACGATCCGGTCATCTTCCTGGAACACAAGAATCTCTACGGCCATGAGAGCGAGGTGCCGGAGGAGTCCTACGCCATCCCGTTTGCCGAAGCCAATATCGTGCGCGAAGGCAAGCATGCGACCATCGTCACCTATGGCCAAACGGTCCATCGCTCGGTCGAGGCGGCTAGCCTGCTCGCGCGCGAAGGCGTGGAGTGCGACGTCATCGACCTGCGCACCCTGTCGCCGATCGACATGGACACCGTGCTCGAAAGCGTGGAGAACACCGGCCGCCTGATCTGCGTCGACGAAGCCAATCCGCGCTGCTCGATCGCAGCCGATGTGTCGGCGACGGTGGCGCAGGAGGCATTTGAAGCCTTGAAGGCGCCGATCCGGATGGTGACGGCGCCCCATACGCCGGTGCCGTTCTCGCCGGCCCTGGAAGATCTCTATGTCCCCTCGGTCGATGCCATAGCCGGTGCGGTGCGCCGGACCATGGGCGGCGAGCGCCGGGCGGCGTGAGGTCACCATGCCGGAGAAAATCACGCCGATCGTGATGCCGAAATGGGGCCTCACCATGACGGAGGGCACGCTCTCCGCCTGGCATGTCGCGGAAGGACAGACGATCTCGCCCGGCCAGGAGATCATGGATGTCGAGACCGACAAGATCGCCAATGCCGTGGAGGCCGCCGACGGCGGTCTCCTGCGGCGGCGCGTCGCCCAGGTCGGGCAGGTCTATCCAGTCAAGTCCCTGCTGGGCGTGATGGCGCCGGTCGATGTGCCGGACGCCGAGATCGACTCCTACATTTCCGACTTCAAGGTTCCGGTCTCGGCCGAGGGTGAGGAGGAGGAGGCGACTTCATACCGCTTCGTGGAAACCCCGTCCGGCCGTCTTCGATATATCCAGCGCTCCGGCGAGGGCGCAGCCGTCCTGTTCATTCATGGCTTCGGGGGCGATCTCAACAACTGGCTGTTCAACATCGACGCGCTGTCTGGACCGGTCTTTGCCCTCGACCTACCCGGCCACGGCGGATCCGCCAAGGCAATGGCCAACCCCGGGCTGGAGGCGCTGGCCGCCGCAGTCGTGTCGTTCATGGATGCGCAGAAGCTGTCGGCGGCGCACCTCGTCGGCCACTCGATGGGCGGCGCGGTGGCTGGACTCGTCGCCCTCCAGGAGCCGCGGCTGGTGCGCTCGCTCACCCTGATCAGCCCGGCCGGTCTCGGTCCGGAGATCAATGCCAGGTATATCGACGGCTTCGTTGCCTCCGAATCCCGCCGCGATCTCAAGCCGGTCCTGCAGTACCTGTTTGCCGATGCGGATCTCGTGAGCCGATCGATGGTCGAGGACCTGTTGAAATACAAACGGCTGGATGGCGTTCAGCAGGCGCTGCGCGGTCTTGCGGCTGCATTGTTCAAGGATGGCCGGCAGGCGCTCAACCTGGTGGAGGATCTCGCTAGGCTCAAGCTTCCGATTCAGGTCGTCTGGGGGGTGAAGGATGCGATCATTCCGGCAGCCCATGCCAAGGCGCTGCCCAATGCACGCGTCGAAATCATCGACGCGGCGGGGCACATGGCGCAAATGGAAGCCGCCGGCCGGGTCAACGACTTGATCAAGGCGCAGATCGCCCGATAACCCTCCGTCAGCGTGCCATCGAGCTGGCCGCGGATCTTGCGGGCCCGCCTCTGAAGGCGACCGTCCAATCTCGTCTCGGCGCCGGTGATGGTCGAGTAGAGATTGATCGTGTGATGTCAGCGTTTAGGAGGCCGGCGCCACGGTTGCAACAAGATGGGCGGCATGGCTGCCCAAAGCTGCGCCCTGAACTATGATATGACCGGCCGGCGTTGCGCCTACTTCCATGCGCTCTACTCGTTCGACTGGGCGGCGCGCAACGGGATGGCTGAACCTTGATCTTGGATTTTCGCGGATGTCTCTGTCACAAGCCGATCTCTCCACCGACCGGCCGGCCTTCTCCCACTGGATCCGGTCCAGCAACAACGTCACCCAGCAGTTCCTGGCGATCGGCGGCCAGCCCGACTTCGTGAGTCTGGCCGGCGGCCTTCCCGCCGCCGAACTCTACCCGGTCGAGGCGATCAAGCAGGCCTCGGCACGCGCGCTCGATCGCTGGGGCAGCGCGGCCCTGGAATATGGCCCGGTCGAGGGCTTTCCGGCCCTGCGCGCCGCCATCGCCGAGCGTATGTCGAAGGAGCACCGGCACCGCTTCGGGATCGAGAACATCCTGCTCACGACCGGCGCCATGCAGGGGCTGGACCTGATCGGCAAGGTCCTGATTGATCCCGGCGATCTGATCGTGGCGCAGTTCCCGACCTATCTCGGCGCGCTCGACGCCTGGCGTACGCGCCGTCCGGGCTACCGTAAGCTGGACTGGAATTTGGACGATCCGGATTTTCTCGAAGCGTTGCCGCGCGCCAAGTTCGTCTATTCGGTGCCCAACTATTCCAACCCGACCGGGGCACTGGTTCCACAGAATGCGCGCGGCGGACTGCTGTCGCGCGCGATCGAGGCGAATACCTGGCTGGTCGAGGACGATCCCTACCTGCCGCTGCAACTGACCGGCGCCGCCGGGCCGAGCATCTTGTCGGCCGATGCCGCGACGCGTCCCGATGGCCAGTACGACGGACCGGTGATCTATCTCGGCACGCTTTCCAAGAGCGTCGCGCCGGGGCTGCGCGTCGGCTGGATCGTGGCGGAGCCGAAGCTGATCCAGCTGCTCGCGCTCGCCAAACAATGCTCCGACCTCAGCAGCAGCATGTTCAGCCAGGCGGTCGCCCTGGAATTCCTGGAAAGCGGCACGGAGTCCGAGATCATTCCGCGCACCGTCGCCTGCTACCGCGAGCGGCGCGACGCCCTGTGCGCCAGCGCCAGGGCACTGCTGAGCGAATGGTTCGACTGGGAAGTCCCGCCGGGCGGCATGTTCCTGTGGGCGCGGGCCAAGTCGCCCGACTTCGACACCAACCAGCTCTACAGCTTTGCGCTGCAGGAGAAGGTGGCGTTCGTGCCGAGCAGCGTCTTCGACCCCAACGGCGCCTTGACCAATGCGATGCGGGTCAATTTCACCCGCAACACGCCGGAGCGCCTGGAGGAGGGCGTGCGCCGGTTGCGCCGCGCCGTCGAGCGCTATCTGTCGTCTCAATCCAACGGAGAGGTGTAGATCCCATGCCCACGGTTGCGCGGGGCGCGACACGTTCCGCATGCCGGCCGTTGTTGCGGACGCGTAGGGTCGGCGCTATTTCAGGCGGCGCGATTTCGCGAACTGGTCGAAGGCGACCACCGCCACCAGGATGAGGCCGATGGTGATCTGCTGGACGTAGGGGTTGACGTTCATCAGGACCAGCCCGTTGATCAGCACGCCGATCAGGATCGAACCGATCACCGTGCCGAAGATCGTGCCGACGCCGCCGAAGAGGGAAGTACCGCCGATCACCACCGCGGCGATGACATTGAGCTCATAGCCGATGCCGGCCACCGCTTCCGAGGAGTTCAGGCGCGCCGAGAGCACGAAGCCGGCGAGGCCGGCCAGGAAGCCGATGATCACATAGACCGAGAGCAGCACGCGCTCGACATTGACGCCGGCGAGGCGCGCCGCCTCGCGGTTGCCGCCGACCGCATAGACCTGGCGGCCATAGCGGGTGTAGCGCAGCACGACGAAGGCGACGGCCGCGATGGCGAGGAAGATGATGACCGGAACCGGCACCGGGCCGATGCGCCCCTGTCCCCACCAGCGATAGGCGTCGTCAAAGCCGCTGATCGGCCCGGAGCCGGAGATCATCAGCGCCATGCCGCGAAAAATCGAGAGGCCGCCGAGCGTCACAACGAAAGGCGGCACTTTCAGCTTGGTAATCGCCGTGCCCTGGATCGCGCCGCCCAACACACCGACCGCCATCGCGCCCAGCATGGCGGCGAACCAGCCATATCCCGTCGCCTCCGATTCAGAGAGCGAGAACGAGCTGGCGGCGCTGCCCTTGGCGATGAGCGCCGCCGTCAGGCCGGCGACCGCGACCAGCGAGCCGACCGAGAGGTCGATGCCGGCGGTCAGGATGACGAAGGTCATGCCGACCGCGATCAGCCCTTCGATCGAGATCTGGCGCATCACGTTGAACAGGTTGAGCGGCTTCAGGAAGCGCCCGTCCGTCAGCAGGGTGAAGATGACGATCAGCAGCACCAGGCAGACGACCGGTGCGTACCGGCTCAGCAGCGGAATGATACGGCTGCGCACCGACCGGGTCTGCGCACTGGGTTTGTCGCTCACGGCCTCGCTCATATCCGTCTTTCTCCAGCGATTGCGGCCGCCATTGCGTCGCGGGGCGCATTCTGTTCGATGGCCATCAGGTGCATCAGTGATTCTTCGGTCGCCCGGTCGCCCGGCATGCTGCCGGTGACCCGCCCTTCGCGCATGGTGACGATCCGGTCGCTGATGGCCATCACCTCGGGCAGTTCGGAGGAGATGGCGACGATCGCGATGCCGGCGCGCGCCATCATGTCGAGCTGCTGATGCACTTCCGCCTTGGCCGCAATGTCGATGCCGCGCGTTGGCTCGTCCACGATCAGCACCTTTGGCTTCAGGGCGAGCCAACGCGCCAGCACCACTTTCTGCTGGTTGCCGCCGGAGAGATCGGCGATCTGGATATCCGCCGAGGCCATGCGGATGTCGAGTGACTTGCGGAAGCGCTCGACCAGTGCGGTTTCGGCCCGGTCGCTGACGAACCAGCGACCCCAGGTCAGGTCCTTGAGGCTGGAGATCGCGAGGTTGTGGCGCACCGCGAGATCGAGAAACAAGGCCTGCTGCTTGCGGTCCTCGGGAACCAGGCCGATGCCGTTCCGGATGGCGTCCACCGGCGAGCGCAGGATGAGCGGCTTGCCGTCGATCTCGATCGAGCCGCGCTCGAACGGATCGGCGCCGAAGATAGCGCGTGCCAGCTCGGTGCGCCCAGCCCCCATCAGCCCGGCAAGGCCAAGGATCTCGCCGGCGCGCACCTCGATGCTGACATCCTTCAGCAGGGTGGCGTGGGGGTTGGTGGGGTCGCGGTCGCGTGAGATGCCCTGCGCCTTCATCACGACCGGGCCGGTCGTGCGATGGCCGCCGAGCCGGGTGAAGAGCTGGGTGCTCGACCGCCCGACCATCATCTTCACGAAGTCGTCGATCTTCAACTCGCCCACGTTGCCGCCACCGACCCTCTTGCCGTCGCGCAGGACCGTGACCCGGTCGCAGATCTGTTCCACCTCATGCAGGCGATGGGTGACATAGATGATGGAGAGGCCGCGCGCCTTCAGGTCGGTGACGATGCGGAACAGGCCCTCGACTTCGCGCTCCGTCAGCGCGGCGGTCGGCTCGTCCATGACGATGATCCGCGACTCTCGCGAGAGGGCGCGGGCGATTTCCACCATCTGCTGCTCGCCGACCGAGAGGTCGCTGACCGGCATCATCGGGTCGAGGTCGAGATCGAGGTGTCGAAGCACCTTCTCCGTTTCCTCGCGCATCCGCGGCCAGGAGACGAACGAGCCCATTCTTTTTCCAAGCGGCCCCGGCTCGCGGCCGAGAAACATGTTCTCCGCGACCGTCATGGTCGGAATCAGGTTGAACTCCTGATAGATCGTGACGATGCCGAGCTTTTGCGCATCGAGCGGGGTCTTGAGCTGCAGCGGCTGGCCGCCGAGCGTGATGGAGCCGGCGTCCGGCTGATAGGCACCCGAGAGGATCTTCAGCAAGGTGGATTTGCCGGCGCCATTCTCGCCCAGAAGACCGTGGGTCTCGCCCGGCAGAATCTCCAGCGACACATCGTCCAGCGCCAGCACGCCCGGAAAGCGCTTGGTGATGTGCTCCATCCGGAGCAAGGGCTCGGTCATGCGGTGTCTCTTACCGGAGAAAGCCCGGCGGATGGATCCCATCCGCCGGGAATTGCAGGTGACAAGGACTACTGGATCTCGCTGAGGCGCTCGGCCTTGTCGAGATTGTCCTTGGTGATGGTGATCGGGGTCAGCAGCTCGACCTTCGGCTCCGGCTTGGTGCCGTCCTTGAGGAAGGCGACGAGCTTGTCCACGGCCTTCGAGCTCTGCAGGCCGGGGAACTGCTCGACCGTGGCGGTCAGGCTGCCGTCCTTCACCCGGGCCAGGGCCTCCGGCAGGGCGTCGAACCCGATCAGCGCGATCTTGCCGCCGAGGTTGTGCGCCTTCACCGCTTCCATCGCGCCGAGGATCATGTCGTCATTGGCGGCGACGATGACGTCCGGCGGGGTCTGCATGCCGGCCAGCGCCGCTTCGGTCACGGACAGGCCTTTTACGCGATCGAACTCGGCGGTCTGCTCGAACACGATCTCGTACTTGTCCTTGTGCTGGTCGAGGATGGTGTGCAGGCCCTTGTTGCGGTCGATGGCCGGGCCGGCGCCGGGCTGGCCCTGCAGGTTCATGATCTTCGCGCCGTTCGGGAACAGCTTCATGATCAACTCGGCCTGCGCCTCGCCGCCCTTGGAATTGTCGGCTCCGACATGGCCGAGCAGGTCGGGTACCTTGGTGACGTAGCGGTCGATGGTGACGACCGGGATCTTGGCGTCGACCGCCTCCTGCAGCGCCGGCGCCATGGCGTCGACCTCGTTCGGGCTGATGACGATGCCGTTGACGCCGCGGGAAATCGCGGCCTCGACGTCCGCGGTCTGCTTGGTCGAGCTGACTTGACCGTCGCCGACGATGACCTCGACGCCGAGCTTCTCGCCCTCGGCCTTGATCTGATTCATCATGTGAACGAAGAACGGAAACTTGAGGCCAGGCACCGAGCCCAGGATGACGAGCTTGTCGTCGGCCGAACTCGGGCCGGCCATGACCCCGCCGAGCGCCAGAACAGAAGCGGCAACCGCTGCGGCCCGTAGCGCGCCACCGAACTTACGCGACCTTCCGAACATCTTGATTCCTCCCAGGTCATTGTGTTGTTTGAATGGACTATTACGAGGAGGGCTGTTGGCCTCCGCGAGACGTATGCGCATGCAATGAACAGGCGAGGCATCTTTGATTGCCGCGAACTGTGCGTCAAGCGCCTGCCTCCTGCGGCGGTGCGGCCGTTGCGGTGCAGGAATGGTTCGCGATGCTGGTTCGGGCGGGCGGATGGTTCAAGGTCGCAGATCGGCCATGCCGGCTGGCTTGCCTATGCCCGCAGGTAATTGCAATGTCTACGTACCAATCTTCTTATTGGACGAATGGGCGGCGTCCGAGATGCGTCGCACGGAGAAGGCCAGATGATCACGGGAGCACGAGCACGACGACGTCTTCTGGGCTGCCTGGCGCTGGCAATTGGGGCGTTCATGCTGCCTGCGCGGGTTGAAGCCGACACGGCCTACAAGCCAATTCCGACGCAGTATATCGCGGCGTTGGGCGATTCAGGCGCGACCTCCGGGACCGGAGCGGAGTCGTGGGGCTTATGGCGCGTGGATCCGGGCCCTCGTGGTGTGGAGCTTACCGACTATGAGACATTGAAGGCTGGAGGCGGCGTCGCGCCGGCGCAATGGAACTTCGACGGGGCGGACTGGTGGCTGGAAGAGCACGGACTGATCATGGAGCAGCCGGAGTTTCCGGTTCCCCCGGGCAAATACGTCGTCACAGGCGGCCGAGAGACAACGGCTGTTCTCACCGTTCATCCGAAGGGTGACGACGGCACCCAGCGTTGGGAGCTCGACAAGGGCGCAACGCTTTACGACGTGACGCACTTGCGGTGCCGCTCCGCACGCTACACGCCGGCGGCGGGTGGGGGCTCCTGCTCTCCGGCCAAGGCCCAGATGTCCGCTTTCCCAGTCGCTCCAGGAGCAGCGATGCCCCCGGTCGAGGGCTGCAACAAGCAGGACTACGAAGTCCTCATCGTGATCGGCGTCGTTGAAGAGAATTGACTGCGGGTACACGAGCGAGCCGCTGGAGACCTGCGCGCCAATCTTTTTGCGCCAGTTAACTCGTCGATCTTGAGCGGAGCAATATGCGCCGCTCGGTCACAGGGGCGCAAATGTGTTGGTGGTACCAATCCCTTTCCTAGGACCAGTCGCCGTTAGCGTTGCCTTCCGTTGCCAATTGGCCAAACGCCGACCGGATTCAGGCGGTGCGCTTTCAGAGGTTGAGCCGACATGCATATGCTTGGAGAGAAGATCGGAAATTCCGGTTCGCTGGTTTGGTTTTTCCTTGTTTGCGCCGACGCGACGCGCCGCTAAGCATTCTCCGTCAGTCGAGAGTCCAGCGGCGATAAGATTACGCAGGCCCTTGTCCTAGTGGAATTCGCGCATCGCGCCGTTGGAATTCGCAGAGCCGGAAGAGGACGCTGAAATGTCAGTTGAAATGGTGGACACACTCGTTGTCGGTGGCGGCCAAGCTGGCTTGGCCATGAGCGAGCACCTCAGCAAATGTGGCGTGCCACATCTCGTTCTCGAGCGGCACCGCATCGCCGAACGCTGGCGGTCGGAGCGGTGGGATTCCTTGGTCGCCAATGGTCCGGCCTGGCATGATCGATTTCCCGGGATGGAGTTTGCCGGCGATCCCAACGGTTTCCCATCCAAGGAAACAGTTGCAGACTATTTTGTGGCCTATGCAAGGATGATCGCTGCCCCCATCCGCTGCGGCGTGGAGGTGAAGGCTGTCCAAAGGAATGTCGGTCGTCCCGGGTTCCGCGTCGAAACATCCGATGGCACCTTTGAGGCCAACAACGTTGTCGCCGCCACCGGACCTTTTCAGGTTCCAATCGTTCCGGCCATGATTCCGGAGCAGGCCAATGTCTATCAGATCCATTCCAGCAAGTACCGCAATCCCGAGCAATTGCCCAAGGGGGCCGTGCTCGTGGTCGGCGCAGGGTCATCGGGAGTGCAGATCGCGGACGAACTCACGCGTGCCGGGAGGCGCGTCTACCTCTCGGTCGGGCCGCATGATCGACCTCCCCGAGCGTATCGCGGGCGTGACTTCTGCTGGTGGCTGGGGGTTCTCGGCAAGTGGGATGCCGAAACCCCAGGGCCTGGTACGGAACATGTAACCATAGCGGTGAGCGGTGCCCGGGGTGGCGAGACGATCGACTTCCGGCGTCTCGCGGCGCAGGGCATGACGCTCGTCGGTCGAACGGACTCGTACAAGGACGGCAAGATGACGTTCGCGCCGGACCTTGCGGTCAATCTCGCGCGTGGTGATGCCAACTACCTGTCGCTCCTGGATGAGGCCGATGCTTATGTTGCCCGCAATGGCCTCGACCTTCCGGCGGAACCCGACGCTCGCAAGATCGACCCGGATCCGGAGTGCGTCATTCGTCCAATCCTCCACCTCAATCTGGCCGAAGTTGAAATAACATCGGTGATCTGGGCGACCGGTTTTGGAGCCGACTACAGCTGGCTGAAAATCGACGGCTTCGACGAAAAGGGTCGGCCGAAGCATCAGCGCGGAGTCTCGGCGGAACCGGGGATCTATTTCCTCGGACTACCGTGGCAGTCGCGAAGGGGGTCCAGTTTCATATGGGGCGTCTGGCACGACGCCCAGCACTTGGCGGATCGCATTTCTACCCAGCGCAAGTATCTGGCGTATCATACCTCCGTGACGGCGAGGTCGACGTGACGTGCCCGAAGAACCGGTGCGCGAGGCAGATGCAGACCTTGGATGCACAGACGCGGTTTCCTGGTCGTTGGAAGGGGAATTGAGTTTCCATGCGCGATCAACGCTACGATGTTCTGTTCGAGCCGGTGAAAATCGGTCCGGTGACCGCGAAGAACCGTTTCTATCAGGTTCCACACTGCAACGGCGGCGGCTATCGCGATCCCTCCGCCGCGGCCGAGATGCGGCGCGTCAAGTCGGAAGGCGGCTGGGGTGTCATCTTCACCGAGCAGACCGAGATGCACCACACCTCGGAGATCACCCCGTTCATCGAGCTCAGGCTGTGGGATGATGCCGACATTCCGGCCCTGGCCAAGATGGCGAAAGCCATGCACGAACACGGTGCCCTGGCTGGCGTCCAACTGGCCTATTCCGGCATCAATGGCCCGAACCTCTACACCAAGGAAGTGCCGCGCGGGCCGTCGGCCCTGCCGATCCGCACCTTCACCAATGATCCGGTACAGGCGCGGGCCATGGACAAGCAGGACATACGCGACCTGCGTCGGTGGCACCGCAACGCCTACAAGCGCGCCAAGCAGGCCGGCTTTGATCTGGTATGCCTCTACGGCGCGCATGGCTTCGGCATCATCCAGCACTTCCTGTCGACGGCCACCAATCAGCGCACCGACGAATATGGCGGTTCGCTGGAGAACCGATCCCGCCTGATGCGTGAGCTGATCGAGGAGGGGCGGGACGCGATCGGCGACACATGTGGCCTGACGCTGCGCCTGTCACTGGACGAGATGATTGGCGAGCTCGGTTTCGCCAACTCCGAAGTCCGCGACATGATCGAGATGCATGCCGGCCTGCCTGATCTGTGGGATCTCGCGCACGGCGCCTGGGAGGACTGCTCGGGTCCGTCACGCTTCAAGGAAGAGGGTGCGCAGGAGAGCCTCGTCGCCGGCATCAAGAAGCTGACCTCAAAGCCCGTCGTCGGCGTTGGCCGTTTCACGTCACCGGACGTGATGGTCAAGATGATCAAATCCGGTATGCTCGACTTCATCGGCTGTGCGCGCCCCTCCATCGCCGATCCTTTCCTGCCGAAGAAAATCGAGGAAGGCCGCATCGAGGATATCCGCGAGTGCATCGGCTGCAACATCTGCATCACCGGCGACATGACCATGTCGATCTCGCGCTGCACGCAGAACCCGACCTTCATGGAGGAATGGCGCAAGGGCTGGCACCCTGAGCGCATGCAGGCAAAGGGCTCCAGCGACAGTGTGCTCATCGTTGGCGCTGGCCCCGCTGGATTGGAGGCTGCCCGCGCGCTCGGTCTTCGGGGATACCAGGTCGCGATTGCCGAAGCCGGCACGGAACTTGGCGGCCGCGTAGCGCGGGAATCCCGGCTGCCGGGCCTGTCCGCGTGGGGCCGTGTGCGCGACTACCGCCAATATCAGATCAGCCAGATGCCGAATGTCGCCACCTACTTTGAAAGCCGGCTATCGGCGGACGACATCCTGGCCTTCGGCTTTCAGAATGTCGCCATCGCGACTGGCTCGACCTGGCGGCGTGACGGGGTGGCGCGCGCGCATGTCGTGCCGATGCCGATCGACCCCACAATGCCGGTCTACACACCAGACGATCTCATGGACGGCAAGGTTCCAACTGGCAATGTGGTGCTGTTCGACGACGATCACTACTATATGGGCGGCGTGCTGGCGGAATTGATGGCGCAGCAGGGAGCGAGAGTAACGCTGGTGACGCCGTCGGCCTATGTATCGGACTGGACGCGCAACACCCTGGAGCAGGGCGCCATCCATCGCCGCTTGGCTCAACTCGGCGTCGAGATCCTGCTCAACAGGACGGTCACGCGGATCGCGGCAGGTGGTCTCGTAACCGCCTGCGTCTATACCGGCCTGCCGCACGACATGACGGCGGACGCGGTCGTTCTCGTCACCTCGCGCAGTCCGGACGATGCCGTTTGGCGCGACTTGAAAGCCCGCCAGGGCGAATGGAGTGATAATGGCATCCGATCCATCAAGGTCATCGGCGATGCAGAAGCGCCGGGCCCAATCGCCTGGGCAACCTACGCCGGCCACCGCTTCGCCCGCGAGCTGGACGAACCCGACGTCGGCGATGCATTGCCGTTCCGACGCGAAGTTGCGGCTTTGGCGGTGGACTAGATCCGCTGCTTTCCGCGCACAGAACAATGGTGGGTGCGCCGGGGATTGAACCTGTGACTCCTACCGTGTGAAGGTAGTGGGCGATGTCTGCTCCTGGCACAAAGCGGACTCCCGGTGCCGCGGCGCGGTCACCGGGACGGCTACTGAGAGTCAGTCCTTCGGCGGCACCCAGAGGTCTTCGAAGCCCTTGGCGGGCTCGAGCTGGTCGAACCAGTCGAAGCCGATCGCCTTCATGATCCGGCTGTTGATGACGACCACCCGCGCTTCGGCGCCGCCGCTGTTGAAGCGCTTATGCGCGCAATAGGGCGGGATGTAGATGAAGTCGCCCGGACCCCACGACACCTTCTTCGGCGTCTTGTCCCACTCCCAGACGAACTCGTCCTTGCAATCGAAGCGCACGTCGAAGTGATAGTCGTAGCCGGTGCCCTCGATGACGTAGGCGACCTCCTCGGTGAGGTGGCGGCTGGTGCCGGTGGCGCCGCCTGCCGGAATGAACTGCATGTAGATGTCGAGGCAGCATTCCTTGGTGTTCATCTTCTCATGGATGATGTGCTTGATGAGGCCGTCGGCTGAACGCTCCATCGGCATCTGGTGCCATTTCACGACGCCCAGACGCTTGTCGTAGTCGGTACGGAACTGCTTCGAGGCCTCCAGCGCCTCGGCGTAGAAGTTGACGTAGGTGTCGCCGGAGCGCGCACGCTCGCGCTCGACGGGATCAAGGAAGTTGGGGATGGCGGACATGCTTCAGGCTCCTGGTTCGATTGGAGTGGACGGCGCGGATCACAGGTCCGCCGGCGGCGCGTAGTCTTCGTAGCCGGGCACCGGCGTCTTCGGCGGGTACTCCACCACCTTCTGGAAGATGAGGTGCATGAACAGGAACAGCGGCTTCGCCTTCATGATCAGCACGATCGTCTCGTCATCCTTGTTGTCGGACAGGTGCTGGTGCACGCAGCCGTTCTCGACGATCAGCGCGTCGCCTGCTTCCCAGTCCAGCCGCTTGCCGTCGTGGATGTCGTGGCCCTTGCCCTTCAGCACGAAGAACACCGCGCTGTTCATGTGGCCGTGCTTCTGGCCGTAGCCGCCGGGCGCGAACACGTCGATATGGGTCTCGATCGATTGCGCCACCCGCACTGCCTGGGGATTGATGACCTTCTTGCCGAAATTCTGCGGCCCGCCTTTCCACTTCAGGTCCTTGGTGTGATAGACCCGCGGCTGCGAGAACAGCTCGGCCATCAGCTCGCCATAGGTGCCTTCGAGGGCGCGCACGAAGGTCCGCTTCTTGGACCAGCGCTCCCACACGACCTCGCCTGGCTTGTCGCCGCTGTTGTGGCCGGTGCTCGCGATGTCGGTCTCAGCCGTCATGATGTCCTCCAAATGCCGCAGCGGCACAGTGGCCGGTCCCGCCAGCCGATGCCCGAACAGGGTGGCCGAGAGTTACCGCAAAGCCCGGCCGTCCGACCAATAGTCTAACGTGCTGGGTGTCATATCGAAATGATACTTGCGCCGACCGCACCCCCTCTGATTTCCGTATGGCCGGCACGGACTCGCAGCTTGCAAAGGGAGATGAACGTGAGGACAGCAGTGAAACTGGGGGCGCTGACGCTGGCGGGTGCGCTCCTGCCGACGGCCGCCCTGGCCCATACCGGCATCGGGGATACCGGCGGATTTGCCCATGGCTTCTGGCATCCGATCGGCGGTCTCGATCACGTCCTCGCCATGGTGGCGGTGGGCGCCTTTGCGGCGCGCCTGGGTGGCCGCGCGCTCTGGATCGTGCCGACCGCCTTCGTGGCGATGATGGCGGTCGGTGGCTTCATGGGCATGGAAGGCATCCAGCTGCCGTTCGTCGAGACCGGGGTCGCCCTGTCGGTCGTGGTGCTGGGCGTGGCGGTCGCGCTGCGCTGGAAGCTGCCGGTTGCGGCAGCCGGCGCGCTGGTCGGCCTGTTTGCGATCTTCCATGGCCATGCTCATGGCGGCGAAATGCCGGTCGATGCGTCCGGCCTTACCTACGCGACCGGATTCATGCTGGCGACGGCGCTCCTGCATGTCGTGGGCATCGGCTTGGGTCTGGGAGTGGGCAAGATCGGCGCCCGGTCGAAGCTTATCTTGCAAGCCAGCGGCGGCGCCATGGCGCTGGCCGGCGTGGCGCTGCTGAGCGGCTATCTCTGACGTCGCGAATAGCCGGTGGGCGTGTTGCCCGCCGGCTAGACTTCGATCAGCACGTCCTCGCCTTCGACCACGACGCGATAGGTCTTGATCGGCACCATGCAGGGTGGCGCCAGGACCTCGCCCGTGCGGATATCGAACGCGCCGTTATGGAAGTCGCACTCGATCCGATGCCCCTCGAGATAGCCCTCGGACAACGAGCCGGGGCCGTGGGTGCAGTGGTCGTCGGTCGCGTAATACATCCCGGCGACGTTGTAGACCGCGAGCGTGAGGCCGCCGCTTTCCACGCGCATGGCGGCGCCGTCCGCGACCTCGCTCTTCGCGCACAGCCTGATCCTGGTGGCGGTCTCGCTCATGCAATCCTTCCAAATCCCTCACGACGCTTGACCTTCAGGGCGCCGAGTCCTAGGCTTCTTAAAACGAAACGTTGTTCCGTATAGCGGAACACCCATACTAGAATAAGCGGTTGGAGCGAGACGTCAACCCGGCAGGCCAAGCGGATTTTGTCTTGCAGCCATCATGAATCGGACGCGCCGCAGGCCGGGCGCGCGTGGCACTGAAACGGACGTCATCGCTGGGAGGATTGCCCCATGCTTCGCAAGGAACAGAACGACCTCCTGACTCAGACCGGTCCCGGCACCGCGATGGGCGATTTTTTCCGGTGCTACTGGATCCCGGCCCTGCTGGCTGAGGAGCTGCGGGAGAACGATTGCCCGCCGGTACGGGTGAAGCTGCTAGGCGAGCGCATGATCGCCTTCCGCGACAGCGAAGGGCGCTACGGCCTGATTGACGAGTTCTGCGCCCATCGCGGCGTGTCGCTGTGGTTCGGTCGCAACGAGCATGGCGGCATCCGCTGCCCGTATCACGGCTGGAAATATGACTTCACCGGTCAGTGCGTAGAAGTGCCATCGGAGCCGGTGGAGAGCGGCTTCTGCCAGAAGATCAAGCTGACCGGCTATCCGCTGGTCAAGGTCGGCGACGTGCTGTGGACCTACATGGGGCCGGCGGAGCACAAGCCGCCGCTGCCGGAGTGGGAATTCGCGCGTGTGCCCGCGGAGCAGAGCTTCACCTCCAAGCGGTTGCAGGAATGCAATTGGCTGCAGGCGATGGAAGGCGGCATCGATTCCAGCCATGTCTCCTGGCTGCACAGCGGCAACCTCAACAGCGATCCGCTGTTCAAGGGCGCGCGCGGCAACCAGTACAACATGACCGACAAGCGCCCGGTGTTCGAAGTGGTCGACAGCGACGGCGGCCTCTATATCGGCGCTCGCCGCAACGCGGAGGAGGGGCACTATTACTGGCGGATCACGCCCTGGGTGATGCCGTGCTTCACCATGGTCCCGCCGCGTGGCGACCATCCGATCCACGGCCACTTTTGGATCCCGATCGACGATGAGAATTGCTGGACGTGGAGCTTCGACTACCATCCGGTCCGCGCGCTGACTGACAAGGAGCGGCAGGCGATGAAGGACGGCAAGGGCATCCATGTCGCCTATGTGCCTGGCACCTACCGACCGCGCGCCAACAAGGACAACGACTATCTGGTCGACCGCGAGGCGCAGAAGAAAGGCATCAGCTATTCCGGCGTCGAAGGCATCGCCATGCAGGATGCCTCCCTGCAAGAAAGCATGGGACCGATCGTCGACCGCACCAAGGAGAACCTAGTCTCGACCGACAACGGCATCATCATGGCGCGCCACCGCCTGCTGCGGGCGGCCAAGGCGTTGCGCGAGCGCGGCATCCGACCGCCCGGCATCGATCCGGTCCATCAACGGGTGCGTTCGGCGGCGATCGTGCTGCCGGTGGACCAGCCGTACAAGACGGCCGCCTCGGACGCGATGGTCGCCGTGCCGGGCAAGGCGCAGGTTTCGGTGTGAGGCCGCCCATGCAACCTGGACGCAGCGAAAGCGCGATCATGACCGGTGCGGAACAGGCGCGCTTCCGCATCAATCGGCCGAACTCGCGGCCGCGCACCACCTGCGTCATAGCGCTGGACGAACGCAGCGCGGCGGCGCTCGCCACATTGAAGGACCGGCCGTGGAACGGCGCGCAGTTTCTGCGCTATGCCGGGGCGCGCAGAGCCAGCGATCAGTTGCCGTCGCTGCGGATCGACGCGGTCCTGCAGGATGAGGCCGGCAACAAGCTTAGCCTGATGCAGGCGCTGACCGGCGTCGACAGCCTCATCATGCTGACGGCAGGCGATGCGGCGGCGGAGGCCGCCGAGATGATCGGGAACGCGTGCGTGGCGAGAGGCATTGCGGCGACCGGCCTGGTGCTGGCGCCGGCCGCAGGCGGTGAGGCGCTCGGCCGCATCGTTGCCGCCATGCGTCCCCACACGACGATGCTCGTGGTGTCGAGCGGCGAGGATTACATCGCCGAGATGCTATCGGCACTGCGGGCGTAGGAGGTGTCGATGGACCGTGTGACCGGCACCGGACGGAACCAGCAGCGCACGAGGCGGCTTGCTTCCGTGCCCAAGAAACCCAAGGCGGAGCGCAACCGCCTGTCCTCGGTCGCGACCGCAATCCGCCTGCTCAAGGCCTTCTCGGAAGAGGAAGAGGAGCTCGGCGTCAGCGCCCTGGCGCAGAAGCTCGGGGTCGCGAAAAGCACGGTCCACCGCCTGGCCGTCACGCTGGTATCCGAAGGTCTGCTGGAGCAGGATCCGCGCACCGACCGCTATCGCCTCGGCATCGGGCTGTTCGGGCTCGGAACCCTGGTGCGGCGGCGCATGAACCTGTCCAGCGAGGCGCGCCCGTTCCTGTTCGACCTGCGGTCGCGGACCGGCGAGACCATCCTGCTCGGCATCCCGGCCGAGACCGAGGTGATGTACGTCTACAATCTGGAAAGCCCGCAGGCGCTGCGCATGCGTTCCGATATCGGCGTGCGCCGGCCGGCGCATTGCACGGCGGTCGGGCGCGCGATCTTCGCCTATGCGCCGGAGACCATCATCGACCGGGTGCTGGCGGGCTCGCCGGCGCGCCGCACGCCGAAGACCGTCACCGACAAGGCGGCCTTGCGGGCGATCTTCGCCGGCGTGCGCGAGCGCGGCTACGCCATCGAGGACGAGGAGTGCGAGCCCGGCATCCGCTGCATCGCGGCGCCGGTGCGTGGCGCGAACGGCGCGGTTGTGGGGGCGATCGGGATTGCCGGCCCGTCGCAGCGCCTGTCGTTGGACGCGCTGGCCGATCTGTCCAAGCCGCTGCTCGACACCGCCACCGCTGTTTCAGTGCGGCTCGGCTACGGCGCGCGCTGAGAGGAAGCCCATGGCGCTGATCAAGCTCGTCGGTACCGACCTTTCCTGGCCATGCGAGGATGGTGACACCATCCTGCGTTCCGCCATTCGCGCCGGGCTTGGCTTCCCGTACGAGTGCAATGTCGGGTCGTGCGGCAATTGCCGCTTCGACCTGATGGAGGGAGATGTCACGCATCTGCGCGCCGATCCGCCGGGCCTCAACGAGCGCGATCGCCAGCGCGGCCGGCGCCTAGGTTGCCAGGCGCGGCCCAACACCGACTGCATCGTCAAGGCGCGCCTGAGGCCGCGTTACGTCAGCCGCTTCCGGCCGGTGCGCCAGCAGGCAACGCTGTTGGCGACCGAAGATCTCACTCACGACATGCGCGAGTTCCGTTTCAAGCTGGAGACGCCGACGCGGTTCCTTCCCGGCCAGTACGCGCTGCTGTCGGTGCCGGGCGTCGACAGCAATCGCGCCTACTCGATGTGCAACACCGGCGAAGACGAATGGCACTTCCAGATCAAGCGCGTGCCCGGCGGCGCCGCGACCAGTGGCCTGTTCGACCGGCTGGAGGTTGGCGCGCGGATCGGGATCGACGGGCCCTACGGAATGGCCTACCTGCGGGAGGAAGCGCCGCGCGACCTGGTATGCCTCGCGGGCGGCTCCGGGCTGTCGCCCATGATCTCGATCGCGCGCGCTGCCGCGAAAGCGCCGTCGCTGCGCGGGCGGCGGCTGGACTTCGTCTACGGCGGCCGGACGCCGCGCGACATCTGCGGGCGAAACATTCTGGAAGAGCTGCCCGGCTTCGGCGACCGGATCCACTATCATCCGGCAGTCTCCGACGCCGGAAGCGGCCTTGACGGATGGAACGGCTATCGTGGCTTCGTGCACGACGTGGCGGATGCGCTCCTGGGCGTGCGGCTAGGCTCCTGCGAAATCTACGTCGCCGGTCCACCGGCGATGGCCGAGGCGGTCCAAAAGATGCTGGTCGGCCGTGGCGTGCCGCAGGACCAGGTTCATTTCGATCAGTTCTATTAGAAGGATCGACTGATATGCTGCGCTTGTCGTTCGGCTGCTGGAACTACGATCGCACCCGCGCCCTGATGGACAAGAGCGTGGTGCCGGACGGCATCGACCTCACCTATCTCAACATGCCGGTGGAGGAGACCTTCTTCCGCATGCTGCGGCATCGCGAGTTCGACGTCGCCGAGATGTCGCTGTCGTCCTACGTCGTCTCCTGCTTCAAGGAGCCGCGCCCGTTCGTCGCCATCCCGGTCTTTCCGTCGCGCTTCTTCCGCCACTCCTCGATCTATGTGAATGCCGCCGCCGGCATCCGCACGCCCGCCGACCTCAAGGGAAAGCGCATCGGCTGCCCCGAATACCAGATGACCGCTCCGGTCTGGATCCGCGGCATCCTGTCGGACGAGTACGGCGTGAAGGTCAATGACGTCACGTACTACACCGGTGGCGAGGAATCGCCCAATCGCTCCGAAAAACTGAAGCTCGACCTGCCATCCAACATCAAGGTCGAGCGGATCGGGCCGGACAAGACCCTGTCGGCGATGCTGCGCACCGGTGAGATCGACGCGCTATACACCGCGCGCAAGCCGTCGTCTTACGAGGGTCGCGATGGAAAGGTCCGGCGGCTGTTCGAGGACTTCGTCGAGATCGAACGCGCCTATTTCCGCAAGACCGGCATCTTCCCGATCATGCACACGATCGCGGTCCGCCGCGAAGTCTACGAGGCCAACCGCTGGATCGCGCAGTCGCTGTTCAAGGCGTTCTGCGAGGCGCAGCGGCGCACCTATCACGACCTGCAGGAGACGGCGGCGCTGAAGGCCATGCTGCCCTGGCTGGTGGCGCATGTCGAGGAGGCGAAGCGCGAGCTGGGCGACGACTACTGGAGCTACGGCTTCCAGCAGAACCGCAAGGTGCTCGGGACCTTCCTGCGTTACTCCTTCGAGCAGGGGCTGTCCAAGCGGCTGCTGACGCCGGAAGAGATCTTCGTCCCGGAGACGATGGAAGCCTTCGTGATCTAGGAGGACAGCTTGGCGGCGTAATAGTCCCAGGCCTTGGCGAACAGGTTCGGCTTGTTGAGCCCCTTGCGGCAGGCTTCGATCTCGTCGGACGAGAAACGATAGGGTTCGCCCAGCGGCGGTGCCAGGCATTGTCTGCGCGCATTTTCTTCCAGGTACAGTGCCAGGACGGTCGCGCTCCGGACGTCGGCCGCCGCGATCACCATGCCGTGCGCGCGCATCAGCACGGCGCAGCCATCGCCCAGCAGCTCCGCAACCTGGGCTCCGATTTCGGGCGTGTTGATGGAACGCGGCGAGCCGTAGACCGGCGGAGACCCCAGCAGCGCCCCTTGCGGATAAACGGTCGTGTAGGGCGTGCCCGTCGAGGAGAGCAGCGTCGACCAGGTCGGATGGCCATGCACGACGGCTCCGACAGCCGCTCGCCGGCGATAGATGGCGGTATGCAGATGTACTTCCATGGGCGGCGCCTCGGCCCCGGCCTCGCCCCGGCCGTCGACGTCGACCGCCACCAGGTCGGCATCGGTCAACCGGCTGCGCACGGACCGCCCAGTGTTGATCAAGGCGCCGGCTTCCCGGCGGACACTGGCATGGCCGTTGAAGTCGATGATGCCGTTGGCTTCGAGGATCCGAAGCGCGGTGAGCAGATCGCCGCGGGCCTCACCGTCGCTCACGGCTTGCGGTCTCCGCCATGATGCCCATGGCCATGGTGGTGGTCATGATGGTGATGGTCATGGTCATGGTGGTGATGATCATGGCCATGATGATGAAGGCGTTGGCGCGGGCGAGCGCCGCCGGCTTCCTCCTGGAACAGCAGCGACTTGATCGTCACCGGGACGGTGCCTGAGGGTAGCCGGATCCTGCCGAGGTCGATAAAGTCGAAATCGCGCAGCTGCACGCTGTCGATCACCAGGATGTCGTTGGCGATGCCAAGCTCGCTGCGCAGAATGCCACCCAGCGTCATCGCGACGTCGCCGTCCAGCATCAGATAGATCGGAAGGCCCCTCGCGATCCGCGCCGCGAGGCCGTCGCGCACACCTTCGGCGAAGGCGCGCAGCCGCGAATACTCCGGCTGCCCCTCCCAGCGCAGCGCCAATGCAACATCCGCGTCGGCGTTGTCGAGATCGAAGGTGACGAAGTGGGCGCGGATCGCCGCAGCGACCGCGGCGGGATCGATCCGCTCCGCCAACCGAGCGACCGGGTGAATGACCTGCACGTTCCGTCGCGGCAACAGCTTGCCTGGATTACTGATGTGACCGGTATTGCCGCTGAGCTGGACCGTGTATTCGGAGGCGCCCAGCGCGGTGGCGCGGATGCATGCGCTCGCCGCCAAAAGCGGCCAAGAGAGGCTGTCCAGCGCGTTCCGGAAGGCGAGCCCGAGACGCCTGCCCATGTCGCCGAAGTCGCGCTGTTCACGACCATAGACATATTCACCGACGCCGCCGGAAACGATGACTCCTTCGATCCGGCCGAAATCCTCGATCGGGTCGGTCATGTACAGCCGGCGCACCGACGGATCCAAGGGTGGAGAGCGCAGCGCCGCCGAGAGCGTCGCCGCCATCCCCGCCGCGACCGCATCGAGATCCGATTGCGCGACCTTGTCACCAAGCTTCCAGTCGAAGCCGGTCGCCGCAGCGTGGTGACGCCCGGCGGGATCGAGGCGCGTGATC
>DATEOK010000455.1:0-3640 GCA_035274225.1 Dongiaceae bacterium
TGTTGACGAGCACGTCGATGCGCCCGCCAAGCTCATCGATCGCAGTGTCCCAGATGTCGCGGGGCGCCGCCGGATCCATCAAGTCGCCGGCGATGAGAACATCGCTGCCCTTGGTCGAATGGCCGACGACATTCGCGCCGCTCTTCTTGAGCAGTGCATGGGCAGCCGCGCCGATGCCCCGGCTCGCCCCGGTGATCAGGATATTCATGGCCCCCGCCTACCGCCGCGCGGGCGGCGGGGGAAGCAGCCGTTATGCGGCCATTCCGTTGACGAAGGCGCGAGCGGTCGATTTGAAGTTCGAGATCTGCTCGCTGAAGCGGCCGAAGCCCTGCTCCACCTGGTCGATGTCCTTGGCGACGTTCTCGGTGTCGCTGCGGATGGCGGCGATGGTCGAGCTCATCGAGTCGGCGGCCAGCGCGGTTTCGTCGACGGCGGCCGTGATCATCGTGACCGTCTGCGCCTGCAGCTCCATCGCCTCGCGAATGCGGTCGGCCGAGTGCTGCACCTCTTCGACGGTGCCCTGGATCGAGCCGTTGGCGTCCACCGTTTGGCGGGTCGCCTGCTGGATGGCGGTAATCTTGGCCGTGATGTCGTCGGTGGCCCGCGCCGTCTGCGAAGCGAGGCTTTTCACCTCCTGCGCAACGACCGCGAAGCCGCGGCCGGCATCGCCCGCACGCGCCGCTTCGATGGTGGCGTTGAGGGCGAGCAAGTTGGTCTGGCCCGCAATGTCGCGGATCAGGCTCAGGATCGATTCGATAGCTTCGACATGGGCTGACAGCGCCTGGCTGACTTTCACGGCCTGGCTGGCCTGATCGCCGGCGCGAGTGGCAACGCCCGCCGCCACTTCGACCTCGGCGCGCGCATCCTCAATGGCGCGGATGAGGCCGGCGGCGGTCTGCGCCGCTTCGCGCATGGCAACCGCAGATTGTTCGGCGGCAGCGGCAACTTCGCTGGTCTTGCCCAGCATTCCGCGCGCCGAAGCCGCCGTCGACCTGGTGCGGTCGGTCAATGACTTCGACTGCTCGGTGCTGGCACGGACGAGATCGGCGACGCGGCGCTCGAACTCGCCACTCTCGCGGCCCCGCTGGTCGGCGGCGTCATTGGCTTCGAGAAGCGAAACCTGGGCGAGGATGATGTCGGTCTCGACACTGCTGAGGCGCTGGAACGCGCAAACCAGCTGCTCCAGCTTTTCCGCATCGGCGGCATAACGCTCGCAGATGCGCGCCGTGATCCGGCTCGCGGCCTGGTTGCGGGCGCTCATGTAAGCCGGGACCGAAATGCGCTCGGCGTAGATCTGCCGGCCGTATTCGGCGATCGCCTGGATCCAGTTGGCGTCAGCCTTGCTGTCGTAATTATTGGCGAACCGCGCGGCGCGCTCCGCCCCAAATTGGGCAACGATTTCGGCAGCGATAATGTCGGTGACGTTGTCGCGCAGCATCTTGACGTCGCGGTCGAGCGAGCCGTCGCCATTATAGGCCGCAAGCCTCGCGTTGACCTGCTCGTCGGTCAGCCGCTGCAGCTGTCCAGTCTCGACACCCATCCGTCCGCTCTCCGTAAAAACCCACCGGTTGTTGGATGACGCTTTGGCCCATGAATGGTTAAGACGGGGTTAGGGTCGGACGGTCGGCGCCGACCTTGCCTCACCGGAGGCCGCGCCTTAAGCGCCCTCGCATGGCAAATGCTTCAACACGCCCGCTCTCTCCGCACCTGACGATCTGGCGCTGGGGACCGGCCATGGCGGTTTCCATTCTTCACCGCGCAACCGGAGTAGCGCTAACCTTCGCCGGCCTCGGCGTCCTGACCTGGTGGCTCGTCGCGTTGTCGACCGGTCCGGAGGCCTATGGGACCTTCACGGCGGCGGCAAAGCACCCGCTCGGGCTCGTCGTCCTGATCGGACTGACCTGGAGCTTCTTTCAGCACCTGCTGTCCGGCATCCGGCACCTGGTTATGGACACCGGCCAAGCGTTTGAGCTTGGCATCAACAAGACGTTCGCAATCCTGACCATCGTCGGTTCAGTCGCCCTTACCTTCGCGGTGTGGTTCACCCTGCTGGGAGTCGCCAAGTGACCCGCGGCGACAGCGCCAGCCCGCTGGCCCAGGTCAAGGGTCTCGGCTCGGCCCACCATGGTGGTGATCATTGGCTGACCGAGCGCGTGACCAGCATCGCGCTGCTCTTGCTCGGCGTCTGGCTGATCGCCTCGCTGCTCCTGCTTCCCGATCTCGGCCAGCGCACGGTCGTCGAATGGCTGCGTGCACCGAGTGGCGCGGTGCCGATGGCACTGCTGATCCTCATCGGTTTCCGCCACGCGCTCGACGGAGTGAAGGTCGTCGTCGACGATTATGTGCACGAAGAAGGTGCCCGGTTCGTCTGGAACACGCTGCTGCTGTTCCTCGCCGTTGGCGGCGCCGCGCTTGCCCTGTTCGCGCTTGCTCGCATCGCCTTCGGAGCCGCCGCGTGAGCGCGTACCAGATCATCGATCACAGCTATGATGTCGTCGTCGTCGGCGCCGGTGGCGCCGGGCTTCGCGCGACCATGGGCGCCGCAGGAGCCGGCCTGAAGACCGCCTGCGTTACCAAGGTCTTCCCGACCCGCAGCCACACGGTAGCCGCGCAAGGCGGCATCGCCGCCAGCCTTGGCAACATGGGCCCGGACCACTGGACCTGGCACATGTACGACACCGTGAAAGGTTCCGACTGGCTCGGCGACCAGGACGCGATCGAATATCTGACTCGCGAAGCACCTGCGGCGGTGATCGAGCTCGAGCATGCCGGCATGCCGTTCAGCCGGACCAACGAAGGCAAGATTTACCAGCGCGCGTTCGGCGGCATGACCCAGAACATGGGCGAGGGCCCGGCCGCTCAGCGCACCTGCGCAGCGGCTGACCGTACCGGCCATGCGATGCTCCACACGCTCTATCAACAGAGCCTGAAGTACGACGCCGACTTCTTCATCGAATATTTCGCCATCGACCTGATCATGGAGGATGGCGTCTGTCGCGGCGTCGTCGCCTTGTGCCTCGACGACGGATCGATCCACCGCTTCCGCTCCCAGGCGGTGGTTCTGGCGACCGGCGGCTACGGCAAAGTCTATTACACGGCGACCTCGGCGCATACCTGCACCGGCGACGGCAACGCGATGGTGCTCCGCGCCGGCCTGCCGCTCCAGGACATGGAGTTCGTCCAGTTTCACCCAACCGGCATTTACGGCGCCGGCGTGCTGATCACAGAAGGCGCGCGCGGCGAGGGCGGCTATCTCACCAATGCCAATGGCGAGCGTTTCATGGAGCGCTACGCACCCAGCGCGAAGGACCTTGCCAGCCGCGACGTCGTCTCACGCTCGATGGCGATGGAGATTCGCGAGGGCCGCGGTGTCGGCGAGCACAAGGACCATATCTTCCTTCACCTCGACCACATCGACCCGAAGATCCTGCACGAGCGGCTGCCTGGAATCACCGAAACGGCGAAGACTTTCGCCGGGGTTGATCTGACACGCCAGCCGATCCCGGTTGCGCCGACGGTCCATTACAACATGGGCGGGATCCCGACCAACTTCCACGGCGAGGTCGTGACCCTGAAGGACGGCAACCCGGACTCCGTCGTGCCCGGGCTGTTCGCGGTCGGGGAGGCGGCCTGCGTCTCC
>DATEOK010000456.1:0-10592 GCA_035274225.1 Dongiaceae bacterium
GCGGTCGCCGACCGGCTTGGCCAGGCGCGGCTGGAGACCCTGGCGCGCGGCTATCTCAGCGACCTGCGCCGCGCCGCGGTGATCGACATCCGGATGTAACCCATGACCGGCGATGGCCTGCCGCCGCTGCGCGAGGTCATCGCGAAATACGACCTGGCGGCCCGCCGCGCGCTCGGCCAGAACTTCCTGCTCGACCTCAACCTGACGGCCAAGATCGCGCGCGCCGCCGGCGATCTCACCGCCGGCACGACCATCGAGGTCGGCCCCGGTCCTGGCGGCCTCACCCGCGCGCTGCTGAGCCACGGCGCGCGCGAGCTGATCGCGATCGAGCGCGATATGCGCTGCCTCGGGGCACTTGCCGAGATCTCTGCCGCCTATCCTGGCAAGCTGACAGTGATCGAGGGCGATGCGCTGGCGGTGGATTGCGCCAAGCTCGGCGCTGCGCCGCGCCGGATCGTCGCCAACCTGCCGTACAACATCGCGACGCCGCTGATCATCAAGTGGCTGCAGCAGGGCGCCGCCTTCGTGTCGCTGACGGTGATGGTGCAGAAGGAGGTGGCGGACCGGCTGATCGCTAAGCCGCGCACCAAGGACTACGGCCGCCTCAGCATTCTGGCGCAGTTCCTTGCTAAGCCGCGCCGCCTGTTCGACCTGCCGCCCCGCGCCTTCGTCCCGGCGCCGAAGGTCACGTCCACGGTGATCGAGCTCCTGCCTTTGCCGGAGCCCGCCTTTCCCGCGCGTCTCTCTGACCTGGAGCGCGTGACCCAAGCCGCCTTCGGCCAACGCCGCAAGATGCTGCGCCAGTCGCTCCGCTCGCTCGGCGGCGATACCGAGGCATTGATGGCGGCCGCAGAGATCACGCCGACGGCAAGGGCGGAGGAGTTGACGGTGGCGCAGTTTGCAACGCTGGCGCGGGCACTGGAGAAGCAGCGGACTTAGGCGCCACCATCGCCACCAACTCCGTCATCCCAAGGCTTGGCCTTGGGATCCACGAGTTTGCTTCCGATGGCACGGCATTGCAGAGAGAAACTCGTGGATGGCAAGGCCAAGCCTTGCCATGACGGATAGAGAATGCGCCGCTACGCTCCTTCGCGCAGTCCCTTCACGAACTCCGCCAAGCCCACCTGCCGGTGGCGCTTCAGCCGCTCCGCCAGCAGGATGGCGCGCACGCGCTGGATGCTGACCTCGAGATCGTCGTTGACGATGATGTAGTCGTATTCCGCCCAGTGGCTCATCTCGTCGGCGGCCTTGGCCATGCGGCGCGCCACCACCTCGGCGCTGTCCTGCGCGCGGGTCTTCAGGCGTTGCTCCAGCGCGGCGATGGTCGGCGGCAGGATGAACACGCTGACCAGGTCGGCGCGCGCGCTCTGCGCCAGTTGCTGCGTGCCCTGCCAGTCGATATCGAACAGCACGTCGCGGCCGGCCGCCAGCGACCGTTCCACCGCAGCGCGTGGTGTGCCGTACTGATGGTCGAACACCTTGGCATGTTCGAGGAACGCGCGCTCGGCGACCATGCGGTCAAAAGCGGCGTGGTCGACGAAATGATAGTCGACTCCGTCCTTCTCGCTCGGGCGCATCGGCCGCGTGGTGGCGGAGATCGAGAGCACGAGGTCCGGCTCGATGCCCAACAGCCGGCGCGAGATCGTGGTCTTGCCGGCGCCCGACGGCGATGAGAGCACCAGCATCAGGCCGCGGCGCTGAATCTCGACCGGTCCCGATGGCTTTGCCCCCGCCAAGCTCATGCGCCGCAGTCCCCCACCCTTACTCGATATTCTGCGCCTGCTCGCGCAGCTGCTCGATGGCTGCCTTAAGCTCGATGCCGAGGTTGGTCAAGGCCAGATCATCCGCCTTGGAACAGAGGGTGTTGGCCTCGCGGTTGAACTCCTGGCACAGGAAATCGAGCTTGCGCCCGATCGCGCCGCCCTGGTCCAGCAGCGTGCGCACCGCGGCGACATGGGCGTTGAGGCGGTCCAGCTCCTCGCGCACATCCGCCTTGCCGGCCAGCATCGCCACCTCCTGCGCCAGCCGTTCCTCCGGCACCGCGACATTGGGCGGCAGCAGCTCCGCGATCTGCTTGGCTAGGCGCTCCCGGATTGCAGCCGGTTGCGCGGCCGCACTGTTCGCGGCCGCTTTGCTCAGCCGTTCGATCTCGGCGAGATGCTGGCGCATGATGGCCTCGAGCTTCCTGCCTTCGTCCAGGCGCGCCTGCTGCAGGTCCTTGAGGCTGGCGACGAAATCCGCCTGCATGGCCTGGATGCGCTTTTCCGCCGCCTCCGGCGCCACCTCCTGTTCCTCGATCTCGAGCACGCCCTTGAGGCCGATCAGGCCGTCGAGCCGCGGCGGCGCCGCGTCGATCTTGCCCTTGAGCCCGTCGAGCAGGCCGGCCAGCTGCGCCAGCGCCGCTTCGTTGACCCGGAAGGTCGGCACGGTCTGCTTGTCGTCCGCCGTGAGCGTGACGTTGAGGTTGCCGCGCTTCAACCGCTCGGTGCAGGCGGCGCGTACGAACCCGTCCAGCGCGCCGTCCAGGCCGTTGGGGTAGCGGCAGCGCACCTCGAGATTGCGGCCATTGACGCATTTCAGCTCCCACGCCCACAGGAAGTCCTCGATGGCCCCCTGGCGGCGCGCGAATCCGGTCATGCTGGCAATGGTCACGCTGGTCCCCTTTCGATGATGCGGCGGCGGCATCTTCCGGCATGCCGCCGCCTCTGGCAAGGTGAGGCCAGGGGGAATCAATGCCGACCGACTCGCCAGCGCACATCCTGATCACCGGCGCCAGCTCCGGCATCGGCGCCGCGCTCGCCGTCGCCTATGCACGGCCGGGGGCGCACCTGTCGCTCGGCGGCCGCAACCAGGACCGTCTCGCTGGGGTTGCAGCGCAGGTTGCGGCCCGCGGCGCCACCATCAGCCTCGCCCCGATCGACGTGCGCGACGCCACCGCAGTCGCAGCGTGGATCGTGGCGGCGGACGAGCGCTCGCCGCTCGACCTGGTCATCGCCAACGCAGGGATTTCCGGCGGGACCCATGGCGGCCCGGAAACACCGGAGCAGACGCGCGCAATCTTCGCCGTCAACCTCGATGGCGTGCTGAACGTGGTGCTACCGACGGTGCCGCGCATGACCGCGCGCGGGCGCGGCCAGATCGCGATCATCTCGTCCCTCGCCGGCTATCGCGGTATGCCCGGCGCACCGGCCTACAGCGGCAGCAAGGCCGCCGTGCGCGCCTGGGGCGAAGGCCTGCGCGGCGATCTCCTGCCGCAGGGCGTGAAAGTGAACGTGGTGATGCCGGGCTTCATCAAGTCCCCGATGACCGACACCAACCGCTTCACGATGCCGTTCCTAATGTCGGCCGAGAAGGCAGCGGCGATCATCCAGCGCGGCCTCGCCGCCGACCGCGCCCGCATCGCGTTCCCGTTCCCGACCGCATTCGTAGCCTGGCTCATGGGCGCACTCTCGCCGGCGATCGTGGACCCGCTGTTGCGCATGCTGCCGAAGAAGTAGGCGCCGCCCTCAACGCCCACTCCAGCCGTCATGGCAAGGCTTGGCCTTGCCATCCACGAGTTCCGATGAGCGAGATCGCGCGGTCGCAGGCAAATTCGTGGATCCCAAGGCCAAGCCTTGGGATGACGGAGTAAGCGGTAACCCGCATGCGCAGCCTACGGAGTCTGCTGCGCCTTCTGGATCTTGCGCCAGGCGGCGACGTTCTTGTTGTGCTGGTCGAGCGTCGCGGCGAAGGCGTGGCCGCCGGTGCCGTCGGCGACGAAATAGAGTTCCTTGTGCGCCATGGGATGCATCACCGCGTGCAGCGCGTCGCGCCCAGGGTTGGCGATGGGCCCCGGCGGCAGCCCCTTCACCAGGTAGGTGTTGTATGGGCTGTCGATCTTGAGGTCGTCGTAGGTCAGGCCGCGGCCCAGCTTGCGCGTGCCGAGGGTGATGGCGAAGATCACCGTTGGATCCGTCTGCAGCGGCATGCCCTTCTTGATGCGGTTGTAGAACACGCCCGCGACCCGCGCCCGCTCGTCGGCTTGCGAGGTCTCTTTTTCAACCAGCGAGGCCATGGTGACAGCCTCTTCCGGCGTCTTCACCAGGATGCTCTTGTCGCGCTTCTCCCACTCCTCGGCCAGCGCCTTTGTCATGTCCTCGCGCATGCGCGCGATGACCGAGGCGCGGCTCTCCCCGCGCAGGTAGCGGTAGGTCTCAGGCATCAGCGTGCCCTCCGCCGGCCGCTCCGGCGGCAGCGGCCCGTCGAGCAGCGGCTCGGCCGACACTAACTCCAGCACCTCGCGCACCGTCAGCCCCTCGGGGATGGTGAGGCGGTGGGTGATCGACTTGCCGGCGATCATGATGCCCATGGCGCCGCTGGCGCTGATGCCCTTGGGGAACACGTATTCGCCGGCGATCAGCGGCTTGTCCTTGGACAGCAGCCGCACGCCGAGCCGGAAGATGCGGGTATCCTCGATCACGTTCTCGGTCTTGAGGATGCCGGCGATCTCGGTGACGCCGCTGCCTTTCGGGATCACCAGCGTCTTGTCCTCGGTCGAGGGACCCGGACCGGTGAAGCTGGCGTAGAGATAGAAAGAGACACCCGCCGCCGCGATCACGGCGATGGCGAAGAAGGTGTAGACGAAGTTGAGGAGCCGGCGCATCGCCTGTTCGCCCCTCCCGACCGCGCGGCTATTGCAGCGGCGTGAAGATCAGGCTGGCGTTGGTGCCGCCGAACCCGAAGGAATTCGACAAGGCGGCGCGGATCTTGCGCGGCTTGGCCTGCTTCGGCGCGAGGTCGATGTCGCAGCCTTCCGACGGATTGTCGAGATTGAGCGTCGGCGGCGCCACTTGGTCGCGCATCGCAAGGATGGAGAAGATCGCCTCCACCGCGCCGGCCGCGCCCAGCAGGTGGCCGATCGCCGACTTGGTCGAGGACATGGTGAGCTTGTAGGCCTGGTCGCCGAACAGCCGCTTGACCGAGCCCAGCTCGATCTCGTCGCCCAACGGCGTCGATGTGCCGTGCGCGTTGATGTAGTCGATGTCGCCGACATTCATCTCGGCGCGCTTCAGCGCCATCTGCATGCAGCGGAAGCCGCCGTCGCCACTCTCCGACGGCGCGGTGATGTGATAGGCGTCGCCCGACAGGCCATAGCCCACGACCTCGGCATAGATCTTGGCGCCGCGCTTCTTGGCGTGCTCCAGCTCTTCGAGCACCACGACGCCAGAGCCCTCGCCCATCACGAAGCCGTCGCGGTCCTTGTCCCACGGACGGGAGGCCGCGGTCGGCCGGTCGTTGAAGCCGGTGGACAGCGCGCGCGAGGCGCAGAAGCCCGCGATACCGAGGCGGCTGATGGTGGATTCGGTGCCGCCCGCCACCATCACGTCAGCATCGCCCAACTGGATCAGGCGGCTGGCGTCGCCCAGCGCGTGGCTGCCAGTCGCACAGGCCGTGACCACGGAATGATTGGGACCACGGAAGCCATACTTGATCGAGACATGGCCCGAGGCGAGATTGATCAGGCACGACGGGATGAAGAACGGCGAGATGCGCCGCGGCCCCTTTTCCTTGAGCGTGATCGACGCCTCGTAGATGCCCTGCAGGCCGCCGATGCCCGAGCCGATCAGCACGCCGGTGCGGGTCTGGCCTTCCTCGTCGGTCGGCTTCCAGCCGGAATCCTCGACCGCCTCCTGCGCCGCGCCCATCGCCATGATGATGAACGTGTCCATCTTCTTCTGGTCTTTGGGCGGTACGTAGTCGTCGGCGTTGAACCTGCCCGAGGCGGTGTCGCCGCGCGGCACTTCGCCTGCGACCTTGCACGGCAGGTCCGTCACGTCGACCGACTGCACGCCCTGGATGCCGGACTCGGCCTTCAGCAGGCGGTTCCAGACATTTTCGACGCCCACGCCCAGCGGCGAGACGATGCCCATTCCGGTGACGACGACACGACGCATGGTAAGCTCTTATCCTGCCATTTCAGGGATGCGCGAGGATCGCGCAGACCGCGCCGATCCGCACAGGACTCCGAACCGAGAGAACGATCTCAGCTCGCCTTCGACTTGATGTATTCGATGGCATCCTTGACGGTCTGGATCTTTTCGGCGGCATCGTCGGGAATCTCGCAGCCGAACTCTTCTTCGAACGCCATCACGAGCTCGACCGTATCCAGGCTGTCCGCACCCAGATCGTCGATGAAGGACGCAGTGTCGGTGACCTTGGCTTCCTCGACACCGAGGTGCTCGATCACGATCTTCTTAACCCGCTCGGCAATATCGCTCATCGCTGTTCCCTTTTTTGATCACCGCCCCCCGTCCGGAGCCGGTCGAAAGATGTTGGGCCATTTTGGCCGCACTGTACCACCGCGCCTAGGCTCGATGTGAGAGTGACCTCGCGCGGCGGTGTCCGGGGTCACTTAACATAAATTGCCCGGCTTTGGCCAGAGCCGGGGTCCTCTCGGAAAAGCGCAATCAAATCATGGCCATGCCGCCGTTGACGTGGATCGTCTGGCCGGTCACGTAGGCGGCCTCGGGGCTCGCCAGATAGACCACCGCCGCGGCGATCTCGTCCGACTGGCCAAGCCGGCCGGCCGGAACCGCCGTCATGATGCGGGCCTTCTGGTCCTCGGTCAGCACGCCGGTCATCTGGGTCTCGATGAATCCGGGAGCCACGCAATTCACCGTGATGCCGCGGCTCGCCACCTCTTGGGCCAGCGACTTGGACATGCCGATCATGCCCGCCTTGGCCGCGGCATAGTTGGCCTGGCCCGGGTTGCCGGTCACGCCCACCACCGAGGTGATGCCGATGATGCGGCCCCACCGCTTTTTCATCATGCCGCGCATCGCCCCGCGCGCCAGGCGGAAGCCGGCGGTCAGGTTGACGTCGATCACCTTCTGCCAGTCCTCGTCCTTCATGCGCATCGCGAGGTTGTCCCGCGTCAGGCCGGCGTTGTTGATGAGGATGTCGATGCCGCCGAGCGCGGCGTCGGCCGACTTGAGCAGCGCCTCGATCGCCGCCGGATCGCCGAGATCGGCCGGCAGCACGTGCGCGCGCTCGCCCAGCTCCGCCTTCAGCTTCTCCAGCGGCTCGACCCGCGTGCCGCTGAGGCCGACGTTGGCGCCCCGCGCATGCAGCGCCTTGGCGATCGCGCCGCCGATGCCACCCGATGCGCCCGTGACCAGCGCGCTCTTGCCGCCTAGATCGAACATGGATGTGCTCCTGAGTGGTATTTCAGCGAAGTGCGCTGGAAGATGCCGCACGCGCTGAACCCCTTCCCTCTTTGTTGGGGAAGAGAAAGCTTGTGCTGTTGGAGTTAGCCATCAGCTCAGCGCCTTCAGCGCCGCTTCGACATCCGCCGGTGCGCCGACCGAGCTCGCCTCGATCTCCTTGTCGATGCGCTTGATGAGGCCCGCCAGCACCTTGCCGGAGCCCAGCTCGTACATCTTGGTGACACCCAGCGATTTCATCGCGAGCATCGATTCCCGCCAGCGCACGGTCGCGACGATCTGCTGCACCAGCAGCTTGGCAATTGCCGCAGGATCGCTGACCGGTTGGGCGGTGACATTCGCGACCACCGGCACCGCCGGCTGCCGGATCGTCGCCTTCGACAGCGCCTCTTCCATCGCGTCGGCGGCGGGCTGCATCAGCGCGCAGTGGAACGGCGCGCTCACCGGCAGCATGACGCTGCGCTTCACGCCCTGCTCGGCCGCGATCGCGATCGCGCGCTCCACCGCCTCCTTGGCGCCCGACACCACCACTTGGCCCGGCGAATTGTCGTTGCCGACGCCGCACACCTTTTTGGTCTCGTCCGCCGCCTGCCTGGCGATCTTCTGCACCTGCTCAAGCTCCGGCCCGAGCAGCGCCGCCATGGCGCCGACACCGACCGGCACCGCCTTCTGCATCACCTGCCCGCGCAGCTTCAAGAGCCGCGCCGCATCGGAGAGGGTGAGTGCGCCGGTCGCCGCCAGCGCCGAATATTCGCCGAGGGAATGGCCGGCGACGAAGCTCGCCTTGTCCGGCAGGCGCCAGCCGCCTTCGGCTTCCAGCACCCGCTGGGTGGCGATGCTGACCGTCATCAGCGCCGGCTGGGCATTCTCGGTCAGGACGAGGTCGCTCTCCGGCCCCTCGAACATCAGCTTGGAGAGCTTCTGCTTCAGCGCCTCGTCCACCTCTTCGAACACCAGCCGGGCGGCGGCGAAGCCCTGCGACAAAGCGAGGCCCATGCCGACAGCCTGGGAGCCCTGGCCTGGAAAGATGAAGGCACGTGTCATGGAAAATCCCTGGGCCTGAGAATCCGCTGGTCCCGCGGAAAGAGGGCGCATAGATAGCCCGGCCGCCGCCCCTGTCAAGCGGTTGAAGGCGTTGATTAATCTTCGTTAATGCCCGCCGGCGCAGGCCGGCATCATCTGCCGGAATCCGGCGCTTGCATTACCGTTGCCGATCACTATAGTCCCGGCCGCGCTTGAGCTTAGCTCCTGCGCACCCCTGCCGGCTCCCGTTCCTTGGCCCAGTCCAAAGAACCGGCGCATGAGCGCCGCGAGGTGCCGGCTAGGTCCGATCCGCCGATGCGACCTCCATGAGGGAGGTCCCGGCACCGGACCGTGAAGAGCCAAAGGGAGTCCTTATAGGATGCCGTACTACGAGAATATCTTTATTGCGCGCCAGGACGTGACCAGCGCGCAAGTCGAGGGCCTGACCGAGCACTTCGCCGGGATCGTCGCTGCCCAGGGCGGTAACGTGACCAAGAAGGAGTTCTGGGGCCTGAAGAGCCTTAGCTTCCGCATCAAGAAGAACCGCAAGGGCCACTATGTCCTGCTCAACATCGACGCCCCCGCGGCGGCGGTGATCGAGATGGAGCGCAACATGCGCATCCATGAGGACGTGCTGCGCCACCTGACCGTGAAGGTCGAGGCGCTGGAGGAAGGCCCGTCGGCCATGCTGCAGTCGCGCGGCCGCGACCGTGAGGGCCGCGAGCGCGAGGGTGGCTTCGGCCGCCGCGAGCGCAGCTTCGGCGGCGGCGGCTTCGATCGTGGTGATCGTGGCGACCGCGGTGACCGTGGCGATCGCGGTGATCGTGGTGACCGCCCGGATCGTGGCGAGCGCGACGATCGCCTGCGGCCCGTCCGCGAAAACCGTTCGACTGAAGGAGAGCAGGCATGAGCGTCGCCCCGACTGAAGGTTCCGCCCCGCGTGGCGGTGGTGGCGGCCGGCGCCCGTTCTTCCGCCGCCGCAAGTCCTGCCCGTTCTCCGGCGCCAACGCGCCGAAGATCGACTACAAGGACATCAAGCTCCTGCAGCGCTTCGTTTCGGAGCGCGGCAAGATCGTCCCCAGCCGCATCACGGCCGTCAGTGCCAAGAAGCAGCGTCTGCTCGCCCAGGCGATCAAGCGCGCCCGCTTCCTCGGCCTGCTGCCCTACGTGCTGAAGTAAGGAGAGCGCCCCATGGACGTCATTCTGTTGGAGCGCATCGAGAAGCTGGGCCAGATCGGGGACGTCGTCTCCGTGAAGCCGGGCTTCGCGCGTAACTTCCTCCTGCCGCGCAAGAAGGCCTTGCGCGCCACCGAGGACAACAAGAAGCGCTTCGAGGAGCAGCGCGCCCAGATCGAGGCGACCAACCTCAAGCGCAAGCAGGAAGCCGAGAAGATCGCCAAGAAGGTGGACGGCATCAAGATCGTCGTCATCCGCCAAGCGAGTGAAACCGGCCTTCTGTTCGGCTCGGTCGCCAACCGCGACGTCGCGGACGGCGTGACCGCCGCCGGCTTCACCATCGACCGGCGCCAGGTCATCCTGGACAAGCCGATCAAGACGCTCGGCCTGCACAAGGTCCGTGTCGCCCTGCATCCGGAAGTGATCGTCACGGTCACCGCCAACGTCGCCAAGTCGGAAGACGAAGCGGCGCAGCAGGAGAAGCTCGGCATGGCCGTCACCAAGGCCGTGGGCGAGGAAGCCCCCGACCTCGACAAGCTGC
Organism: Dongiaceae bacterium; assembly: GCA_035274225.1. Classification (GTDB taxonomy): domain Bacteria; phylum Pseudomonadota; class Alphaproteobacteria; order Dongiales; family Dongiaceae; genus Dongia_A. Next base: position 9,943 of record DATEOK010000456.1, read on the forward strand.
TCGAGGAAGCGGCCCAAGCGCAAGCCGAAGCCGCCGGCACCGGCGAGCAGCCGGAAACCGAAGCCTAAGCCGAACTCATACGATCAAGTGAACGGCCGTCCGAAAGGGCGGCCGTTCGCACGTTCGACAGGTCGCTAGCTTATGCTTCGGCGGCGTCTTCGGCGCCGCTTTCGGCCGTCGCGGCCGCCGCTTCTTCCAGCAGCTTGTCCAGGTCGGGGGCTTCGGCGCCCTCGGCCTTGACCGCTGCCGCGCCGCTCTTCTCCTGCTGCGTCGCTTCGTCCGCGGACTTGGCGACATTGGCGGTGACCGTGACGATCACTTCCGGGTGCAGGGCAACGCGGACCGAATGCAGGCCCAGCGTCTTGATCGGCTTGTCGAGGATCACCTGGCGGCGATCGACGGTGAAGCCGGCCTCGATCAGGCCGTCGGCGATGTCGCGGTTGGCGACGGAGCCGAACAGCAGGCCGGTCTCGGATGCCTGGCGGATGACCACGATCTTCAGGCCATCGACCTTCTTGGCGATCTTGTCGGCTTCCTGCTTGCGCTTCAGGTTGGTGGCTTCGATCTGCACACGCTGCGCCTCGAAACGCTTCTTGTTCTCCTCCGTCGCGCGCAAGGCCTTCTTGCGCGGGAGGAGGAAGTTGCGCGCG
>DATEOK010000457.1:0-2966 GCA_035274225.1 Dongiaceae bacterium
GCTTCGTGCCGGACGACGAGAACATCATCAACATGATCACCATCGGCTCCGAGCAGCAGGTGCTGATCAAGGTCAAGGTGGCTGAGATCCAGAAGAGCGTACTGAAGGAGCTGGGTGCATCCAACATCCTCGATCCGCAGACCCTTGGCCCCCTCACCCTCGATCTCGCGACCGCCGCAACCGGCCTCAGCGCGTCCACCTTCGCGGGCGTGCTCGGCATCAGCAGCGCCGACACGGACTCCACGTTCCAGTTGCTGGAGACGCACGGCCTGCTCCGCACGCTCGCGGAACCGAACCTGCTCGCCATTTCCGGCGAGCCGGCCTCGATGCTGGCCGGCGGCGAGTATCCCGTGCTGGCGGTGTCGGACGACGGGGACAGCGGCACGGTCTCGGTCGAGTACAAGCCGTTCGGCGTCAGCCTCGCCTTCCTGCCGGTGGTCGTCGCGCCGGGCCGCATCTGGATGAAGGTGTCGACCGAAGTCAGCGCCCTCTCCGCGCAGAACTCGGTGGTGGTGCCGTTCGGCGACGACAGCTTCCAGATCCTGGGCCTGTCGACCCGCCGCGCCAACAGCACGATCGAGCTGCCCAGCGGCGGCGGCATCATGATCGCCGGCTTGCTGCAGAACGACATCCAGAGCAGCGTCAACGGCGTTCCGGGCCTGATGGATCTGCCGATCCTGGGCACGCTGTTCCGCTCGACGTCTTTCCAGCGCAACGAGACGGAGCTGGTGATCCTGGTCAACGTCATGCTGGCCAAGCCGGTCGACCCCGACCAGCTGGCGACGCCGACCGACGGTTTCGCGCCGTCGCACGACCTCGACCGCTACTTCCTCGGCAACCTGCAGAGCCTCTATGTCAAGCGGCCGCCTGAGGGTAGCCAACCGAGCGAGGGTCCGAAGGGCCCCATCGGCTACATCATCAACTAGGAGACCAGCCGTGACTAGCACCCTCATCCGTTGCGCATGTGCCGGTCTGCTCGCTGTATTCGTCAGCGCCTGCGAGACCGACATCGTCGAGCACGATCCCGCTTACTCCCACCCGACCACCGCCCAGCGCAAGACGGCGCGGCTCGACGTGGGTCCGATGTATGCCGGCAAGCCGGCTCCGGGTGACTCGGAGCGGATCGACGAGTTCCTCTATGCCTACCAGACCCAGGGCGAACGGCCGCTGGAAGTGACCGTGCCCGGCAAGTCGACCGACGACCCGGCCGCGCGCGAGCACGCCCTCCAGCTCGCCAACGCCCTGATGCAGCGCGGCATCCCGGCCGAGGACATCAATCTCTACGTCGCCGAGACGCAGACCAAGGGAACGGCCAGCGTGACCTTCCCGATCTACGTCACGGCGCCGGAGGAATGCGGCTACGCCGGTGAGCCTTGGGATTTTGGACACGACAACGCCATCCATCCCAACTACGGCTGCTCGATCCAGCACAACATCGACGCCATGGCGGCCAACCCGCGCGATCTCGTGCATCCGCGCGAGGCGACGCCGGGCCGTTCCGGCGCCCGCGCTTTCTACGTGATCGACCACTATCAGCGGGGCGAGCCGTTGCCGAGCGCGAACGACATCCTGCAGGACTACAACTTTAAGATCTCGAGTTAATGAGAGGGCTGCCATGCAGTATCGCCTGACAATTGATGTCTTCTGCCACGTCGAGCAGACTTCGAACGCCGGCAAGGCCCTGGCCGAGCAGCGCGCGTTCGCCCGCTGCAAGGTCGCGGTGCGCGACGGCGGCCTGGCTCGTGCCGTTACGCACTATGCCGATCATCCCTCGCCGCACCTGATCATCGTCGAGGACGATGGCGACACCAGCACGCTCCAGTCGCGTCTCGACGCGCTGGCGCAGGTGGTGGAGCCCGGCCGCAAGCTGATCGTGGTCGGCGCCGTCAACGACATCTCGGTCTATCGCCGGATCGTGTCGCTCGGCGTCACCGACTACCTGGTCTCGCCCCTCAGCCTCGAAGGCATGATGGACGCGATCGAGCGCGCCGCGCACGACCCGAAGGGGCCGGAGCGTTGCAAGTTCGTCGCGGTGACCGGTGCGCGCGGCGGCGTCGGTGCTTCCACCATCGCCCACAACATGGCGTGGGCGGCGGCCAAGAAGCTCAACATCCGCACCATCCTGGTGGATATGGACCTCACCTTCGGCACCGCGGGCCTCGCCTTCAACCAGGATCCGCGCCAGGCCTTCGGTGAAGCCTTCTCCGACGCCGACCGCCTCGACATCACGCTGCTCGAGCGCTACATGGCCGGCGACGACGAGAACCTGCAGATCCTGTCGACCCCCGGCGCGCTGCGTCAGTACGACAGCATCGACGAGGAAGCCGTCGACAAGGCGATCGACCTATGCCGCCAGATGGCCAAGCTGGTGATCGTCGACGTCCCGCATGTGTGGACCGACTGGGCGGAGGGCCTGCTGACGGCCGCCGACGAGACCGTCCTGGTGCTGGCGCCCGACATCGCCAACATCCGCGACTCGCGCAATCTGCTGGATTTCCTGAACGGCAAGCGCGGCGAGAGCCGGGCCACGAAGGTGGTGATCAACAAGTCCGACATCGCCAAGCGAACCCGTCTGCTGCCGAAGGACATCTCCAACACTCTCGGCATCCAGCCGGTGGCGGCGATTCCGTTCGATCCGACAACCTTCATCGAAGCCGCCAACGACGGCAAGATGATCGGCGACCGGTTCAAATCGCACAAGCTGATCGGCGTCTTCACCGACCTGGTGTCGCGGACCGGCGTGCGCGCCGGCGTCAAGAGCGGCGCCGTGAAGCCGGCGAAGAAGATGGGCTTCCCGAGCCTGTTCAAGAAGCCGCAGGCAAAGACCGCGTAAGGGAGACTAAGGGTACATGTTCGGCCGCCGTTCCTCCCCACCGACGACGACGCCGTCGCCAGCCGCCCAGAACGTCCCGGTCGCCGCCGCGGCGAACCAGGTCGAGCCGGCCGCGGCTGCGGCGCCGCGGAAG
>DATEOK010000458.1:0-10721 GCA_035274225.1 Dongiaceae bacterium
ACTCGTCCTCCATCCGCGCCAGCTTCAGCTCCATCTCGCGCACCTTTTCCAACGTCATCTCGAGCAGTTGGCGGTTGAACCCGATGAGATCGGCGACCAGGCCGATCAGGAACGACACCACCGCGATGATGACCAGGGCGCCGCCGAGAATCAACGACTGGACGTGGCCTTCACCATCGCCGATGGCATAGAAATAGAGGAAGCGGACAATCGGCAGCACGCCGATCACCGCCAGCACGCCGCCGACGATCGCGAACACCTTCAGCGGCTGGTACATCGCATAGATGCGCAGCATGGTCGCCACCGAACGCTTGATGAAGTTCGGGATCGACTTGAACAGGCGCGACTTGCGCGTGACCTTGTTCGTGGCGATCGGCACCGATGCGACCGCCATGCGCTTGCGACCGGCCTGGATCAGCATCTCGATGGTGTAGCTGAAGCCGGATACGATGTTGAGGCGCAGCGCCGCCTCGCGCGAGATCGCGCGGAAGCCGCTGACCGCATCCGGCACGTCCAGGCCGGAGAGCCGGCGAACCACCCAGCTGCCGAACTTCTGCAGAATCTTCTTGAGTGGCGAGAAATGCGCGACCTGGCCGGTCTCGCGGTCGCCGACCACGATGTCGGCGCGGCCGTCCAGGATCGGGCGTACCAGGCGCGGAATATCGGCGCCGGAATACTGGTTGTCGCCGTCGGTGTTGACGATGATATCGGCGCCGGCCTTGAGGCAGGCGTCGAGCCCGGTGCGGAAGGCGTTGGCAAGGCCGCGGTTGCGGGTCTGGGTGACGACGTGATCGACGCCAAGGCCGCGCGCAATCTCGACCGTGCGGTCGGTCGAGCCATCGTCGATCACCAGGATCTCCACCCGGTCGATGCCCTCGATGCGCCGCGGGATGGCGGCGACGGTCTCGGGCAGCGTCGCCTCTTCGTTGTAGCAGGGGATCTGGACGATGAGCTTCATGTCGAATGCTTCCTGCTAGCGCGCTGGGCCTGAACGCACCATGAACGGGGTCATGCCGGCCCAGCTCTTGCGATTGAAGAAGGCGAGGGGGTCGGTCGGCGGCAGCGCCGGCACGGCCGATGCCTGCGCCCAGCGCAAGGCCGCTTCGCCGGGGGCGCCGCTGAAATCCATGCTGTGCGCGCCGGCGGCGAGTGTGACGGTGCCGCCCGGACTGATGCGGTTGCCGTCGATGATCAGCGATGCGGCGGCTTCGAGCCGATATGCGCCGGCGATCGCGATGTCGAAGCTTGCGCCGTCCACGGGCCGCAGCTGCTTGCCGGCGACGAACAGCATGCCCCAGTGGCGGATGTAGTTGTCCTGCAGCGCCTGCGCGTCTTCCGCCAGCAGGGCGCGAGTCGGGTCCACCTTCACGCCCGGCACCAGCGCGGCGAACAGCGAAGGCGAATCGGCCAGCACGAACGGCGGCTGCAGGCGCGCGATCAGGTCGGCGAACACCGGCTGGCCGGTGCGACGGTAATTCTCCACGCCCCAGCTGCTCATGAAGAACCCGGCGCGCGGATAGTCGGCGAGCACGCCGAAGCCTTCGATGTGGGGCACCGGCTGGGGAAAGACCGCGCGCACTGCCGCGATGGTCTCGCGCTGTACCCGCGCGTTGTCGCCGATCTTGGAAACGATGCCGAACGCCAGGATGGCGCACTGCACCAGGACGAGCATGGCCGCGAGCTTGGCGGGCGGAATGTCCTTGGCGCCGTGCTGCCGATGCCTGTCGAAGGCGACGCCGACCAGGATCGTGGCCGGCGCCAGGATGAAGGGATAGAAATATGGGAAAGCGTTGCGATAGAGGATCGGCGTCAGCACGGGCAGGGCCAGCACCAGCGGCAGATAGGGGAGCCAGCCGTTCCGGCTCTGCGGCCCGCGCGCCACCGACCAGGCGATCGCGGCGCCCTGCGCCAGCATCAGCCAGAACAGCAGGTTCGGGATCAGCATCCAGATCAGGTCGAAGGCGCGCGGGAACACCCCGTCGAAGAACGCCTTGGTGGCCGAGCCTTTGAGGAACGCGCCGGCGTCGGCAGCCGCGTGCGGCGCCAGCGTCGCATCGTGGTATGCGAACAGCGCCGCGGTCACCAGCACGAAGCTCGCGGCGAACGGCAGCGCCAGCTTGGCGCGGTCGCGCAGGCTGTGCTCGAGGCACCAGAACACGCCGCCGATCACCACCAGGTAGAATGCGCTTTTCACCGTCACCAGAATCGCCAGCGCCATGGCGGCGCCCGCCAACATCGCACCGCGCGCGCCGGCCGGCCGGCACAGGATCGCGAATAGCGCCAGCAGGGACAGGAACGTGACGATGGGATCAACGCGGAAGCTGCTGCCGTCCTCGATCACGGCGCTGACCGACAGATAGGCGAGCAGCGCGAACAGCGCACCGCGCCGCGTGACGAACCGGCGCGCAATGCCGTAGGCCAGGAACGCGCCGGCGGTCGCCAGCAGTGCCATCACCAGGCGGCCGGCCATCACCTGCTCCGGCACCTCCGACCCCAGAGCGGGCAGCCAGGAGAACAGATGCACATGGAAGGTCTGGAACCGTCCGGTGAGTTCGCCGCGGGCATACTGGTGCGCGAACTCGAGGAAATAGAACTCGTCCCAGCTCACGTTGATGCGCGCGATCAGGACGAACTTCGCGACCACCGCGACCAGGATCGCGCCCAGCATCACCCGCTCGGCATGGAGCGAAACCCATGGCAGCAAGCGGCCGGCGGTTGCAGCAGGTTTAGCCGGCATGGCGGGCGAGGTCGGCGGTTGCATCATGCCCGGACCCGCGCGTGCACGACGCGCGACGACGCGCTCGCGCGGCCGGGATTCCGGGCGCTCGACGCGTCATGGACAACCCGGTCGGATGGCTGCGGCGGCAGCGAACTCTCCCCAAGAACGGATGCGCGGTGGCAAGGCCGCCCAGTGTTAACCGGCTTGGTAAATAAAGGGTTAGAAAACCACGGTTTTCGCGGCTCTCAGGCATCTGGAATCGTTAGGATTTCTGCGCCAGGACGAGGAACCCGGTGCCCATTTCGGTGCCGACGGTGAGGTCCTGCAGGGCGAAGTTCAGCTTGAGCAGCGCGGCGCCCACGACGCTGGCCTCCAGTGGATAGAAGCGCGATTCGACCGTCCGCTCGGTGCCGCTGCGTTGGGTGTTGCCGGCCTTGTCCTCGGCCGACGTGCGCTCCCGCCGCATGGCGCGCCGGTGCAGCCAGCCGCGCACCGGCGACATCAGGTTGGACAGCGGGAAGCCGTAGCATTCGGTCCGGCGAACCTGGAAACCGCTCGCTTGGATCAGGCTCACGATCTGCGCCTGCTCGTAGCGGCGATAGTGGCCGGCCCACACGTCCGACGCCGTCCAGCGGCGCTGGTGTGCCGGCACCGAGATCACCAGCGTGCCGTTCGGCTTCAGCCAGCTCGCCCAGGTCTTGAGCGCGCCGCGATCGTCCTCGATATGCTCCAGCACCTCGAACGACAGCACATAGTCGAAGCGGCCGCGCCAATCGTCTTGCGCTGCGTCATGGACCCGGACGCCCACGTCGCGCAGCATGACTTCGGCGAGGGCGCGGGCGGCGGGCGAGGTCTCCATCGCCTGGCACGCATGGCCCATGCGCGCGAGGTCGTCGAGCAGCGCGCCGGCGCCACAGCCGATCTCCAGCAACTGACCGGGGGGCAGCGTGCGCATCATGCGCAGGATGCGGTCGCGCCGCATCAGGTAGCTCGGCGCCGGAACCCAGCCGAGCTCCGGCAGCGCGGCGCCGAGGACGGGATGATGCGTCGCCACGTCAGCCGCCCTGCCGCGCGCTGGCGACGCTGGCGAGTAGCGCGGCGAGCTGCCGGCCGATGGCACCGGGCGCGATCCGCTCGCGCAGCGAGCCGAACAAGGCGGCGGTGGAGGATTGGCGGATCTGCCGCGCCAGCTCCGCGATGCCGGCGAGCAGCGAGTCGGCATCGCCGGCCCGCACCAGGTGGATGCCCGGCGTGTCCGCCGTCACCAGCTCGCGCATCGCGGGGGAATCGCGCGTCACCAGCGGCCGGCCCGCGGCGATGACCTGGAACACCTTGTTGGGGATGACGCGCGCGGCCTTGCCGGACTGGCCGAAGATGCCGAGGCAGATGTCGGCGGTGGCGATGCTCTCGCGCAGCTGCGCATAGGGCACCCAGGTGATCCAGCGCAGATGCGGGATCGGGTGGGCGTCGAGCAGCGTGCGGATGCGGGCATCCTCCTGACCGGTGCCGATGATGGTCCAGGAATAGAGCTCCGGTGCCGTGCGCGCCGCCGCGGCGACGATGGTCTCGATGCCGTGCAGCGGGATGAACTGGCCGTAGAACAGCACGCGGATCGGCCCGTCGGTCCCACTGCCGGCGTTGGGCAGCGGCGCGAATGCGTCCGGCTCGGCACCGACGAACACCGCGTCGGTCCGCCCGTCCCGCAGCTTGAACTCCGACTGGAACCAGTGCGCATGCGCGTGGGTGTCGAGCAGCACCAGGTCGGCGGCGCGGCAGGCCAGCCAGTCCCAGGCCCAGACCAGCCAGGCCAGCGGATGGCGCGGCCCCACCATCTGGCGGTCCTCGACCACCGTCTCGTAAAGCGACAGGAAGGCGTCCCACACCACCGGCACCCCGCGCAGCGCCGCGAACGGCCAGAGCACGATGACGTCGAGGTGGCCGAGATAGCCGACCAGCACGACATCGTGGCGCGGCAGCCGCAGATAGCGCCAGATCAGGACGGGATAGGCCAGGATCAGCTTGCCGATGACGGCGGCGATCCTACGCCAGCCGGCGATGTTGGCCTTGTCCTCGATGCCGGACCACACGTCGACGTGGCACTGGACCAGGGCGACCCCGGCCTCGGCCAGGCCACGGATCAGGATCCGGGTGCGCGGCTTGCCGAGGTCATAGGTGCCCCACAGGACAACGCGATGCGGCGAGGACGGCAGGGGCGGCTCCAGCAGACAGTCCAAGGGCTTGGACGAGTGCAGGATAGTCTCTGCCGTATGCTAAACAAATTGCTAAGAAAGCCGTGATAGGGGTCAGTCCGGGGTGCCCAGGGCGTCGATGGGAGCAGGCATGAGTCTCGAACCGACCAGCGAACGGATGATCGAGGAATACAGGACCGCCTCGCCGCAGTCCTACCTGATCTACCTGTTCCACATCGTCACCTACGACTATGTGCGCGACCTGATCGCCGGCAAGACCGTGCTCGATTTCGGCTGCGGCAGCGGCTACGGCACCGCGCGGATCGCCGAGCATTGCGCCAAGGTGGTCGGCATCGACATCTCCGCCGACGCCGTCGCCTACGCCAAGGACAAATACCGGCGCGGCAATCTCGACTACATCGCGGTGCCGCCGGTCGAGGACAAGGCGCTGCCGTTTGCCGACGCCAGCTTCGACGTGGTGCTGTCGTTCCAGGTGATCGAGCATGTGCGTGACGTGAACGCGTATCTCTCCGAGATCCGCCGCGTGCTGAAGCCCGGCGGTACCTTCGTGGTGGCGACGCCGGACCGCAGCTCGCGCCTGCTGCCTGGGCAGAAGCCGTGGAATATGTGGCATCTCTATGAATATTCCGCCGATGCGCTGCGTGCGGTGGTGGCGCGGCATTTCGGCGACGTGACGGTCAAGATGATGGGTGGCCGGCCCGACGTGATCGCGCTCGAGGCGCGCCGCACCCGCTCGCTGCGCTGGATCCTGTTGCCGCTCACGCTGCCGTTCATGCCCGAAGCGCTGCGCGTCGCGGGGCTCAATTTCGTGCGCGAGCTGGGACGCAAGCTCGCGAAGCCGCTGGCCCGCAAGCTGACGCAGGAGAAGCCCGTGGGATCGGCGCCGGTCGATTTCGGCTTCGGCCCGGAGCAGCTGTCGATTTCCGACCGCGAGGATCCGAGCGTCAACCTGATCGCGATCGCCCGCCGCTCCTAGCGCGTTGAGCCGGTCACCCGGCGACCGGCGGAGATCGATTCTCGCGAGGCGGCATCGCTGCGGCGGCGCAAGGCGGCCAGCCACCCGGAAACCTGGCCGATGAATGCCGCGATCGCCTTGCCGCGCTCGGCCCGGGCCTTGGCGACATAGTGGTCGAACAGCTCGGGGGTCAGGCGGCGCTCGATCCCGAACCGTGATTGGGTCTGTCTCATGGATGGTCTCCACCCGCTCTCGGATGGAAAGTGGGGATCGTGCTTCAATTACTGAAACGAATTGTTGATATGCCGTCCATGATCATTGATCATGGGTCGCGATGGCCCGCATCGATCTTGATTCCGACCTTTTGCGCTGCTTCGTGGCGGTCGCCGACGCCCGCGGCTTCACCGCCGCCGGCGAGCTCATCGGCTTGACCCAATCCGGAATCAGCGTGCGCATCCGTAACCTGGAGGAACGGCTCGGCCGGCGGCTGTTCGAGCGCACCAGCCGGTCTGTCAGCCTGACCGAGGACGGCGAGGTGCTCCTCAGCTACGCACGGCGGATGGTCGACCTCAACGACGAGGCGATCGGGCGACTGACCGGCGGGCAGACCCAAGGCCCGCTCCGGATCGGCCTCGCCGACTACGTGAAGCCGCACCAGATGCCGCAGCTGCTGGGGCGGTTCAACCGGCTCTATCCCGGCGTCACCATGGAGATGCGCACCGGCCTCAGCATGGACCTGCTGCCGGGCTACGAGCAGGGCGAGCTCGACGTCGTCATTGCCGGGCGCGGCATGGTGTTCAAGGACGGCGGCATGCTCTATCGCGACGCGCTGGTCTGGGTGGCGGCGCCGGGCTTCCAGCTGCGCCTCGACCGGCCGGTTCCGCTGGCGAGCCTGCCGCCGCATTGCACCCACCGCGGCATCTGCCTGGAGGCGCTGGATCGCGCCGGCATCCCCTGGCGCTTCGTCTATGTCAGCTCGTCGACGGCGGGCCTGCAGGCGGCGGTCCAGGGCGGGCTCGGCATCGCGATGGTGCCGAAGTCGGCGGTGATCCCTGAGCTGCGCATCCTCGGCGAAGAGCAGGGCCTGCCGCCGCTGCCGGATTTCGAGATCGAGATCTTCGTGCGCGACAAGGCGCCCACGCCGAGCTGCCGCGCGTTCGTCGACTTCATGAGCGAGGAACTGCGGAAGGTCTAGCTGCCAACAGGAGCTGTCCGCGGCACGCTCTACGCTCCCGCCAACGAAGCTGTACGCGCGCCACTCTCTCCCCGTCATGGCAAGGCCAAGCCTTGGGGTGACGGAATGTTGGTTGGGTTCGCTGGAGCCTGAACCCGAGATCAGAAATCCGCGGCGGCGAGGTCGTTGGCGAAAGCGGCGAAGACTTCGTCCAGGCCGTCGTTGAGTGCCGCCACCGCGCTGTCGATGTTCTCGCCCGAGGTCGGCTTTTCCGCGGTGTAGACCTTGCTCAGGACCAGACGGTCGTTGCCGTTCTCCATCACCGCCAGTTCCAGCGAAATGACGGCGCCGGAGCCGCTGCCGACCAGTTGCTCCAGCCGGCGGATGGTGCCGCGGATGACATAGGCGCTGTCGAGCCGCAGCTCGCTCGGCGCGACGCTGTCGGCGACTCCGGCCTGCTTCAGGTAGGCCACCAGCTGGTCGCGCAGCATCTGCGGCGGCGCGTCGGTCCAGTAGGCGTAGTTGCGCTGCTCCAGCTTGCGTCCACCGTCGGCGGTGAAGAGGAGCGGACGCTCGGACATCACGCCTTCGCCGGCGAACGGCACGATCTCGACGCCGCCGGTGATCTTCTTCGCGGCCTGCTCGGCCGGATGATCGGCGATCAGGCGGTAATACTGTTCCTTGGGCACCGCCGGGGCCGAGCCAAAACAGCCGGCGAGGGAGAGCACGACCGGCAGCAGGAGGATCGCTCGCAGCTTGCGCATGTCGCTACTCCGCCGACGAAGCGGGGGTGAGGCCCCGGTCCGCCTCCGGCGGCCCGCCGTTCAAGAGCAGGCCGGGATTCTGGCGGATCAATCTGCTGAACTCGCTCATGTTGCGCGCCGTCCCATCGATGTTGCGCGTGATCGAATCGATGTTCTGCGCCACAGAACGCAGGATGTATTCGAGATTCGCAAGGGATTTATCGACGTTCTTGCGGTTGTCGCCGATCATGTCGTTGACCTGGTCAGCCAGGTTCTGCAGCTTCTGGCCCAATTCCTTGACCTCACCCGCCGCCGCGCTGGCATCCTTCGTAGCCTTTTCCGTGTTGGCGAGGATGGTGCGCACCGACTGCAGGTTCTGGTCGTCCAGGAACTTGTCGGCCTGCAGCAGGGTCGCGTTCATCTGAGTGGTGAAGGTGGAGATGTCGTCGGTGATCTTCGGCGTCTTGCTCTGCACCTCGGCGGCGATGCTCTTCAGCTGGCCGAACAGCTCGGAGAGGTTGGCATCGGTGTTGTTGCCGATGCGGAGAATGATCTCGTCGACATGCGTGATCAGCGGCTTCAGCGAATTCTCCGAGAGATCGCCGATCTGCCCGGCGACCTGCGCCATCAGCGAGAAGGCATCGGCCGGCGGGCCGCTCGGAATTTCGCCGCCGACCGCGATCAGCTGGGTCGACTTGCCAGCGAACACCTCGACCGTCTTGGCGGCGAGGAAGCTGGAAGCGGAGATGCGCGCCACCGAGTCGGCCGGGAACTTCCAATCCTTTTCGATCGAGACGATCACGCGGAACTGGTACTTGTGCTTGGCCTCAACCCACTCTGGCTCGATGCGCTCGACCTGACCGATCTTGTAGCCCTCGTAGCGCACCAGCGTGCCGTAATCGATGTCGGTGACGGCGTCCATGACGATGCCGTAGCCGTCGGTCGGCCCCGTCCGTCCGGAGATCTGCGCCAGCGCCCACAGCAGCGCGACGATCATCGCGGCGACGAACACGCCGACGGTCGTGTAGTTGATGAAATGGTTGCGCATACTCAGATTCCCCTCAGCCCCTGATCCCTAGTCTCCCGCCAGCCGGCGCAGATACTCCTCGGGATCCACTTCCACGTGCTCCGACCTGCGATTGATCAGGTTCTGCACGCGCTCGTTCGGATTGACCCTGATCTGCTCCGGCCGCTCGCAGGCCAGGATGTGCCCCTTGTCCAGCACCGTGATGCGGTCGCCGATCTTGAAGGCGCTCTCGACATCGTGCGTCACCACCACCACCGAAATGCCCATCGCCTCGCGCAGTCGCAGGATGAGATCATCGAGCGCGGAGGAGACGACGGGATCGAGTCCCGATGACGGCTCGTCCAGGAAGATCAGCTTCGGGTCCATGACGATGGCGCGCGCGATCGAGGCGCGCTTGACCATGCCGCCCGACAGCTCCGCCGGCATCAGGTGGCCGAAGCCGGACATGTTGACGACCTCGAGCTTGAGGCGCGCCATGATGTCCATGGTCTTCTCGTCGAGATGCGCCAGCTCGCGCAGCGGCAGCTTGACGTTCTCCGCCACGTTCATCGAGCTGAACAGCGCGCCGAACTGGAACGCGACGCCGATCTTGCGGCGCAGGTCCAGCTTCTCCAGCATCTTCAGGCTGCCGATGTCCTGGCCCAGCAATTTCACTTTGTCCGGCGCCGGCGGCATCAGGCCGACCAGGTGGCGCAGCAAGGTCGTCTTGCCCGAGCCGCTGCCGCCCATGATGACCATGATCTCGCCTTCATGGACCTTCATGGTGACATCGAACAGTACCTGACGCGCGCCGAACGACCAATCCAGGTGATCGACCTCGATCACGACCGGGCGGCCCTCCAGCTCCTCGAGCGTCGGCTTCCAGATGGTTTCGGGTTCGGCGACTGCGACGGCCATCAGTGCGTACTCAGATAGCCGATGACCATGTCGGAAACCACGATCGCCGTGATCGCCTGCACGACCGCGCGGGTGGTGACGCGCCCGACGCCTTCCGCGCCGCCGCTGACGCCGGCGCCGTTCATCACCCCGATCAGGCCGATCAAGAGACCGAAGAAGGATGACTTGATGATGCCGTGCCAGACGTCGTCGGTCTTGAGGATCTGCAGGGTGTTGTAGACGTAGGAGCCGAGCGAGGTGTCGAGGCTGGCCGAAACATAGAGTGCGGCCGCGCCGATCGAGACGAGGTTCGCCAGCATGGCGAGGCACGGCAGCATGATGACCAGCGCGATCAGCATCGGCGCCACCAGGAAGCGCACCGGGTTGATCCCCATCACCTGCAGCGCGTCGACTTCCTGGTTGATGGTCATGGTGGCGAGCCGCGCCGCGATCGCCGAGCCGGAGCGGCCCGCGATCAGGATGCCCATGATGAGCGGCGAGAATTCCCGCGTCACCGAGAGCGCGATGCCGATATAGGCGAAATTCTGCGCGCCGAACAGGCCGAGCGAGTAGAGGCTCTGGATCGCGAGCATCAGGCCGATGGTGGCCGACAGCAGGATGGCGATCGGCAGCGCGGCGATGCCGAAGCGCATCATCTCCGCGAAGGTGTGGGTGAAGCGTACCGGCTGCTTATAGAACCGGCCGATGAAGACCCAGACAATGGATTCGGCCAGCAGCGAAGCGCCGAAGCCCCATTCGTCGAAGCCCCTGGCGGTGCGCCGCCCGATGGCTTCGAATACTTTGAGGACGGCGGTCATGATCGCGGTCAGCCCTTGGTCGCGGCGAGCGCGGTCGCCAGGTCAGCGTGGATGGTGAACACCTTGTCGAGCCGTGCCAGCTCCAGCACGCGGCGCGCGCGCTGGCTGACCGAGACGAGGGCGAGGTCGTTCTTCTGCTTGCGCGCGGTCTGCAGCCCTTCGATCAGGCTCGCGATGCCGGAGGAATCGATATAGGTCA
>DATEOK010000459.1:0-3576 GCA_035274225.1 Dongiaceae bacterium
GTGAAGTTCCTGGGCGGCGCGGCCATCGGCGCCGCGATGGGCCTCGCGGTCTGCACCATCTTCCCGCTGCTCAAGGGCTTCACCACGGCGGAGATCACCCTTACCGTCGCGCTTGCCTATCTCAGCTTCTACGTCGGCGAGCATTATTTCCACGTCTCGGGCGTCGTCGCGTGCGTCGCGGCGGGCCTGGTGGTCGGCTCGCTCGGGCGCACCCGCATGTCGCCGCGCACCCACGAGCAGATGGAAGGCGCCTGGGGCCAGCTCGGCTTCTGGGCCAACTCGCTCATCTTCCTGTTCGCCGCCATGCTGGTGCCGGAGATCATGAGCCGCACCACCTGGGCGGAAATCGGCATCATCCTCGCGCTCTACATCGCGGCGCTGGTGGCGCGCATCATCGTGGTCGCCGGCCTGCTGCCGTTGCTGACCGCCATCGGCATGGCGGAGCGCGTCAGCAACCGCATCAAGGCGGTGGTGGCGTGGGGCGGCCTGCGTGGCGCCATCTCGCTGGCGCTGGCGCTGGCGGTGGTCGAGCATCCGGACGCCTCGGATTCGCTGCGCGACTTCATCGCCACCAGCGTGACCGGCTACGTGCTGATGACCCTGTTCATCAACGGCACGACGCTGCGCCTGCTGATCCACTGGCTGAAGCTGGATCGCCTGTCGGCGCTGGACCGCGGCCTGCGCGACCGCGCGCTGTCGCTGGCGATCGAGGAGATCGACCAGGAGGTGCGTGCCATCGGCCGGCGCGAGGGCCTCGCCTCCGCCGCCATCGACATGATCACCACGCGCTATGCGCTGCAGCTCAACCACTTCCGCCGCGTCCGCGCCGGCCACGGCGACCTGATGCTGGATGAGCTGCTGTCGATCGGCCTCGCCATGCTGAGCGCCCAGGAAGAGGTGCGCTACTTCAAGAACTTCAAGGACGGCATCATGCCGCGGCGGATCGCCGCCGCGCTGCTGACCGATGCCGGGCGCCTGCGCGACGCAGCGCGCTTCACCGGCCGCGAGGGCTATGCCAACGCGGCCCGCCAGTCCTTGCGCCACGATTGGAAAATGAATCTCGGCATCTGGCTCAATCACCAGGTCGGCGTCGAGTGGCTGCTGGCGGATGCCTTGGCGGAGCGCTGCGAGGCGATGCTCAACCGCCGCCTGGTGATCGGCGAGATGCTGGCCTTCTGCCGCGACCGCCTGACCGCGCTGCTGGGCGAGGAGACCGCGATCGAGATCCGCGGCCTGATCCTGGAGCGTACCCGCGCCATCGACGAGGCGCTGACCGCGCTGCGCCTGCAATATCCCGACTTCACCCGCGAGCTGCAGAGCCGCTACCTCGGCCGCATCGCGCGCCAGATGGAAAGCGACCGTTACGACGAATGGAAGGAACGCGCCATCGTCGGCGGCGAGGTGGCGGAGGCGCTGGAGAAAGACCGCGACTTGCGCTGGGCCGATCTCGACAAGCAGGGCGGTCTCGACGTCGCCTTGTCGGCCGCAGAGCTGGTGGAGCGTGTGCCGCTGTTCGCCAAGCTGCCGACCGACAAGCGCGCTTCGATCGCGCGCCTCTTGAAGCCGCGCATGACGCTGCCCGGCGATCCGATCGTGCGGCGCGGCCAGCGCGGCGATGCGATGTATTTCATCGCCTCGGGCGCGGCCGCGGTGCTCATCCCCGGCAAGCCGGTAGAGCTCGGCAGCGGCGAATTCTTCGGCGAGCTGGCGCTGCTGACCGGCCAGCCGCGCAATGCCGACGTGGTCTCGCTCGGTTATTGCCGCCTGCTGGAGCTGAGCTCCGGCGACTTCCAGGACCTGCTCAAGGGCGACGCCGATCTCAAGCGCGCCATCGAAGCCGTGGCGGAAGAGCGCATGCATCCGCAGCGCGGCGACACCCGCGCCCAACAGCGCGACCGGCAGGTCGGCCGTTAGGTCACCCAAAGAAGCGATCCAATTGAACAAAGACAATCATCTGCGGGGCATCCTGTTCCTGCTCGGCTCGGGGATCGTGTTCACGATCCTCGATTCGCTGGCCAAGGAGACCTCGACTTTCATCCCGGTGCTGCAGGTCGCTTGGGGCCGCTATGTGTTCCACGTGGTGTTCCTGCCGTTCTATGCGGAACGGCCGGTGGGACAGCCGGTGTGGTCGGCGAGCCGCTGGGCGCGCATGTTTGCGACCAAGCATCCATGGCTACAGCTCGCGCGCTCGTTGCTGCTGCTCGGCGCCACCTTGTTCTTCTTCGGCGCGGTCAGCTATGTGCCGCTGGCCGAGGCGCAAGCGGTCGCCTTCATCGAGCCGCTGCTGATCACCGGCATCGCGCATTTCTTTCTGGCCGAGCGCGTCGGCGTGCGGCGCTGGCTGGCGATCGCGGTCGGCTTCGTCGGCGTGCTGGTGGTGATCCGCCCTGGCTTCGGCATGATGCATTGGGGCATGCTGCTATCGCTCGGCTCGGCTGGCTGCGGCTCGATCTACGCGACGCTGACACGGATCGTCTCGCGCAACGATTCCGCCGGCACGTCGCTGGCCTATTCGGGCATTGCGGGCTTCGTCGGCCTCAGCCTCGCCATGCCGTTCATCTGGGAACCGGCGTCCGGTACTGTCTGGATGCTGTTCTTCGCGCTCGGAATCTCAGGCGGGCTCGGGCACTACCTGATGATCAAGGCGTTCGAGGCGGCGCCCGGCGGCACTCTTGCGCCCTTCATCTACGTGCAGATGCTGTGGATGGTGATCATCGGGTTCATCTGGTTCCGCGATTGGCCCGCCATCACCACCTGGATCGGCATTGCCTTGATCGTCGGATCAGGCCTTTACGCCCTCCATCGCGAACGCATCAGGGCCCGCGAAAGGGCGCAGATTTCCGCGCATTCCTAAGGCCTTACCGAGCATGGCGGCATGACCCGTGCGGGTCAGCCGCCGCTCTGGCGCTCGTCCCCGCTGGCGGGCTATAAGCAGGGCGGATTTGGCGCGCCCGCTTGTCGGCGTGCCCGAAAGAGCAAGGGAGGATGACATGAATCTCGAACAAGCCAGATCACTGGATGCGAAGGCGCTGCACAAGGCGGCGGCCAAGCTGAAGCCCGAAACCCGCCACTTCATCGACGGCAAGTTCGTCTCCTCGAAGAAAGGCAAGACCTTCCAGACCATCAACCCCGCAACCGGCGACGTGATCGCCGAAGTCGCGCGCGGCGATGCGTCCGACGTCGACGCGGCGGTGAAGGCGGCGCGCAAGGCGTTCAAATCCGGCGTGTGGTCCCGCATGGCGCCGCGCGACCGCATGGCGGTCGTCTACAAGTTCGCGAAGCTGATCGAGGACAATGCGCTCGAGTTCGCGCTGCTCGACACCACCGACATGGGCAAGCCGATCAGCGAAATGCTGAACATCGACATCCCCGGCGCGGTGATGACCTTCAACTATTTCGGCGAGACCATCGACAAGATCGCGGGCCAGGTCACGGAGACCGCGGCGACCGAGTTCCACTACATCCTGCGCCAGCCGCTGGGTGTCGTCGGTTGCATCGTGCCGTGGAATTATCCGCTGATGATGGCGGCGTGGAAGACCGCACCGGCGCTCGCCGCCGGCAACTCGGTCATCCTGA
>DATEOK010000460.1:0-17601 GCA_035274225.1 Dongiaceae bacterium
AAGCCGCTGCTGATCCAGGTGGCGGTGTTCGGCGCGACCTTCATCGTCATGGGAACGCTCAACTCCATCCTCTACGCCACGCTGGCATTGCAGGTGAGGCGCCTCGTCACCGGCTACCGCGCGCGCAAGAACATGAACCGCGCCACCGGCGGCTTCCTGATCGCGATGGGTGGCTTGGTGGGACTGGCGAAGCGCATGGCCTGAGGGAGAGAGCGGATGCCTGAGCTCCACACCATGGGCGCTTTCGTCACCGCCGCGGTCCTGCTGCTGGTGATGCCCGGCCCCACGGATACGCTGGTCGTGAGCTATGTCCTCACCCGTGGCCGCCGATCCGCGCTGTTCAGCGTTCCCGGAGTCTGTCTCGGCTACATCGTCTCGCTGACCTTGACGCTGCTCGGCCTCGGCGCCCTCTTGATGACTTCGGCCGGACTGTTCAACGCGTTGAAGATCGCCGGTGCCCTCTATCTCATCTATCTCGGAATCAAGACCTGGCGCGCGCCGGTGCCGGAGACGCTGGACGACGACGGCCGGCTGGCCCGCGACAAGGGACGCATGTTCGCACAGGCCTTCATCGTGACCGCGCTCAATCCGGCCGGCATCATGTTCTACGTCGCATTCTTCCCGCAGTTCATCGACGTGAATCGGCCGCTGCTGCCGCAGATGGTCACGCTGGGCGCGTGCTTTGTCATCCTCGGCACGCTCAACTCCGCGCTCTATGCCACCCTTGCCGCGCAGGTGCGCCGCTTCATCAATAGCTACCGCGCCCGCAAGACCATCAACCGTGCCACCGGCGGCGTCCTGATCGCCATGGGCGGCATGATGGGCCTCGCCCGGCGCGCGGCATAGTATTCACAAAGGGAGTATCATGAAGACGCTCGACATCGCCCGCCTGCGCGCCGATACGCCGGCCTGCGAAAAGCTGATCCACTTCAACAACGCCGGTTCCTCCCTGATGCCGCAGCCGGTCTATCAGGCGGTGCTCGATCACCTCGCCCTGGAGCAGACCATCGGCGGCTACGCCGCGGAGGACGACGTTTGCCCTGTGCTGGAGGATTTCTACGATGCGTTCGCCGCGCTGCTGAACTGCGAGCATTCCGAGATCGCCTATGTCGAGAATGCCACGCGCGCCTGGGACATGGCGTTCTATTCCCTCCCCTTGAAGGTAGGCGATCGCATCCTCACGGTCGAAGCCGAATACGTCAGCAACTTCCTCGCCTATCTGCACCAGGCGCGCCGCCGCGGACTGGAGATCGACGTGGCGCCGTGCGATGCCAGCGGCCAGGTCGACCTCGATGCCCTGGAGCGCCTGATCGGCCCCAAGACCAGGCTGATCGCCGTCACCCACATCCCAACCCAGGGCGGCCTCGTCAACCCCGCGGAGGAGATCGGCAGGATCGCGCGCCGCCACGGCATCACCTATCTGCTCGATGCCTGCCAGTCGGTCGGCCAGATGCCGCTCGACGTGCAGAAGCTCGGCTGCGACCTGCTCTCCGGCACCGGGCGCAAGTTCCTGCGCGGTCCGCGCGGCACCGGGTTCCTCTACGTGTCCAAGGCGATCCTCGACCGCCTCGACCCGCCCTTCATCGACCTGCATGCCGCCAACTGGACCGACGCGCGCACTTATGAGCTGCGCCCCGATGCGCGCCGTTTCGAGAACTGGGAGAGCTATGTCGCCGGCCGCATCGGCCTGCGCGCGGCGGTGCGCTATGCGCTCGAGCTCGGCCTCGAGCCGATCCGCGCCCGCGTCGCCCTGCTCGCCGACCGCCTGCGCGCCAGTCTGGCCGAACTGCCGGGCGTCAAGGTGCAGGACCTCGGCCGCGTGCGTTCCGGCATCGTCACCTTCACCAAGGAGGGCGAGCAGCCGCGCGACATCCAGGACCGTCTGCGCGCCGCCAACATCGGCGTATCTGTCTCCAGCAAATCGTCAGCGCAGCTCGACTTCGGCCGCCGCGGCCTCGCGCAAGTGGTGCGCGCGTCGGTGCACTACTTCAATACGGAGGACGAGATCGGGGCTTTCTGTCGGGTGCTGAGCCGCTGACAAAAAAATCCAGGGGCGTTGTCGGTTTCGAGGGAGTTCGTTCGACGTTTCAATACCACCCCACTTGAAAGGATTGTGTCATGGATATCGTTTCTTACATTTGGTTCGATGGCCGCGCCGAAGAGGCGCTGGATTTCTACCACCGCGCGCTTGGCGCGAAGGTCGAGGCCATTCACCGCTACAAGGACAGCCCCGAGCCCGGCCATACCCCTCCGGGCGCCGAGAACAAGGTGATGCATCTCACCTTTACCATCGGCGATACGACCGTCATGGCCTCGGACGGCAACTGCCAGGGCAAGCCGGAATTCAAAGGGATCTCGCTATCGCTGAACGTCAAGACCGAGGAGGAAGCGGAGCGCTACTTCGCCGCTCTGTCTGACGGCGGACAGGTGCAGGTCCCGCTCACCAAGACCTTCTTCTCGCCGCGCTTCGGCATGGTCACTGACCGCTTCGGCGTGGCCTGGATGGTGAATGTGCGGCCCTAGCTGCGGGCGATGACCCGGTCCATGGCCGCGGCGACATCGCGGGAAACTTGGCTCGCGATCGATGGCAGCTTGCTCAACCGCCCGACCAGGCGCTGTAGGTCGGCGGTGCGGTTGGCATCGATCGGAGCCGATCCACGTTGCGCGATGTCGAGCTTGGAAAGCAGATCCTCGACGCTCTTGTTGCAAAGCACCGATTCCCGGTTGGCCGCGGCGAGCAGGCTCTGCAGCTCCTGCATGATCATGTCGGGGTTGTCACGCGATTCGGCCTTGCCCAGGGAAGAAACCGCTCCGCGGCAGCGCTTGTCGGTCGACAGGCAATGCACCAGGCTCCCGACGCGAAAGTTCACCGTCGCGCCCTCGCTCTCCGGCATCGCGCCGACCTGCACGCGTGCGCCTTCGAAAGCGTGGCGCAGCAGGCTGCTGACCTCGTCGGAACTCTTGCGCTTGATCGCGTCGGCCAGCCTGCTTGCCTTCACCCGGTCCTGGGCAATGGATGCGAGGATGTGCTGCGACGCCTCGATGCCTTGATCGCTTTCGGTGACATTCGCGAAGCGCGGCAGCAGCTGCGTGATTTTCTCCAGGATGGCGTCCAGCTTTCCGACCTGCTCCTTGAGCGTCTTGATCTGCTCGTCAAGCGCGCCGATCTTCTCCTCCAGCTCGCCCTTCCTGTTCTTGAGCTGATCGTTCAGAGGCGCGCTCTGCGCGGCGGCGGAATTGAGCTGAACGCCGAGATCCCTGGCCGTCGTCGCCACCCCTTTCGCATGCGCCGATTCCTTGACCGCGAACTGGTCAAGCTTTTGCAGCGCGGTGGCCGCTGCATCCTGAAGATCGTCGGATGTATCGGCCTGCGCCGCCATCGTGGCGCTCGACAAGACAAGCGCAAGAACCCAGAGCGGAACGCAATTGCGTTTCATTCGGCCCCCTACAGCGTTCCCGGATAGGTTCCCCCATCGACCAGGATATTCTGCCCGACGATGTAGCCGGCATGCTGACTGCACAGGAACGCGGCAACCGCACCGAACTCCTCCGGCGTGCCGAAACGGCCGCTGGTCTCCGCAGCCTTGGCTTCCGCCAGCGCGGCGTCGAGATGTATGCGGCGCTGACGGGCATCGGCCTCGGTCAGCTTGATCAGGCGGTCGGTCTCGTGCGAGCCCGGCAGCAGGTTGTTGATCGTCACGTTGTATTTCGCGACCTGGCGCGACAGCCCGGCGACGAACCCGGTGAGGCCCGCGCGCGCGCCGTTGGAGAGGCCAAGGCCCGGATAGGGCGACTTCACCGCCGCCGAGGTCACGTTGACGATGCGGCCCCAGCGCCGGTCGATCATCCCATCCACCACCGCTTTGATCAGCAGGATGTGGGTGATCATGTTGTTCTGCACTGCCTGGTGCCACTCGACCTCGCTCCAGTCGCGGAAGTCGCCGGCCGGCGGGCCGCCGGAATTGGTGATGAGGATGTCGGGGTTGGCGCAGGCCGCCAGCACCTCCGCCCGGCCCTCGGCAGTCGTGACGTCCGCCACCACCGCGGTCACCCGGCTGCCGGTAGCCTTGCGGATCACCTCGGCCGTCTCGGCCAGCTGCGCCAAGTGGCGCGCGGCGATGGTGACCTTCACGCCCTCGCGCGCCAGGGCCTCGGCACAGGCCTTGCCCAGCCCCTTGCTCGCCCCGCAGATGATGGCCCTCTTGCCGGCAATTCCGAGATCCACGATTCACCTCATCTGTGGCACGCCTGTGACGCTCTCAGTTCCTTTTAAGTCAAGGACTTGAGGCAGTCCATGGGGCACAAGTCCTTCTCGCTTGCCGGACCGGCTCGAACGGCCTAGTTTGCGGTGCAGCAGCAGATATCCACAGAGATTCAAGGCATGTCAGATCGCTTCCAGCAACTCCTGAACAGCCGCCCCTTCCTGATGGCGGATGGGGCCACCGGCACCAATCTGTTCGCGGCTGGGCTGATGACCGGCGATGCGCCGGAGATGTGGAATTTCGAGCATCCGGAGCGGATCGAAGCGCTGCACCAGTCGTTCGTCGATGCCGGCGCCGACCTGTTCCTGACCAACTCCTTCGGCGGCACCCGCTACCGGCTGAAGCTGCACAATTTCCAGGACAAGGTGCGCGAGATCAACCGCGAGGCTGCCCTCATCGGCCGCCGCATCGCCGACAAGGCGAAGCGGGAGCAGGGCCGCGACGTCATCGTCGCCGGCTCGATGGGTCCGACCGGCGAGCTCTATGAGCCGCTGGGTCCGCTCACCATCGAAGACGGCGCGGCAGCCTTCGCCGAGCAGGCGCGCGCGCTCGCCGAGGGCGGCGTCGACGTGTTGTGGATCGAGACCATGTCCTCCAAGGAGGAAGTGACCGCCGCCGTGAAGGGCGCCGCGGTCACCGGCCTGCCGATCGTCACCACCTGCTCGTTCGACACCAACGGCCGGACCATGATGGGCCTGACGCCCGCCGATTTCGTCGCCTTCGTGCACGAACTCGATCCGAGGCCGCTGGCCTATGGCGCCAATTGCGGCGTCGGCGCGCCGGACCTCGCCGTCACCATCACCCAGCTTGCGGCGGCCGCGCAGCCCGGCGACGTGATCGTGGCCAAGGGCAATTGCGGCATCCCGTACTATGAGGAAGGCCACATCCGCTACAACGGCACGCCGGAGCTGATGGCCGAATACGCCAAGGTCGTGCGCGATGCCGGTGCGAAGATCGTCGGCGGCTGCTGCGGCACCTCGCCGGAGCATCTGCAGGCGCTGCGCAACTCGCTCGACCATCACCAGCCGGGCGAGATGCCGACAGTCGACAGCATCGTCACGCGGTTGGGACCTCTCACCTCGAAGGCGGCGGCGACGCTTGGCCAGGAGCAGCCCGGCGGCGGCCGACGAGGCCGACGGCGCGCGAATGGCTCCGACAGCCACCCCAACTTCTGACGACAAGAACCTTCAAAATCAGAGTCTTTCGATGTCTTCTTTAAGCGGCGCGCTCACTGAAGTCGTGGCGCGGGTGTTCAGCGATCTTGGCCTGCCGGCCGAGTATGGCCGCGTCACCGTCTCCAATCGCCCTGACCTCGGCCAGTTCCAGTGCAACGGCGCCCTCGCCGCGGCAAAGGCCAGCAAGCAGAACCCGCGCGCCATCGCCGAGCAGGTGATGGGCAAGCTGCAAAGCCTGCCGCAGCTGCGCGACATCTCTCTGGCCGGTCCCGGCTTCATCAACCTGTCGCTGACCGACAAGGCGCTCGCCGAGCACGCCAACAAAGTCGCCGACGACGAGCGTCTCGCCGTTCCCACCAAGAAGCGCGAGATGGTGGTGATGGATTACGGCGGCGCGAACATCGCCAAGACGATGCATGTCGGCCACCTGCGCGCCGCCATCATCGGCGAAGCGCTGCGCCGCCTGTTCATCTTCGCCGGCGACGAGGTGGTCGGCGACGTGCATATGGGCGATTGGGGCCTGCAGATGGGCATGATCATCTCCGAGCTGGAGATCCGCCGGCCCGACCTGCCCTACTTCGATCCCAGCTTCAAAGGGCCGTATCCGAACGCGAGCCCGGTCACGGTCGACGAGCTGGAAGAGGTCTATCCGACCGCCGCGGCCGCCTGCAAAGCCGACCCGGCGCGTATGGAAAAGGCGCGCGTGGCGACGGCCGAACTGCAGCAGGGCCGCCCCGGCTATCGCGCCTTGTGGCAGCACTTCTTCGACATCTCGGTCGAGGCGATGAAGCGCGACTATGGCGCGCTCGGCGTGCATTTCGACCTGTGGAAGGGCGAAGCCTGTGTCGATCCGCTGATCGCCCCGATGGTCGACAAGATGAAGGCGATGGGCCTCGCGCGCGAGGACCAGGGCGCGCTGATCATCCCGGTCGCCAAGCCCGACGACAAGAAGGAGATCCCGCCGCTCATCCTGATCAAGAAGGACGGCGCGGCGATGTATTCCACCACCGACCTCGCCACCATCGTCGACCGGGTGCACGAGCAGAATCCCGACTTCATCCTCTACGTCGTCGACCAGCGCCAGCACCTGCATTTCGAGCAGGTGTTCCGCGCCGCCATCATGGCCGGCATCAACGGCAAGGCGCGCATGGAGCATCTCGGCTTCGGTACCATGAACGGCCCGGACGGCAAGCCGTTCAAGACCCGCGCCGGCGGTGTGATGAAACTGCAGGACCTGATTGCGATGATGAGCAACGCGGCGATGACGCGGCTCAACGAACAGGGCCTCGCCACCGACTACGACCCGGCCGAGCGGCAGGAGATTGCGCGCCGCGTTGGCCTTGCCGCGCTGAAGTTCGCCGACCTCAGCAATCATCCGGTCGCGAACTACGTCTTCGACCTCGACCGCTTCGTGCGCTTCGAGGGCCGGACCGGCCCGTACCTGCAGTATGCCGCCGTGCGCATCAAGTCGATCCTGCGCAAGGCGGAAGCGCAGGGTGACGCGCCCGGCAAGATCCTGCCGCCGGAACCCGGCGAGCGCGATCTGCTGCTGGCGCTTGGCGCCCTCCCCGACGCCATCGCCGCGGCGTACGAGGAGCGGGGTCCCAACAAGATCGCGGATTACGCCTTCGGCTTGGCGCAGACCTTCAGCAGCTACTACAACCAGTTCCACATCCTGAGCGAACAGAACAAGGCGCTGCTGCAGTCGCGCCTCGCGCTGTGCGCGGTGACACTGCGCACGCTGGAACTGTCGCTGTCGCTGCTCGGCATCGAGGTGCCGGAGCGGATGTAATCCGATGCAATGCACCTCCCCTTTAGAGTCCCCTTCCCCCCTTGCGGGGGAAGGATGCGCAGCCTTAGCGAGCGGGAGCGAGCTTAGGCGAAGCTTGATAGGGGGTAACGCACCGACAGGTGCGCGCGCTCAGCAGAGCGCCAATCATCTGGGCTGCAGCGCTGCATCACCCCCCATCCCAACCTTCCCCCACAAGCGGGGAAGGGGCTCTTTCTGAGAGCGTCAATGGCGATCGATCTTCCACCGGAGTTGATCGATCGCCTGCGCGCCGCTCAGCGCATCGTTGCCTTCACCGGCGCCGGCATTTCGGCCGAGAGCGGCCTCTCCACCTTCCGCGACAAGCAGACCGGGCTCTGGGCCAGGTATCGCCCCGAAGACCTGGCGACGCCGCAGGCGTTCCAGCGCAACCCGCGCATGGTGTGGGAGTGGTACGAATGGCGCCGCGGCTTCGTCGCCGAGGCACAGCCCAATCCCGGTCATCACGCGCTGGCGCAGATCGAAGCCGCACGCTCCGGCCTCTTCCTCGCCACCCAGAATGTCGATGGCCTGCACGCCCGCGCCGGCAGCCGGAACCTGGTCGAGCTACACGGCAACATCCGCCGCACCATCTGCTTCGACCATGCGCATCCGGCTGAGAGCTGGGCACCGACCGACGAACCTCCGCCACGCTGCGCACAGTGCGGAAGCCTGCTGCGTCCCGACGTGGTGTGGTTCGGCGAGCCCCTGCGCGGCGACGCCTTGCGGCGCGCCCAGCAGGCGGCCTTGCAATGCGACCTCTTCCTCAGCATCGGCACGTCAACGATGGTCTACCCGGCCGCCGAGCTGCCCTTCATCGCCGGCTCCAACGGCGCCACGGTGATCGAGATCAACCCGGATTTTACGCCGCTCAGCAAGCTGGCTGATTTCGTGCTGCGGGAGAAGGCGGGTGTCGCATTGCCTGAAATCGCGAAGGCACTGCTGGAGAAGTAACCCCTCCCCCAAACTGGGGGAGGTTGGGAGGGGGAAGCGAGCGAAGACTTTCCCCAACCGAAACGCGGCTTCCCCCACCCTACCCTCCCCCGTGTCGGGGGAGGGGGAAACTAAGCCGCCATCGCCTTCAGGCCGATCGCGTAGTAGTCCGCCAGCGAATGCAGTGCGTGTTCGCAGTCGCCGTTGAACGAGCTGCCGTGCATCACGCCCAGCGTGTTCGGCCGCAGGTCGGCGAGCTTGCGGATGGTCGGCGCTGTGGCGGCGCCGACGCTGGTGGCGTGGAAGATCTCCTCCGCGGCGATGGCGGCGCCGACAATGTCGCGGCTGGTCAGCGCCGGGCCGTCACCGACATGGGTGAGAAGATCGCCGCACAGCAGCGCGCCGGTCGTCTCCTCGTACATCACGCCGGCTTCCCAGCAGTGCGGCACGTGCGGCGTGTCGAGATAGCGCACGCGCTTGCCGCCGAGGTCGAGCACCTCGCCATCGTTCAACGCGCGCGGCGCGCGGTCGGCGAGGTCGCGCAGCGACACCGCGCAGGCGATCTGCCCATGCGCGATCTCGGCGCGCGGCGCCGCTTCCAGCCACTTGTTCATCGCGCCGCACTCGTCCGCCTCGACATGGCCGAAGGCGACCCAGCGCAGGCTGTCGACCGGCACGATCTTCGCGACCGCGCCCGAAACCAAGGGGAAGATGCCGCGCATGCCGCAGTGGAACAGCAGCGGCTGCTCCGCCTTGATCAGGAACTGGTTAAAGGTGAAGCCGGCCGGCGGCGCCACTTCGGCCACATAAGTCGACAGGCGATAGATGCCGTCGGCGATTTCGTCGATGCGCGTTTTCATTGTTTTCTCCCAGTTAGTCCTTGCGCGTGAGCCGCGCGCGAATCATGTCAGCGATGGCGTCGGCGGCCTGGTCGAGCGACAGGCCCGTAGCCTGCAGCGCGCGATAGACACCGATGTCCAGCAGCGCTGCGACGACACGGATCTGGTCGCGGTCGATCGCGAACGGCGCCAGCGCGGCGCGCGTCAGCGCGATGCGATGCGTCAGTTCCTCGTCGACGAACTTGCGCACGATCGGCAAGCGGTCGCGATCCATCCGCACCAGGTCGAAGCCGACCTGGTCCAGGTGCTCGAACAAGGCGCGGGCCAAGCGTGCCAGGCGTTCCTTCATCGTCGCCACGCCGGCGAGGATCGCCTCGGTCGGCGGCGGATAGGTCGCCATTACCATCTGCCCGCAGGCCATGACCGTGTCGTCGAGCGTCGGGAAGTGGTGATAGACGGTGCCGACGCCGACGCCCGCGCGATCCGCGATCTGCTTCATGGTGGTGGCCGCGATCCCCTGCTCGCCATGCAGCGCGAATGTCGCCTGGACCAGGCGCCGCCGCGTCTCGTCCGCGGTCTCGGCGCGCTGCCTGAGCCGATAAGGTCGCCGCTTATTTTCGTCGAACATATTTTCATTGAATATTATTTCGGCCAAAGAGTCAAGATGATGACAATTTGTCTGCATTGACAGATCGTCCAGCCCGCGCGCAAATGGCGGCATGAAGGACGTCTTTGCTCCCCACCGCCCCGTCGCCCAGGCGATTGCCGCCCTGCTCCACCCGCATGCCGAGGTGGTGATCCACGATCTGCGCAGCGACCGCATCGTCGATATCTGGAACGCCTTCTCGCACCGCAAGGCGGGCGACGAATCGCTGCTCGGCGGCGACCTCGAATTGCATCTCGACCGCGACGTATACGGGCCCTACGACAAGGCCAACGTCGACGGCGCGCGTCTCAAGTCCATCACCGCGTCGCTGCGCGACGATAAGGGCAAGCGCATCGGCCTGATGTGCGTGAACATGGACGTCTCGCGGTTCGACCAGGCGATCAAGCTGCTCAGCGCTTTCGCCGCACCGAGCGAGCCGCGACCCGAGGCGATGTTCCGCCAGGACTGGCGCGAGCACATCAATCTCGTCATCCGCGCCTTCCTCGAAACCAAGCGCAAGGCGCTGAAGGCGCTCGACCGCGAGGAGCGCATCGCCCTGATTGCGGAGATCGATGCCGCTGGCCTGTTCGCCGCGCGCAATGCCGCCCCGCATGTCGCGAGCGCGATGAACGTCTCGCGCGCCACCGTCTACGCGCTGCTCAATGCCGCGCGCAATTCCAGCATGAAGGCGGCCCAATGACCCAGCTCCCGGATTTCAACCTCGAAGTCTATCTCGGCAAGTGGGAGTTCGCCGCCCGCTGGCACATGACGCCATCAGATGCGCAGACCCTCACCATCAAGGAACTGCTGGCGCTCGCCGACCCGGCCGACCGCGCCGCCTGGGAGGACATGCCGCTCAGCTACATCGAGACCTGGGGCACGCCGAAGCTGCGCGCCGCCATCGCCGCGACCTACAAGGGCGTTGCCAGCGACGATGTGCTCGCCTTCGCCGGCGCCGAGGAAGGCATCTATTGCGCGATGCATGCCCTGCTGACCAAGGACGACCACGCGATCGTGGTGACGCCCAACTACCAGTCGGCGGAGCAGTTGCCGCTCTCGCTGTGCGCGACCGAGGGCGTGGCGTTGCGCGCCGACCGCAACTGGGATCTCGACCTGCAGGAGCTGGCATCGAAGATTCGCCCGAACACCAAGCTCATCTCCATCAACTTCCCGCACAACCCGACCGGAAAGGTGATCGATGTCGCGACGTTCGATGCGCTGGTCACGCTGTGCCGCAAGCATGGCATCTGGCTGTTCTCCGACGAGGTCTATCGCGGCCTGGAGCTCGATCACGCCCAGCGGCTGCCGGCCGCGGTCGAGGTCTACGAGCGCGGCCTGTCGCTCGGCGTGATGTCCAAGGCCTATGGCCTGCCCGGCCTGCGCATCGGCTGGATCGCCTGCAGGGACCACGCGCTGCTGTCGCGCATGGAGCACATGAAGCACTATCTCTCGATCTGCAACGCGG
Organism: Dongiaceae bacterium; assembly: GCA_035274225.1. GTDB lineage: Bacteria > Pseudomonadota > Alphaproteobacteria > Dongiales > Dongiaceae > Dongia_A. The sequence goes on from DATEOK010000460.1 coordinate 11,128, forward strand.
GGCCGAGCGAGCATCTCTCGATCATCGCGCTCAAGGCGCGGGACAAGGTGATCGGCCGCAACCTCGCTTTGCTCAAGGTCAACGTCGAATTGGTCGACAGCTTCTTCAACGAATTCCCCGGCTGGTTCGAGTGGCGCCGGCCGGACGGCGGTTGTGTCGCCTATCCGCGCTACCTCGGCCAGGAGGGCATCGAGACCTTCTGCCGGCGGCTGGTGGAAGAGGTCGGCGTGGTGCTGTTGCCGGCGTCGATCTACCGCTCCAGCCTGACGCCGACACCGCCGGATCGCTTCCGCATCGGCTTCGGCCGCTTCTACACCAAGGACGGGCTCGACGTGATGCGGAGCTTCCTGCTGCAGAACCGCTCCGCCGCATGACCCAGCTGCGCTACGCCATCGTCGACGTGTTCGCCGAAGCGCCGCTGCAGGGCAACCCGGCGGCGGTCGTGTTCGACGCCGACGCACTCGAGGCCAAGCGCATGCAGGCGATCGCGCGCGAGTTCAACCTGTCGGAGACCGCCTTCATCCTGAAGCCGCAGGACCCGGCGCACACCGCGCAGGTGCGGCTGTTCACGCCTGCCGACGAAGTGCCGTTTGCCGGCCACCCCAACATCGGCGCCGCCTTTGCCCTGGCGAACGACCGGCCGATCAAGGGCGACGATCTGACATTCGAGGAAAAGGCCGGCCTGGTCCGCCTGCGGCTCGGGCGCATCGGCGACAAGATCGTGGGCGCATCCCTGACCGCACCGCAATCGCTGTCGACCCGCGAGGCGCCAGGCGTTGCGGCGGTCGCGGCAGCACTCAGCCTGGATGAGTCCGAGATCGTGACCAGCACACACCCGCCGATCAACGCCACGGTCGGGCTGGAATTCATGTTCGCCGAGATCAGGGACGTGGCCGCGCTCGGCAAGGCGCGCGTGAACCTGCCGGCCTTCGACCGGATCCGCGCCAGCCATCGCGTCGAGAGCGTGCATCTCTACGTGAAGTGGCCGTCGGACGACGGCGTGCGCATCCAGGCGCGCAACCTGTCGCCCTATGACGGCATCGGCGAAGACCCGGCGACCGGCAGCGCCACGGCTACGCTCACCGCGCTGCTGGCCCAACTCGATCTCCGTCCCGATAGCGACTTTCACCTGGAAGCTCGCCAAGGGATCGAGATGGGCCGTCCCTCCCTGCTCCACGGCTACGCCGAAATGCGCCGCGGCAAGGTCGCGCCGCCGCGCATCAGCGGCCGCTGCGTGGCGACGATGCAGGGTGTTTTGACAGCTTAGCCACTCCCCTCTCTGTCATCGCGGGCAAGCCCTCGGGTCCGCGCTGGGCGCGGCCCAAGGACAGGCTCCGCGCGACCCGGGATCCATAGGGAATCGCCGCAACACTGACAGGCCGTATGGGTCCCGGCTCTGCGCCACTGCGTGGCTTGGCCGGGATGACAGTGGGAGGAGCGCTAGAGAAGCGTCTCCAGCTCCGCGATGCTCTCAATCACGTCGTGCGCACCGGCTTCCAGCAGCGCCTCGCGCGGCGAGACGCCGGTCAATACGCCGATGGCGCGGCCGGCCTTGCCGGCGCGGGCCATGTGCATGTCGTGCGGGGAGTCTCCGACCACCGCGAGGTGCGGCAGGGCAATGCCAACCGTACGCGCGAAGGCTTCGACCATGCCGCCGAGCGGCTTCACGCCGTGGCCGGTGTCGTAGCCGCAGATGAAATCGAGATGATGGGTCGCCTTGGCACGCAGCATGGCGGCACGCGCCGCTTTTTCGCTGTCCATTGTCGCGACGCCGAGACGCAGACCGCGCGCCTTCAGCCTCCCGAAGAACAGGTCGAGGTCGGTCACCGGCTCGATGCCGTTCCTCTGGTGCTCCAGGAACATGTTGGAGACGTGGTGATACACGTCGTCCACGTCAGCGCGTTGGATGAGCCCGCACCACACTTCCACGATCTCGCGATTGCTGCCGGCGGCGATCGGCGAGGACGGCGCATACCTGCCGGTTACCGGATCCTTGCCGGAGTTTTCCATCAGGAACTTCGCGCGCTCGGCGTCGCCGCCGGCCACAAACAAGGCCGCCTGCTCGGTCAGCTGAGCCCAGGTGTGGTAGAAGTCGTAGAGAGTCCCGTCCTTGTCGAACAGGATGGCGGCGATCATGACTGCCCTCGAACCTACATCGGCGCTTCGCCGTTCACCTTGGCATATTCGCTCTGGCGCAGCATGCCGCGATAAATCTCGTGCTCGCCGACCACGCCGATCAGCACGCCATCCTCGCCCACCAGCACCATCGGCCGCTTGGTCAGCGAGCGCACGGTGACGGCGGCGCGCATCGGCGTGCGCTCGGTGCCGCAGATCATGACATGGTCCGGCAGCTTCGCGAGGTTGAGGTCGGTGGCATAGGGCACCAACTCGCCCGGCTTGCCGTTCACCATCAGGTTGGTCGGCTTGCCGCGGCCGTCGAGCTGGCAACGGCACTTGCCGGCGCGGTCGAGCTGGATGGTGCTGCCGCCGGGCTCGCGCACCAGGTCGCTGAGCGGGCGCATCAGGGTGCCGCCCTTCAGCACCGTCAGCGGGTTCATCGAGGCGACGAACTGCCGGACATAGTCGTTGATCGGGTTGAGGATGATCTCCTCCGGCACGCCGAACTGCACCACCTTGCCCGCTTCCATGATGGCGATGCGGGTGCCGATCTTCAGCGCCTCGTCGAGGTCGTGGCTGACGAACACGATGGTCTTCTTCAGCTTCTGCTGCAGCTCGATCAGCTCGTCCTGCAGATGCTCGCGGATCAGCGGATCGAGCGCCGAGAACGGCTCGTCCATCAACAGGATGTCCGCCTCGGTGGCGAAGGCGCGGGCAAGACCGACGCGCTGCTGCATGCCGCCCGACAGCTCGTGGCTGAATTTGTTGGCGAACTTGTCGAGCCGCACCAGCTTGATCTTCTCGTCGACGATCCGGTCGCGCTCGGCCTTCGAGACGCCGCGGATGTCGAGGCCGAATCCGATATTGTCGCGCACCGTCAGCCACGGCATCAGGCCAAACTGCTGGAACACCATCGAGATGCGGTTGCGCCGCAGGCCACGCAGGGTCTCGGCATCGCATGTGGCGACATCGACGTCCCGGTTGCCGTCATGCACCAACACCTTGCCACGCGACACTTTGTTGAGGCCGTTGATGCAGCGCAGGAGCGACGACTTGCCGGAGCCGGAGAGGCCCATCAGCACCAGGATCTCGCCCTCGTTGACGTAGACGGAGGCATCGTGGACCGCGACCAGGCAGTTGGTGGCGGTCAGGATCTCATCGCGCCCCTTGCCCTGGTCCAGCATCGCAATCGCAACTGACGCACTTTGGCCAAAGACGACATCGGTATTTTCGAAGCGGACTGCGTTCTTTCCATTGCTCATGGCGATCACCGTGCGGCCGTGCGAGGTCTTGTGACGCGGTCGAGCGCAATCGCCAGAATGACGATCGCCAAGCCCGCTTCCGCGCCCTGGGCGATGTTGTTGGTCGCCAACGCACGCAAGACAGGCACCCCCAAGCCGGGAGCGCCCACCATCGAGGCGATCACGACCATCGACAGGCAAAGCATGATGCACTGGGTGACTCCGGCGACGATGGTCGGCAAGGCCGCCGGCAGCTTGACCTTGAACAGCAACTGCCAACGCGTCGAGCCGAAGGATTCGCCCGCTTCCACCAGCGCCGTCGGCACTTGGCTGATGCCGAGATAGGTCAGGCGGATCGGCGCCGGGATCGCGAACACTACGGTTGCGAAGATGCCGGGGACAACGCCCAGCCTGAACAGCGCCAGCATCGGGATGAGGTACACGAAGGTCGGCAGCGTCTGCATCATGTCAAGGACCGGGGACAGGAACTGCCAGACGGCGTGTCGGCGCGCCGCCAGGATGCCGATCGGAATGCCGACCGCGAGCGAAGCCACCGTCGCATAGACGACAAGCACCAGCGTCTCGACCGTTTCCTTCCACAGGCCGAGGTTGAGGATCAGCAGGAGGCCAAGCACGACGAACAGGGTGATCTTCCAGTTGCGCTGCTTCAGGTGCGTCAGCACGACGAGTATCACCAGCAGGATCAATGGCGGTATCAGCAGCAATCCATCGGACGATGCATCGATGCCGAACTTCATTTGCTTGGAGATGGCGTTGAACAACCATCCGAGGTTGGCGGTCAGCCATTCGATCGCGGATTTGGACCACTGGCCGATCGGGATCTTGTTGTCCGCGACCCACTGCTCAAGCTTCTGGAGCTGTTCCATGCGGCGTCCCCCATTGGCCGCGCACCCGCCTTAGTGGCACGGCCCAGTCGTTGGTGTCGTAGCGGAGCAATGATTGCCCGGTGACGGGCGAAAGCACAATGGGCGGCTCCGAATCGGAGCCGCCCATGCGACGGGTCAGTTAGAGCCCGAGGCTCTTCTTCACGGCCGGACCGCCATCCTGGCCGTCGACCGTGGTGACGCCCGCGAGCCAGCTATCCAGCACGCCCGGATTCGCCTTCAACCACTCCGCGGAGGCCTTCTCGCCCTCCGCGCCGCCATCGATGGCGGACATGATGGCGCTTTCCATCGCGAGGTCGAACTTGAGGTTGCCGAGCAGCTTGCCGACGTTCGCGCATTCGGCGCTGTAGCCCGGACGGGTCAGCGTCTTGATCTGCGCGTCGCCGAAGCCGTCATTCTCGAACCCAGTCAGATAGACCAGTTTCATCTTGCCCATGACCGGGTGCGGCGTCCAACCGAGGAATGCGATCCACTCCTGGTTCTGGATCGAGGCCTGCGCCTGCGCAAGCATGCCCTGCTCTGAGGACTCCACCATTTCCCAGCCCTGAAGGCCATTGGCGGGATCGTCGATCTTCGCTTGGACGATCTTGTTGCCGTCGTTGCCCGGCTCGATGCCATAGAACTTCTTGTCGAACTTGTCGGCGAACTTGGCGAGATCCTTCACGTCCTTCACGCCACCGGCGGCGACGTAGTCGGGAACCACCGGGCCATAGCCGGCGCCGGTCAGATTGGCACCCAGCATGTCGAGCGTCTTAGCATCGAGATACGGCTGCACGTTCGCCGCGTTCGACGGCATCCAGTTATCGAGGAAAATGTCGAGGTCCTTGTTCTTCAGGCCTTCCATGATGACCGGCAGAGCGAGCACCTGGTCTTCAGGGGTATAGCCGAGGCCCTTCAGCACCGTCTTGAACAGGCCGTTCTGCGCGGTGTTGTCGGTCCAGCCCACGTCCGCAATGCGGACCGTCTTGCAGTTTTCCGGTTCGGCCGCCTGCGCCGCGACCGCGCTCGCCGCGACCAGCGCGGTGGCGAGAAGGATTTTGCGCACCATCATGATCTGTAGCCTCCCAAGTTCTTTTGCTGTTTCAGCGACCCTGTTGCTCCCCCTGCCAGATCCCGTTGCCGCAGGGTCTCGCGGCACTAAGGACCGATCCGCAGTTCGTGCCGGGATCGAATTCTGGCGCTCCTGAGATTGGACACTATCCCAGGTGCGACGTTTCTGCCAAGTTTATTTTGGTTGATTGACCAACTAAAATAAACCTAGACTGGCCGCCAACCGGCTACGCGCAAGGCGGGCGTCCCCATCAGCATAGAAGAATGGGGCCCCAGGGATAGCGGCGCGGCGCTCACTCTTTTGCGAGGCGGACCCTTGCCCAAGGTCGGCATGGAAGAGATCCGACGTCGGCAGCTGATCGAGGCGACCATCGCTTCGATCCATGATGTCGGCTTCTCGGAGGCCAGCGTCTCCCGCATCGCCGCCAAGGCCGGGGTCTCCGCCGGCATCGTGCACCACTATTTCGAGGACAAGGGCGAACTGCTGGAAGCCACCATGCGCCAGCTGGCGGTCAACCTCAGCCGCTCGGTGGTCCGGCGCCAGCGGGCGGCGAAGACCACGGCGCATCGCCTGATGGCGGTGGTCGACGGCAACCTGGGGCCGGAGCTGTTCACGGCCGAAGCGGTCAGCGCCTGGCTCGCCTTCTGGTCGCAGGTGCCGACCAACCCGCGCCTCGCCCGCATCCAGACCGTCATCATCCAGCGTCTGCACAGCAACCTGGTGCATGCCCTGCGCCCGTTCCTGCGCGAGCCGGAGGTGCAGCACGTGGCCCAGGACCTCGCCTGCCTGATCGACGGCATGTGGCTGCGCGCGGCGCTGCATCCCAGCGGGCCGGACGGCGCGGAGGCGCGGCGCGCGGCGATCGGCTTCATCACCCATCGCTTGAACATCAAGATCGGAGAAACGCCATGGACGAGCTGAAGCCGGAACACAACGAGGCGCGCGCATGAAGTTCTACACGCAGCTGAAGTCGGTCTACGTCGAAGGCGACAACGTGGCGGCGCCGTATGGAAAGAATCCTCCTCCCCCAAACTGGGGGAGGATTGAGGTGGGGGAAGCCGCGCTTCAGGCCCCGGAAGTCTTCGCTCGCTTCCCCCTCCCTACCCTCCCCCGTGTCGGGGGAGGAGAAGCGAATGAATGAGAGTACAGCGATGAAGTT
>DATEOK010000461.1:0-3023 GCA_035274225.1 Dongiaceae bacterium
CTGGTTCGGGCGCCGCGGCAATGGTCGATGGTTGCGTCGCGTCCGGCTGGGCGGCGGCCTGCGTCTTGTCCGGCAGGCGCAGCGCCGGCGCGGCCGCCGTCTGCTGCGCCGGCCGCATGATGTCCAGCACGACGGTGCGGCCAAGGCGGAAGTCGCGCAGGCGAGCCCCAGGTGCCAAGGTCAGGTAGATGCGCGCGACGTCGCCATTCACCGACTCGATCTGCGCCAACTCCTTCGGCAGGACGGTGCGTGCGCGCTTGAGATCGATATCGCCCGGCCGCGTGAAAGCGATTTCGATGCGGTCGCCGTCGCGGCGGACCTCGTAGCCGATCTTGCTCGGCCAATCGACCGCCAGCCGCACGAAGGTGCCATGATCACCGTGACGGGTGACGATCCGGCCGGGCTTGGCCGGAGCCGACTGAGTCTCGCTGGAACCCGGCTTGATGATCCGCGGCAGTTCGGCCGCCGGTGCCTCGGCCGCCTTCGGCGTTTCGGTCTTTGGGGTCTCGGGTTTGGGGACCGCCGTTACTTTCGGCGCTTCGGCTGCCTTTGGTGCTTCAGCCGCCTTGGGCGCTTCCGCCACCTTGGGCGCTTCGGCTGCCTTGGGCGCTTCGGTCTTCGGCGCCGTGCTGTCGGACGCGCCCGCGCCGGTCCGCAACTCCTGCTCTGGCTTGGCCGCCGTCTGCTCCTTCGGCCAGTCCGCGGCCGGCTTGAGGTCGAGCACCAGCTTGCCCTCTTCCTCCCAGCGGTCGAGGGTCGCGGGATGCGCCAGATCCAGCTCGATCCGCCGCCCCTGCGCGGTCAGCGGACCGGCGACGTAGTTCCTGAGATTCTCGATCGCGCCGGTGAGCTTCACCGATACGGGCTCGGAGAAGGTGATAATGAGTTTGTGGCCCTTGATCTCGGCACCGGTGGTCAGCCGTGCTGCCCGGTCGAGGACCAGCCGGCCATAGCGGTCGTGGCTCCAGCCGCGGGCGGTGATCTCGATATCGGCAAGCGCGGACAGCGGCACGGCCGCCAGCACGATCACCGCGCCGACGCCCGCCAGGAGACGCTGCCGAATGGTTCGGCTCATACACACCCAAGTCAATGGTGGCGCCGGTCCCTCATCGAGACTCGGACGGCCGATCAGCGCAGACTACAATAAGGTCCGGCCGCTGTCCCAGCCCCGTCCCAGGGCTGTCGGCGACGTGTCTCTCCGGAATGGCAAAGCGCGGCGTCGCAGCCCCGTTGGGCGGTGTCAGTCGAAGCTGGCCAGCAGCGCGTCGATGTCGGCCTGCTTGCCGGCATCGTGGGGCATTTGCGGACCGTTCAGCAGCTTCTCGTCGGCGGTCTTCTGCGGCGGCTCTTCGCGCGGCTGGGTCTCGCGATACTTCTGGATCTCGTCGCCGAACGCCGCCACCAGCGCCTCGACCCGGTCCTCGATATGCTTCAGCGTCTTCACCACCTTGGTGATGCGCTGGCCGGTGATGTCCTGGAAGTTGCAGGATTCGTAAACCTGCGTCACCGCGTTGGTTACTTGCTCGGCGACCTCCGCCGGCATCTGCGACGTCAGGCCTTCGAGCAGTTCCATCGCCTGCAGGATGCCGTTGGTCGCCTCTTCGGTCGAGCCGACGATGGCGTCGAGCTCGTCGGTCGCCTTGGGCAGATGCTCGGAGGTGATGTCGTCGGGACGCAGCGCCGCGATCTCACGCTTGGCCGCGAGGATATATTTCGCGAGACCTTCGAGCTCCGAATAAACCTTCAGGTTGACTTCCGAGAGATCGCCTTCGAGGGACTGCAGCATCTCGCCCACCACTTCCGCCACGTCTTCCCGGCTGGGAGAGCGGCTCTGTGCCTGCAGCTCGGTCAACCGTGCATTCAATTCCGGCGGCATGCCGGCATCGCTGGTCTTCTTCATGCTCTTCGCCATCACAGCCACCGACGCGCTAGAAGTTGCCAAGGACGGACGACAGCTTGGTCTTCAGGGTCGCCGCGTTGAACGGCTTCACGATGTAGTTGTTGACGCCCGCTTCCTTGGCCGCGACCACGTTCTCGGTCTTGCTTTCGGCGGTGATCATGATGAAGGGCAGGTTCTTCAACTTGGAGTCGGCGCGCACTTCGCGCAGCAACTGGATGCCGGTCATCGGCTCCATGTTCCAGTCGGAGATCACCAGCCCGTAGTCCTTGTCGCGCAGCTTCTGCAGCGCCATCGAGCCGTCGGTCGCCTCGTCGACATTGTTGAAGCCGAGCTGCTTCAGCAGATTGCGGATGATCCGGAGCATCGTCTTGTAATCATCGACGATCAGGATGTTCATGTTCATGTCGACGGACATGGTACTGGTTCCTTTGCTGTGCTCCGGCCTCGCGATCCAGCCCGCCGGCGCATCGAAATTTTACGCTTGAATGAGTAGCCGACCAACAGTTAAGCGGCGGTTAAACAAGGATATTCCTATTCGTAAGCGCTACTCCGGCATCGGCAGCTGGCGGCGCTGGGCGAGCTCGAAGGTGATCTCTTTGGCCCGCGTCGGGGTCACCTGCGCCAGGATCGGCGCGACTTTACGCTCGTTCATCCTCTCGACAACATCGAGAAGGACGTCCATGTCCATCTCTTCGAACACTTTTGCTGCCGCCTTGGGCTTCATGTTCTCGTACATCTTGACCAGGCTCTTTAGTTCCGCCTCTTCCTGCTCGCTGCGGGTTTTGAGCAGATCCTCGACCGTGGCCTGCAGAGCCTTCAGCTCGGCCATCTTCTGCTCCATGCGCTGCTCGGCAGCTTGGATCAGGGCTTCGCGCTCGTCGAGCTGGCGCGCCCGCAGATCCAGCTCCTCGCGGCGCTTGGCCAACTGCTGAAGGACATCGACCTCTTCATCGGTGTAGTCGAACGGATCCTTGACCTCGGGCTCTGGCGCCGCGGCAGCCGCGGCAGCCGCCGCTTCCTCCTCGGACATCGGCTGCTCGGTCATCTTCGGTTGCTCCGCGGCGGGCGCCGCAACAGGTGCCTTCGGCGTCGTGGCGGCCTGTTGCCCAGCGGCTTCCGCCGG
>DATEOK010000462.1:0-9641 GCA_035274225.1 Dongiaceae bacterium
AGGAGTTCATGATCCTGCCGACCGGCGCGCCGGACTTCTCGGAAGCCGTGCGCATGGGCGCCGAGATCTTCCACGCCCTGAAGAGCAAGCTGAAGGCGGCCGGCCACAACACCAACGTCGGCGACGAAGGCGGCTTCGCACCCAACCTCAAGAGCGCGGAGGACGCGCTCGACTTCATCATGAAGGCGATCGAGAAGGCGGGCTTCAAGCCGGGCGAGCAGGTGGCGCTGGCGCTCGATACCGCTTCGACCGAGTTCTACAAGAACGGCCAATACAACATGGAGGGCGAGGGCAAGGTGCTGGATAGCGCCGGCATGGTCGCGCTCTATTCCAAGCTGGTGTCGTCCTATCCGATCCTCTCGATCGAGGACGGCATGGCGGAGGACGACTGGGACGGCTGGAAGGCGCTGACCCGCGCCATCGGCGACCGCGTGCAGTTGGTCGGCGACGACCTCTTCGTCACCAATCCGGAGCGCCTGGCGACCGGCATCGAGCGCGGCATCGCCAACGCCATCCTGGTCAAGGTCAACCAGATCGGCACCCTGACCGAGACGCTCACCGCCGTGGAGATGGCGCACAAAGCCGGCTATCGCGCCGTCATGTCCCATCGCTCCGGCGAGACCGAGGATTCCACGATCGCCGACCTCGCCGTCGCCACCAACTGCGGGCAGATCAAGACCGGCTCGCTGTCGCGCTCCGATCGCATCGCAAAATACAACCAGCTGCTACGCATCGAGGAGGGGCTGGGATCGGCCGCCCGCTACGGCGGCCGAGCAGCACTCGCGCGCAAGGGCCGGTAACAGCGGTCCATGAAGCTCACCGACTTCAAGCTTCTGACATTCGATGTCATCGGCACGCTGATCGACTTCGAGACCGGCTTGCTGCGGGCGTTCCGCAGCCTGGGTGGGCCGAAGGCGGAGGCGGCCAGCGACGACGAGATCTTCGCGCCCTACAAGCGCGGCCGCGACCGGTTCTATGGCCGCTCGTCGGTCGCCATGAAGGACGTCTATCTCCATGTCGCCGGTGAGATGGGATTTCGCAACGACGAGGCGACGGCGGATGCCTTTCAGCTGGCGGTGCTGCGCTGGCCGGCCTTCCCGGATTCCGCCGAGGCTCTCCGCCGCCTCAGGCGGAATTTCCGCCTGGTCGCGATGACCAATGGAGATCGGACTGTGACCTCGGCCTACGCGGCGACGCTGGGCAATCCGTTCCACGATATCGTCACCTGCGACGACACCGGCTGCGCCAAGCCAAACCCGGCGTTCTTCGCCTTCAACCTGGGCCGCCAATCGGCATCCGGCTATCAGCAGGCGGATATCCTGCATGTCGCGCAGAGCCAGTACCATGACATCGGCATCGCGGCGGAACTCGGCTACAAGACCTGCTGGATCGAGCGTCGGCAGGGCAAGAAGGGCTTCGGCGGCACGCCCGAACCCAAGACGCTAACCAAGCCCGACTTTCATTTCTCGTCGCTCGCGCAGCTGGCCGATGCAGTCGATGCGGAACGCGGCGCGCGATAGATAACGCCGCAGATTCGTTATTCTGTTGACGAGACGAATCCATGTGTGATTCCGTCTCTTCATGCAGGTTTCCCGCGAATTCAGTCGGCGACTCAAGTCCTTGGCGGCCCAGCTGCTGGGCGCGTGCGTGGCCGGCTACTTCATCTATCACGCCGTCCAGGGCGATCGCGGGATCCTTGCCTGGCTGCGCGTCAACCAGCAGCTGGAAGCGGCGCAGGAAGAGCTGGCGAAGAGCACCACCGATCGCGCCGCGCTGGAGCAGCGGGTGGCGCTGCTCAACAACTCCTCGCTCGATCTCGACATGCTGGAAGAGCGGGCGCGCATCATGCTCAATTTCAGCGATCCGGATGATGTCGTGATCTTCCTGCCGAGCAACAAAGCATCCGGCAGCGCGCCGCAAAGATAGCGAATATTCCGTGATTAACCGTTTTCAGGTTAATCACATATTTGCCATTAGAAACAAAAGCTTATCTTCCTTGCTTTTTGCACTTTCGGTAACCATAATCCGCCAAAAGCGGTTCAACCCGCCCATTGTTCCTAGCTCGCCACTCCAGCCAGTCAGGGGTCTCACCATGGCGAAACCCGCGCAAAGCCGCGCTGCCAAGGCCGGCGGCGATTCCTCGCCCCAAGATATCCTCAAATACTATCGCGACATGCTGCTGATCCGCCGCTTCGAGGAGAAGGCCGGCCAGCTCTACGGCATGGGCCTGATCGGCGGCTTCTGCCATCTCTACATCGGCCAGGAGGCCGTGGTGGTGGGTATGCAGGCCGCGGCCGAGCAGGGCGACACCGTCATCACCTCCTATCGCGATCACGGCCACATGCTGGCGACCGGCATGGACGCCAAGGGCGTGATGGCCGAGCTGACCGGACGCAAGGGCGGCTACTCCAGGGGCAAGGGCGGCTCGATGCACATGTTCAGCCGCGAGAAGGGCTTCTATGGCGGCCATGGCATCGTCGGCGGCCAGGTCCCGCTCGGCACCGGCCTCGGCTTCGCGCACAAGTACCGCGAGGATGGCAAGGTGAACATGTGCTACCTCGGCGACGGCGCGATCAACCAGGGCCAGGTCTACGAGAGCTTCAACATGGCGGCGCTGTGGAAGCTGCCCGTGGTCTATGTGATCGAGAACAACAAATACGCCATGGGGACCAGCATCGAGCGCTCCTCCGCCGGCACCGAGCTCTACAAGCGCGGGACCGCCTACGGCATTCCCGGCGAGCGCGTCGACGGCATGGACGTGATGGCGGTGCGCAAGGCCGGCGCCGCCGCGTTGGCGCATGCGCGCAGCGGCAAGGGGCCATACATCCTGGAGATGATGACCTATCGCTACCGCGGCCATTCGATGTCCGACCCGGCGAAATACCGCAGCAAGGAAGAAGTCGCGAAGATGCGGCAAGAGCACGACCCGATCGACCGGCTGCGCGAATACATCCTCGCCAACAAGGTCGCCGACGAAGCGAAGCTCAAAGACTTCGACCGCGAGATCAAGGAGATCGTCGGCGCCGCTACCGAGTTTGCCCAGCAGTCGCCGGAGCCCGATCCCTCGGAACTCTGGACCGACGTGCTCGTGGAAGCGTGAGAAAGGGAGGCGACAATGGCCGTTGAAGTTCTGATGCCCGCTCTGTCTCCCACCATGACGGAAGGCAAGCTCGCCAAGTGGAGCAAGTCGGTCGGGGATGCGGTGAAGCCCGGCGACATCCTGGCCGAGATCGAGACCGACAAGGCGACGATGGAAGTCGAAGCCGTCGAGGAAGGCGTGCTGGATCAGATCCTGGTGCCCGCCGGCACCGAAGGTGTCGCCGTCAACACGCCGATCGCCATCGTGCGCGGCGAGGGCGAAGCCGCCGGCGCGGCGCCAAAGACCGCGCCGAAACCGGCGCCGGCGCCAGCCGCGGCTCCTGCACCAGCCGAAGCCAAGGCACCGGCTGCCGCCGCGGCGCCAGCGCCAAAAGCGGCCGCTGTTCCGGCGGAGGCTGACTACAAGGGCGAGACTAAGCCCCTGACCGTGCGGGAAGCGCTGCGCGACGCGATGGCTGAGGAAATGCGCCGCGATCCCGACGTCTTCCTGATGGGCGAAGAGGTCGCGGAGTACCAGGGCGCATACAAGGTGAGCCAGGGCCTGCTGCAGGAGTTCGGCCCCAGGCGCATCATCGATACCCCGATCACTGAATACGGCTTCACCGGCATGGGCGTCGGCGCGTCGATGGCGGGCCTCAAGCCGATCGTCGAGTTCATGACCTTCAACTTCGCCATGCAGGCGATCGACCACATCATCAATTCCGCCGCCAAGACGCTCTACATGGCGGGCGGTCAGCTCGGCTCGCCGATCGTGTTCCGCGGCCCGAACGGCGCCGCGGCGCGCGTCGCCGCGCAGCATTCGCAGTGCTACGCCAGCTGGTACGCGCATTGTCCGGGCCTGAAGGTGGTGTCGCCGTGGTCCGCGGCGGATGCCAAGGGCCTGCTCAAGGCCTCGATCCGCGATCCCAATCCGGTCATCTTCCTCGAGAACGAGGTGCTGTACGGCCAGACCTTCCAGGTGCCGACCGATCCCGACTGGATCGTGCCGATCGGCAAGGCCAAGATCGTGCGGCCGGGAGATGCCGTCACCATCACCGCCTTCTCGCGCATGGTCGGTGTCGCGCTGACCGCCGCCGAGGAACTGGCGAAGCAGGGCATCGAGGCGGAAGTCATCGATCTGCGCACCATCCGCCCGCTCGATACCGAGACAATCGTCAACTCGGTGAAGCGCACCAATCGCCTGGTGAGCGTGGAGGAGGGCTGGCCGTTCGCCGGCATCGGCGCCGAGCTCTCGGCCGTGGCGATGGAGCAGATGTTCGACTGGCTGGACGCGCCGGTGGTGCGTGTGCATGGCGCGGACGTGCCGATGCCCTACGCTGCCAATCTCGAGAAGCTGGCATTGCCGCAGGCCGAGACTATCGTCGAAGCCGTCAAGCGCGTCACCTACAAGTAAGGAGGCCGGGCCATGCCGATCAACATCCTGATGCCCGCCCTCTCGCCCACCATGACCGAGGGCAATCTCGCGCGCTGGCTGAAGAAGGAAGGCGACACGGTGAAGGCCGGCGACGTGATCGCCGAGATCGAGACCGACAAGGCGACCATGGAGGTCGAAGCGGTCGAAGAGGGCAAGATCGGCAAGATCCTGGTGCCCGATGGCGCGCAGGGCGTGAAGGTCAACGACGTGATCGCCGTGCTGCTGGAGGAAGGCGAGGACTCCAGTGCCATCAAGGCCGGTGCGGCGCCAGCGCCGAAAGCAGCCGCGGCACCTGCGCCAACGCCGAAAGGTGATGGCGCTAAGGCAGAAGCACCGAAGCCTGCGCCGGCCGCGCCGGCTGCACCAGCGCCGGCTCCAGCTGCGGCATCCGGCGCGCGCATCTTCGCCAGTCCGCTTGCGAAGCGCCTGGCGCAGCAGCATGGCCTCGACCTGTCGCGCGTCGTCGGCTCCGGTCCGCACGGCCGCGTGGTGAAATCGGATATCGAGAAGGCGGCCGCGGGCGGCACGGCCAAGGCTGCGCCAGCCGCTGCGAAGGGCATGCCCACGGCTCCGTCGGTGCCGGGCTTCCAGGCGTTCGGCGAGCCGGAATTCGAGCTTCATCCGCACAGCATGATGCGCAAGACCATCGCGCGCCGGCTGCAGGAATCGAAGCAGTTCGTCCCGCACTTCTATCTCACGGTCGATTGCGACATCGACCGCCTGCTGAAGGTGCGCGAAGAGGTCAACGCCGGCGCGCCGAAGGAAGGCAAGGGCGCCTTCAAGCTGTCGGTCAACGATTTCATCATCAAGGCCTGCGCCGTCGCGCTGAAGCAGGTGCCGGCGGCCAACGCCTCGTGGAGCGACGAGGGCGTAAAGCTGTACAAGAGCGCCGACATCTCGGTTGCGGTGGCGATCCCGAACGGCCTCATCACGCCGATCATCCGCCACGCCGAGGACAAGCGCCTCACCGACATCTCGGCCGAGATGAAAAGCCTCGCCGGCCGCGCCAAGGACGGCAAGCTGAAGCCGGAAGACTATACCGGCGGCAGCTTCTCGCTTTCCAACCTCGGCATGTTCGGCATCAAGGACTTCGCCGCCATCGTCAACCCGCCGCAAGGCTGCATTATGGCCGTCGGCGCGGGCGAGCAGCGCGCGGTGGTCAAGAACGGCGCGCTTGCGGTGGCGACCGTGATGAGCTGCACCTTGTCGGTCGATCACCGAGTGGTGGATGGCGCGATCGGCGCCGAATATCTGGCAGCGTTCAAGAAGCTGATCGAAAATCCACTTGCGATGCTGGTGTGAGGGCAGATGCGCGCTGCGTTCGTCCTCGGTCTGACGCTGCTGTGCGCTGACCCGGCGGTGGCGGCCGAGCCGCTGGAGAAGCAGTTCTTCGACTATTTCACCCAGCGCTGCGAGGCGGCGATGGAAGCGGAGTGGAAGGCGGCGAACCTGGATCCGGCCAATCCCGAGGCGCACGAAGTGATGGTGAAATATTGCGCCTGCACCAGCCAGGCGGTGGTGAGTTTCCTCAACGCCGAGGAGATCATCACCTTCGCCACCAATCCCGAGCAGGAGCCGGCAGCCAGCAAGATGCGGCCGCATTTCGTGCAATGCCAGGAGCGCGCGCGCAAAGTAGCGGAGTGAGAGGATGCCGGGGGGATGGCTGTCGACGATCGGTGTTGTCGCCGTGTGCGGAGCGGCCGCCGTCGCCGGCGTTTTCCTGGTTGGCGGGCTGGGCGGTGGCGGGTCCAGGTCGGCCGGCGGCAAGGAGGAAGCGATCGCGCAGCTGGTCGGGGAATGCCAGGATGCTCTGACGAAGCATCGGGCGATCCGCGAGCACAATACGGAAGCCCAGATCAAAGGCGCCTGCAATTGCGTGAGCAAAGAGCTCTATGTCCGCGCGAGCGACCTCGATGCGGAGATGGCCCAAGCCGACAAGGTGTATTCGCTGCGGGAGTCGATGGGGCCGGCGATCAAGAACTGCATCCAGCGCACGGGTTTAGGGATGTCGGAGTGAGGATGCGGAGGATGACAAGTATGGCGCGCAACGGGAAAGCAGGCGTGTAGATGCTGCGATGGTATCTGGCCAGTCTGGTGTTCCTGCTGGTCGTCAGCCCCGCCATCGGCTTCGGCGTCTATCACTATGTGATGACCCATCCGGCCGAGCCGGGAACCCTGGCCGGGCGGGTCTACGAAAAGACGGTGAAGGCGAAGCTGTCGCGTCTGTGCCTGAAAAACATGCGGCCGTTCGTGAAGGCCGACGACACAACCTTGGGGGCGCAGCTGGAGGCTTCGTGCAAATGCTTCACGGACGACATGTTCGAGAAGTTCCGCTTCGTGCCCCCGGGCGACCTCGACGCGATGGCTGAGCAGAAGGAGACTCAGCAGAGCGCCCAGGCGATCTTCGCCAAATGCGCCAACCAGGCTGGCGTGAACCAGTAGCGACACCAGTCCGGTAAGTGAAGAAAATGGACCAAGCCGCTGAAAACACTGGAATTGCTTGGCGGATTGGGCCTCGATCGGCGCTGCAAATTAGGGAAGCCGCAACCATTTGTGAGTACCAAGAGCACACGCAACAACCGAGGGATTATTGCGATGGCGAAAGTGCTCTTGATGGTCATCGGGCTCCTGGTGCTGAGCATCGCGGGCCTCGGGGGACTGATCTGGAAGGCGGGCAGCCAGCCGATCGATCCCGGCACGGAGTCGGGAAAGGACTATGCGCAGAGCTTCAAGGCGACCGTCACCGGACGGTGCAACCGGTTTGTGGACTCGCGATTGGCGACTCTCGGGGATCTCGCGGAGGACGAGGACCTCAAGGACCTGATCAAAGAGACCGCCCAAGACATATGCGAATGCGCCGCCGACCTGAGCTACAAGGAATTCAAGAACGAATCCCCGTTCCAGCTGATCTCGCTCACGAGCGATCCGAAGGGGCAGGCGAGGATCAAGGAGATCATGCAGGAATGTCTTGATCGCGCCGACATTCCAAGATTTGACGAGTTGGAACAAGCCGGCATGTCGGATGAGTCGGGTTCGGAGGAAGAGTGAGCAGACGTGGGAGGGCGGGAACAAGAGGCTGAGCTGATGCAAGCGGCCGCCGAACCAAGGTTCGACGACGCGGGGGTGAGCGGATGAAGAACTGGCACTTGATGATTGTCGGCCTTCTGGCGCTCGTTGTTGCCGTGCTCGTCGGGTTGAACTGGACGGCAGGAAGCGGGACGGCCGATCGAGAGTCGAAGCAGGAAAAGGTCAAGGTGAAGGCGGAGCAGCCTGCCGGGAAGCCGAAGAAGAAAGATTCGGCCATACGCAATTTCGTTGAGAAGCAGTGCAAGAAGTTCCTTGCGGAGCGCGTGGCGGACGCCGACGAAGGGGATATCGAAGATACGTGCGCGTGCGCCGCTGACGACATCCATGCCGAGTTCGGAGATGAGCTGCTGGACATGATGAAGTCGAACAACCTCGACCCCGAGACAGAGGCTCGGGCCGATGCAATGATCCAGGAGTGCGCCGCGCAAGCCGGTCTGGAACCCTAACAAGACACAAAACACATGCAGGGAAGAATGACATGGGAGAAACAAGCTTTGACGTGATCGTCGTAGGCGGCGGACCGGGCGGTTACGTGACCGCGATCCGCGCCGCGCAACTCGGGCTCAAGACCGCGTGCGTCGAGCGCGAGCATCTCGGCGGCATCTGCCTCAACTGGGGCTGCATCCCGACCAAGGCGCTGCTGCGCTCGGCCGAGGTCGGCCATCTGTTGAAACACGCCGATGCCTACGGCTTCAGTGCCAGCAACGTGACCTTCGATCTCAAGAAGGTGGTCGACCGCTCGCGCAAGGTCGCGAACCAGCTGTCGAACGGCGTGAAGCACCTGCTCAAGAAGAATAAGGTCGAGGTATTCGACGGTCACGGCCGCCTCAATGGTGCCGGCAAGCTGAAGGTGGAGAAGGACGGCAAGCCGGTCGCCGATCTCGCGGCCAAGCACATCATCCTCGCCACCGGCGCGCGTGCCCGGTCGCTGCCCGGCCTGGAGCCGGACGGCAAGCTGGTCTGGACCTACAAGGAAGCGATGGTGCCGCCGACCATGCCCAAGTCGCTGCTGGTGGTCGGCAGCGGCGCCATCGGCATCGAGTTCGCCAGCTTCTACCGCACCCTCGGCGCCGAGGTGACGGTGGTCGAGGTGATGGACCGCGTGCTGCCGGTCGAGGATGCCGAGATCTCCGCCTTCGCCAAGAAGGCATTCGAGAAGCAGGGCATGAAGATCATGACCTCCGCCACCGTGAAGGCGCTGAAGAAAGGCGCCGACAATGTCACGGCGACCGTCGAGGCCGGCGGCAAGTCACAGGACCTCACCGTCGACCGGGTCATCCTCGCCATCGGCATCGTCGGCAACGTGGAGAATCTTGGCCTCGAAGGCACCAAGGTGAAGGTCGAGAAGACCCATGTGGTTGTTGACGGCTATGGCGCCACCGGGGAGCCGGGCGTGTATGCCATCGGCGACCTGGCCGGACCGCCCTGGCTGGCGCACAAGGCCAGCCACGAGGGCGTGATCTGCATCGAGAAGATCGCCGGGGTGAAGGGCGTTCATGCGCTCGCGGTCAGCAACATCCCGGGCTGCACCTATTGCATGCCGCAGGTTGCCAGCGTCGGCCTCACCGAGCAGGCCGCCAAGGACAAAGGCTACGACGTCAAAGTGGGTAAGTTCCCCTTCATCGGCAACGGCAAGGCGATTGCCCTGGGTGAGCCGGAGGGCCTGGTCAAGACGGTGTTCGACGCCAAGACCGGCGAATTATTGGGGGCTCATATGATCGGGGCGGAGGTGACGGAGTTGATCCAGGGCTATACCATCGCCAAGACCATGGAGACGACCGAGGCCGAGCTCATGCACACGGTCTTCCCGCACCCGACCCTGTCGGAAATGATGCACGAAGCCGTGCTGGCGGCCTATGGCCGGGTGATCCATATGTGAGGCAATGGGCGTGTAACAGGCGAAGGGGGAATGACGATGGAAGAGAACGAGGCAGCCATCAATTTGTTTGGGGGACTGGTTACCCTTTTTATCTCGTTGGCCATTATCCTGGTGCTCATGTGGCCCTATGTAAGGATCGTGCAGAAGGCGGGCTACTCGGGA
>DATEOK010000463.1:0-7837 GCA_035274225.1 Dongiaceae bacterium
TCCGCGAACTTGATGGTACCGTCGGGCCGCCAGTCGAACCACTCCGGATGCTCCTTGATCCACGGATGGTCTGGCGCGCATTGAATGGCGAAGTCGAGCGCGATCTCCAGTCCATGTGCATGGGCCGCCTGCATCAGCCGCTTGAAATCGTCGAACGTGCCGAGCTCCGGATGGATCGCCGTATGGCCGCCTTCCTTGCCACCGATGGCATAGGGGCTGCCGGGGTCGTTTGGCCCGGCGGTCAGGCTGTTATTGCGCCCCTTGCGATTGATCCGTCCGATCGGGTGGATCGGCAGGAGATAGAGCACGTCGAAGCCCATCTCCCGCACATAAGGCAGGCGGGCGATCACGTCGTCAAAGGTGCCGTGACGCTCGGCCATGCCGCTCTGCGAACGCGGCATCAGCTCATACCATGCGGCATAGAGAGCGGCCTGCCGGTCGACGATGACACGCAGCTCCCGCGGATAGCGCGACACGTTGGTGCGGTCCGCGCAACGGACGACCGCCATATGCACTTCGTCCGCCAACAGCAGGTCGGCCAATTCCTCCGGCCGCGCGCGCAAGGTCTGGGCATGCGTCAGCAGGGCTTCCAAGGTCTCGCGATAGCGCCCCTGCGCCCGCGCCGCCGCTTTCTGCACCAGGATGCGGCCTTCCTCCAGCTCCAGGTGCAAGTTCTGCCCGGCTGTGCGTTTCTTGGCGACCTCGGCCCGCCAGCTGCCGAACAGGTCGCGCCAGGCCTCGACGGTGTAGAGATAGTCGGCGTTGCGGGTGAGGGGGATGCGCCCCAGCCAGCGGTCGTTGTCGATAAACTCCATCGGTGCTTCCGACCAGTCGGCGTCCGCCGACGTGCGATACTTGATTCGCGCCTGCAGCTTGTCGTGGCCATCGCCGAAGACGTCGGCCCAGACTTCCATGACATCGCCGACGATCCGTTTGACGGGGAACCGGCCGCCATCCAGCTCTGGATAGACCCGCTCGATCGCGATGCGATTGGCCGCCAGCTCATCCAGCTCGGTGTGGGCGCCCGGTGCGCGGATCGGCGCTTCGGTCGCGACCTGAATGGAACGGTGGCTGCGGTCGCCACGGAACACGCGCGCCGCAAGCGGCTCCAGCGTGATCGACTCTCCCGGCAGGAAATGGAGCGGTGCGGCCAGCGGCGTCACGTCGGCGAACTGATCGAACAGGCCGCCGGTCTCGGCGAGCAAAGGCGCAATCTCGATCGAGTGTGCCCGTTGCTGGTCGGGATTGAGCAGGATGATGGCACAGCTGTTGGATTCGACCGGATGGCCGCCATTCAGCCGCAGCAGTCCGACCACCGGACTACCCGGCGCGGTGATACGCCGCTGCTGGCCCTCGCGATTGAGGGCGGGGACGGCGGCCTTCATTGCATGCACGGCCGCCACGAACTCGGTCAGGTCGATGCCGGTCTCCTCCCAATGCTCGGGCCGGGTGCGCACCACGTCGAGCCGGCGCCTGAACCCATACTCGTAGCCCATCGGCATCATGAGGCCGGAGGAGAAGCTGGCGGCGAACAGTAGGTGGAATTTCAGGCTCGCGGTCAGCTGGGCCTGGCTCGGCACCTCCGCTGCTAGCCGTTCGGTGTCATGGCTTTCGGGGAAAGCGATCGATGGCGCGATCAGCCGGAACTTCTCGTACTGGTCCAGCAGCCACGGCGCCTGGAAATCCCACCATTTGGCGCTGTTGAAGATGTAGTCGAAGCCGGCCTCCGCCAGTGCCGTGACCTGGTCCGTCGTGCAGCCGAGCGTCTCGGCAAAAAAGCGCAGGTCGGGATGGGTCTGCCGCGCCGCGGAGATGATGGAGCGCCAGACCCCCGCCGGCACCTGATAAGCGGCGTCGCAGCGGAACCCAGCGAATCCGAGGCCGGCATAGTGGCGCACATAGTGCGTCCAATAGTCGATCAGGACCGCGCGGGCCGAGGGCGTCTCGTAGTCGAGCTCGGCCAAATCCTCCCAGATCGTGACCTTGGTGGGATCATCCGGATCGATGGCGCGCGGGGCGTAGAGCGTGCCATCGGGATTGCGCCGGTACCATTCCGGGTGGTCGGCGGCCAGCACCGCATCCTGGGCGGTGTGGTTGATGACCAGGTCCATCATCACCGGCAGGCCGAACCGCTTGCCTTCGGCGGTGAATTGCCGCAGCGCGGCCTGCTCCTCCTGGCGGGGCAGGTTGCCGAGCGTCAGGTCGCTCAGGCTGTAGGGGTCCTTGATCGCGTAGATGCTGCCGGAACTGCCGGTCGCGTGGAAAGGATTAACGAAGACCCAGTTGAAGTTCATGCCGGCGATGCGTCGGAGATGCTGGGTCCAGTCGGGCACGGCGCCGGCGAGAGGCGGGAACAGGTTGTAGATGCGTGGACCTGCCGGATCGCTCGCCATCTTTGCGCGCGCCGCCGGCGCTTCCTCGAGAATAGTCTTAGCAGGACGTGCTCTCGATGACGTCACGGAACTCTCCACCCCGGGCTGGTGGAACGCGTTCAGAAGCTCTGCCCGCGCACCGAACAAAAGCGAATTGGCGATCAGTAATCAACGGAAAGACACGCGGCGGCTGCCGCGGACTCCTGCCTCCCACTTAACAACAAGGGTTAACGCCCTGGGTTCCCGCGCGCGAAGCGCCTAAGCGACGCGCTGGTGCGGGAAGCTGGCGATCGCCCTACCATAGACCTGCTGATAGGAAAGCGCCGGCTTGGTCCAGCCGAAATTGCGCGCCATGGCCGACTTGCGCATGGCCATGAAGATGTCGCGGTTACTGAAGGCATTGAACGCCCGGGCCACCGCCTCCAGGCACGATTCCACCGAGACCGCGCGGAACAGGAAGCCGGTGAGCCCGTCCTCGATCGAGTCCGCGAGCCCGCCGGTCCGCCGCGCGATCGGCAGCGACCCGAAGCGCTGGGCATACATCTGGCTGAGGCCGCAGGGCTCGAAGCGCGAGGGCATCATCAGGAAGTCGCTGCCGGCGAACATGCAGCGCGCCTCCACCTCATCGAACCCGACCTTTAGCGCGATCTCGCCGGGATGGCGTCTCGCCAGCGCTCCGAGTTCGCGCTCCACCGCCGGCTCGCCCTGGCCCATAATCGCGATCTGGCCGCCGGCGCGCACCACCGTTTCGGCGGCGCCGATCATCAGGTCGAGGCCCTTCTGGTGCACCAAGCGCGAGACCACCGCGAACAAAGGCCCGCGCGAGACGGCCAGCCCGAAATCGGTGCGCACTTGCTCGGCGTTGCGTTCCTTGCCCCGCAGGTCGCCGGAGTCGAACGGGCTGGCGATGCCGTCGCCGCGGCTCGGATCCCACGATGGATCGATGCCGTTGATGATCCCAGTGAGCCGGCCTTGGTCGGCCCGCACGCGCAACAATCCATCCAGGCCGCAGCCGAACTCCGCGGTGGTGATTTCCCGGGCATAGGTGGTGCTGACGGTACTGATCTCGGACGCGAAGGCGATGCCGGCTTTCAGGAACGATACCTTGCCGTGGAACTCGACGCCGTTGATATGGAAAGCATCGGGCGGGATGCCGAGGCGCCCGAGTGAGTCCGCTCCGAACAAGCCCTGATAGGCAAGGTTGTGGATCGTGAGCAGGCTGGGCACAGGGATGTTGCGCCAAGCGGCATAGCCAGCCGCGAGGGCTGTGGGCCAATCGTTCAAATGCAGCAGGTTAGGCCGCCAGCTTAAACCTGCGCGTCCACCCGCGATGTCCACCGCCGCAAGGGCGAGGCGGGCAAACCGGATGTCGTTGTCGCTCCAGTCGCCGCCAAGGGCGTTGCCGTACGGAGTTCCGTCACGATCGAACAGGCTTGGCGCGAGGACGATGTAGGCGATCAGGCCGTCGGACATGCGAACCTGCCCGATCTCGCACGGCGGAATGCCGGCGACGCCATCCAGCCGCCCGACGATTTCCATCCGGTCGCAGCGCTTCACGACCTGGCGATAGCCTGGAACGAGAATCCGGACATCGCAGCGTGCGGCGGTCAGCGCTCGCGGCAACGCCGCGGAAACATCGCCAAGGCCGCCGGCCTTCACGAAATCGGAAATCTCGGGCGTGACATAGAGAATCCTGCTCGACGCGCCGGCCCCGATGACGGAAACGGCCGTCGCGTGCCCATGCGGACGGAGGGCGCTTGCAGCGCTCGCCATTGATGTGGACCCCTCGACCTGAAACGAAGCCTGGTGGCAGTCACGCGACCGCCGCACCCCATCCGCAAAAATTGCGGAATCGGCAGACGCATAAACAGCGTGCGCGGCTTTTCGTTCCAGGAATCTCGATCACAAATGATCGCGATGCTACGATTCCGGCAGCCACACCAGCATCGAGCCCGCTCCGCGATTGGCCCACAGATAGTACGGCAGAGCGGTCAAGGTTGTCGTCGCCTCCGCGGGCGGATCGCTGCGGTAGAGCGTGCTCTGCCAGCCATTCTCCTGCAGGCGCGCTGCATCGGCGGTCAGGGTAACGATTCCACCGAACAGATCGGAGCGTCGTTCCGGCTTCACGGTCGATCGGCGCGGCAGTCTCAATCGCTGGACCGGCCCGCCGGGATTGTCGGCCTCCTCGACGCAATAGACCAGAGGCCCACGCTTCAGCGCCACACGCCCCACGTCCATGCGAACCGCCGGGTGCGCATAGATGCGCTGCGCCGGCATTGGCAGCTCCAGTGTCACCACGTCGCCGGCCTGCCACTTGCGAGAGATGGCGAGGTAGCCGTCCCGGGTCGCTTGCTCGACGGCGACCGGCGCGCCATTCACCGACGCCGTGGCGTTCCGGCACCAACCCGGGATGCGCAGCTTCAGATCAAATGAGAAAGGCGTCTCTGGATTGATCTCGATCCGGATGTCGCCGGACCACGGATAGCTGCTCACTTCGCGCAAGGCCACCTTTCCACCAGCCAGGTCCACGGTGGCGCCGATGCCGCCATAGAGGTGGAAGGCGATCGCATCGTCGCGGCACGAAAGAAAGTAACTGCCGACCGACGCGACCAAGCGAGACGAGTTCATGGTGCAGCAGGGGCAGTGATGCCACGCCCAGCGGCTGTGCCGGCCGTCGCTCTCCAGCGGATTGGAATAGAAGTAATGCTGCCCGTCGCGCGCGAGGCCGGTGAGCGCGCCGTTGAACAGCGCCTGTTCCATCACGTCGGCGTACTTGCCCGACAAGTCCAGGTGCAGCATGCGCTGCGCCCAGAAAATCAGCGCCACCGACGCGCAGGTCTCCGCGTAGGCCGTGTCATTCGGCAAGTCATAGTCCTCTGTGAAGCCCTCGTTCGCTTCCGCCGGGCCGAGGCCGGAGGTGATATATATCTTGGAGCCGATGACATCGGCCCACAGCACCTCCAGCGTGCGCTTGAGGCTGTCGTCCTTGAGCTCGGCCGCCAAGTCGGCCATGGCCGAATACATGTACATGGCACGCACGGCATGGCCGACGACCTTGGTCTGTTCGCGCACCGGCAGGTGCGACTGGTTGTACTCGTAGCTCTTGGCCCAGAAGTCTTTCGGATCCTCGCCGCGCCGGCGCGCCTCCTCGTCGAAGTAATGCGGTTGCTTGCCGCGCTGGTTGATGAAATAGCTGGCGAGGTCCAGGTGCTTGCGTTCTCCGGTCAGGTGATAGAGCCGGATCAGCGCCAGCTCGATCTCCTGGTGGCCGCAGTAGCCATGCTTCTGGTTCGATCCGGGCCCGAAGGTCGTGCGCACGTGCTCAACGTAGCGCTCCAGGATTCCCAGCAAGCGACGCCGTCCGGTCGCCAGGAAATAGGCTATCGCGCCCTCGATCAGGTGGCCGAGATTGTAGAGCTCGTGGTTATCGCGCAGATTGGTCCATCGCTTGTCCGGCTCGCGTTGCAAGTACCAGCAATTGACGTAGCCGTCCGGGGCCTGGGCGCGCTCGAGCTTGTCGGTGATGTCCTCGATCTTGGATTCAATGCCGGCATCGCGGCGGTGAGACAGGGCATAGGACGCGGCCTCGATCCACTTGCCGACATCGGAATCCCAAAACACCTGGACCGTGAAATTGTGATGGTTGCGCCGGAAGCGCAGCGGTGGCGGCGGGTTCGGCAGGGTCAGGGAGTCGAGGATGCCGTGCTCGCCAAGCTGCACATGCTGGCTTGGGATGGTGCGGGTCAGCACAGTCTCAAGCCGTTCCCGCCAAAAATCGCCTTCCAAATGCACATCGACAAATCTCACCGGTTTGAATGCGCTCATTTCAAATTTCCCTATGCTTCGGCAACGGTCGATTGCCGGACCACCAGGGAGCATGGCCGCCGCCATACGCCCCGCACGCGCTTGCCGCCGACCATCTCGAGCAGCCGCTCTCCTGCCTCACGCCCGAGAGTCCGCAGATTCATGTCGACGCTGGTCAAGGGCGGCCGGGCGGCCAGCGTCATGACCTCCCAATTGTCGAAGCCGACGATCGCCACGTCGTCCGGCACCGACAGGCCACGCTCGCGCAAGGCATCGGCCGCACCGCGGGCGATCTGGTCGTTGCCGCAGAACAGCGCGTCCGGCGTCTTCTTGCGGCCGAACAGGCGGCCGACTGCCTCGCGGCCCCACGCCTCCGACCAGACGCCCGGCAGGTAGAAATCGTCGGACGGGGAGAGACCGGCGGCTTTGAGTGCGCCGAGATAGCCTGCCTTGCGCAATCGCACCGCTTCGAAATGCTCCGGCCCGGTGATATGCGCGATGCGCCTGCGGCCGATGGCAGCCAGGTGCGACACGCCCAGCATCGCGCCCCCTTCGTCATCTGGCAGCAGCGACAGCGAATGCGGGTCGTCCGCCTGGGAGAACACGTAGATGACCGGCAAGCCGTGGGCGAGGGGGCCGATCGGCACGCGCTTGTCGGCGCGTCGGGCGGTAACGACCAGACCATCCACCCGCTTGCCCAGGAGCTGGTCTAGATGCTGGCGCTCGCGTGCGGGATCATCAGTCGCGTTGCACATGAAGACGGCGATCCCTTCCTCGGCCAACCGCTCCTCCAGCGCCTCGACGATCGGAAAGGTGAATCGCCCGAAGCTGTCGTTAGAGATGATGCCGATTGTGCGTGACTTCGCCCGGTGCAGGCTCTGCGCCAGGTCGTTGGGCCGGTAACCGATTTCTCTCGCGACCCTGAGCACGTTGTCGCGCGTCTCCTGGCGCAAGCGGCCGCCGGCGTTCAGCGCCTTCGAGACTGTGCCGATCGAGACTCCGGCCATCCGGGCAACGTCACGGATGGTCGGCGTGCCACGCAGGGGCGGCGCGGACTTATCAGGCGAAGGCGGTGGTGTGTCAGTGTTGTCCATTACTTGATCGCGCCGTTGAGGAAGCCGGAGACGTAGTATTTCTGCAGCAGAAGATAGAACGCCATGCAAGGGATGATCGAGATCGTGACGCCGGCCTGCAGCATGCCCCAATCCGTGCCACCGATGCTGGTCTGCTGCCGCGCCGCGGCGAGAATGAGGGGCAGGGTGAAGGCCGAGTCCTTGTTCATCACCACCAGCGCCGCCAGGAACTCGTTCCACGAGGTGATGAAGGCGAACAGCGAGACGGTGATGACGGCCGGCACGATCGCCGGCAGGCAGACACGGGTCAGGACCTGGAAGGAGTTGCACCCGTCGATCACCGCCGCCTCTTCCAGCTCGCGCGGCACCGCCTCGAACGCGTTGCGCATCAGATAGACGCTGAACGGCAGCTGGATCGCGGTGTGGATGATGGCGAGGCCGACCAGCGAATTGTGCAGCTTCAGCTGGACGAACATGAAGAACAGCGGCGTGAGCAGGGCCTGGTAGGGGATAATCAGGCCGAGCAGAAGGATAAGGAAGAATATCTCCTTGCCGGATACGGGAAACCGGCCCAGCGCGTAGCCGGCG
>DATEOK010000464.1:0-10172 GCA_035274225.1 Dongiaceae bacterium
CGGCTTCACCTTCTCCGGCCAGCAATTCACCGAGACGTTCAGGGTGCACGAGAATGGCGTCTTCATGCGCACGCCGCCGATGGTCCTTCCCGATGGCCACACGTTGATCGGTGAGCAGACCTCGAAAAAGGACAATCTCGGCCTGGAGCTTCCTGCCGCCGGCGGACGGATCGTCTTCACCAAGCCGAATGGCAACCCGATCTCTCCTGCCAAGACCATCAACGAAGTCTGGGCGGCGCCGACGCGCATGGCGGATGGCCGCGTCGCACTGGTGGACCGTCTCGGCAAGGTCGTGATCCTCAAGGATGGCCGGCCATTCAATGGCATGGACGGCGCCGGCAACTCGATCGCATCGGCAGCCGCCTCGCGGACGCATCTTTTCGTCTCCGGCGCAGATGGCTTCGTGACCTACGATGCCAGTACCTTGGCAGAAGTGGCGCGCCTCGACTGGGTCGGTGGCGGAGCCAATCCGCCAGCGATCGGGCCAAAAGGCCACGTCTACGCCATCGCTTCCGACATCCTGTTCGTGTTCCCGCCGCCGAAGCTGGGCAACGCGACCACGCGCCTGCCGCAGAGCGGCATAGAAATCTCGACCAATCCAGAATCGGCGGCGCCGCAGGAGAAAGAATACAAGCCGCCGATGACCACCAACGGCAATCGCCTGTTTGCCTGCGAGGAGCTGGACCAGGACGACTGCGGCAAGGGCGACCACACCGACATCTCGCTCGCCTGGTGCCAGAAGGAGGGGTATCCGAAGGTCAAGGACTACGATGTCGACAGCAAGAAGGTGAAGGCCGAGACGCTCGACGGACGGTTCTGCTCCAAGAACAAGTGCAAGGTGTTCGACACGATCGCGTGCGAAATGTGACGTCCAAGCAGAGGGCAATTTCACCCCCTCCTCGCTAGCCCGCCCGGGTTCCGGGCGGGCTTTTATTCGTGGCGCTTTCGCCGCCCATGGCACGGAAAGACGCGCACAAATCCGTTATCACCGGCTGACCGCGATTGATGCGCCGCGGAATCGGGCTATCGTTGCGCCCCCAACATAGGATCTTCAGCCAAGCATTGCGGCGCCGGTTGTCGGGCTGACGCGCGCCGCCAATGAAGGAGGCCCGACTTGCTGCGAACCAAGCTTTCTGCCGCACTGCATTTCTCGATCGTCGCCACCATCGCGCTCTACGCCACCAGCGCCGCCGGCTATTCCTGGGAACGGCCTCACTCGGTCGGCAGCAATTCGGGCTTCTTCGACACGACGTCGATCCCCGCCACGGCGCCGATCAAGACGATCGAACAGCTTGACGGCCTGGCGGCGGGCGCAGGCCCCGTCATCGCGGCCGACGGCACGGTCATCATCGGTACCGCGCAGGGCAAGCTGATGGCGTTCCATCCGGACGGAACGCTGTGGTGGAGCCGCGATCTTCCGCGCCAGATGATCGTCGCCTCTCCCACACTCGATTCGGAAGGCTCGATCTACGTGATCGGGATTGAGAACTACACCGACCACCGCGTGTCGCCACCGGTCAAGGTGCAGAAATCGACGCTCCACAAGTTCACGCTGGGCGGCGGATGGCTCTATCAGACGCCATTCCCCGGCAACGCCGCCAATGCCATCACCACCGCCGCGCCCAACATCTGGAAGTACAATGGCACTGAAGCGATCATGGTGCCGATCACCGATGTGATCCCGAATACCGGAGCCTACGAGACGCGCCTGATCGCCTTCTCGACCACGGGGCAGGTCATCGGCGACGTGATGGTGGCGTACGAATCGCCGACGCTCACCGGCGGGCCAGACCTCAGCTGGGACGACATCCTCGACCTGCTGCCGCCATATGGGTTCACGTCGCAACCGGTCCCGGAGCGCAAGTTCCTGTGGCCGCAGCCTACCGTCGCGCTGTTCACCTATGCCGGTGGCGGCACGCCGTTCATCATCGTGGCGAGCAACCTGCAGGATCTCGTCGGCTACACGTTCAGCAATCTGACGTTCCAGGAAGTCTTCCGCGTCCACGAGGACGGCGACTTTCGCTACTTCGGATCCACGCCGATGGTCACGCCGGACGGCCACACCGTCGTCAGCACGCCAGCCGGCATTCGCTTCGCCGGCCCCAATATGAATCCGCTGCCAGTCGTCAAGGACGTAGTGACAAAGACAGCACCAACGCAACTCGCCAGCGGCAAGGTAGCCGTGGTCACAAACTACAATCTGATGGTCATCCTGCAGGGCGCCAAGGTGGAGAACAAGATCTACCTCGGCAGCGATGCCTCGATGGCGTCGGCGGCGGCGACCCGCATGCACATCTTCGTATCCACCAACGATGCGCTCATCACCTACGACGCAAACACGTTCCAGGAGGTGGCCCGCTTCAACTGGGCCGGCGGCGGGTTATGGCAGCCGGTGATCGGGCCGCAGGGCAACGTGTATGCGATCGTCGGCAGCCGGATGTACGTATTCCCCGGGCCGGGCCAAGCCAACACGACCCAGACCAGCACGGGCAGCGCCTCGACCAGTCCATCCTCACCGAGCATGCCGGAGCCAACGAATCAAGGCACCGGCCAGCCCACGCAACCAGCACAATCGGCGCGCCACGCCTACAAGCCGCCGCTGACTGCCGACGGCAACCGCCTGCTGGCGTGCGGCAACACCGACGGCGACGATTGCGGCAAGAACGATGCGAAGCAGATCGCCCAGGCGTTCTGCGAGCAGCAGGGGTTCAAGTCGGTCAACAACATCGACACCGACACCAAGAAGGTGCAGGCCCAGACGCTCGACGGCCACGCCTGCACCAAGAAGAAGTGCAAGGTGTTCAGCAAGATCGTGTGCGCGAGCAATTAGCAGGACTGGGCGGCCGAACGTTGCCCGAGGCTGCGGCGTCCGCAGCTTCGGCAGATGTTTCCGCTGAGGAGACGTCCAGCGGCTCGCCGGTCTCGACCAATATTGCACCAAGAAGACGTGCAAAATGTTCGACCAGATCGTCTGCAAATGTAGGCACCGGCGAACGCGCCGTCGCACCGCCCCGGCCGGGTGTGACGGCGCGCACATTTGCTGGACTCCAGGTCAATTTCATCGGTTTGCGTTGGGGAGTCCTCAATAGCTGTTGTATGTTGCTACTCGAGTCGATCGGTCTGCGAACCTTGATCCGACAAGAGGGCTGACAGGATGAGGGCAACTTCAGTTGGCCGCGGCGCCGCCGTCGCGGCAATCCTCTTTGCCATTGCGGCCTCCAGCGCATCCGCCTGGGAACGTCCGCACGCCGACGGACCCAACAGCAGCTTTGTCGAGGTGGAGACGCTCCCGGCCGAACGGCCGCTGACCGTCACCGGGCTCGGCACCTTCGCGCCGGGCAGCGGGCCGGTGATCGCGCCCAGTGGCACGGTCTATCTCGCCAACCAGCAAGGCCAGGTGATGTCGCTGCAGTCCGACGGCACGCGCGGCTGGACCCAGCAGATCACGCCCGGCTTCACCATCACGGCGCCGCCGGTCATCGATTCGGAGGGCGCGGTCTACGTCATCGGCACGCGGACGGTGCAGAACAACCAGCTCAACCCGCCGCGCAAGACCTATTCCGCGATCCTCTACAAGTTCCTGCCGAGCGGCCTGCGCATCTGGCAGCAGGACTTTCCCGTCGAGTTCGACGGCCCGACGGTCACCGCGGCGCCCAACGTCTGGCAGCACCAGGGCGACGAAGCGATCATGGTGCCGATGGACTATCCCAACCGGCTGACCGGCGGCTACGACACCCGTCTCGTCGCCTTCGCCAAGGACGGCGCGATCATCGGCAACATCAAGGTCAAGAGCGTCGTCTATCAGGCGACCGGCAGCAGCAGCATCCCGCTCTATTGCCTGGTGCCGCCGATCACCTTCAGCTGCCTGTTCGGCGCCGACTTCAACCCGAGCGGCCTGCCGGTCGAGCAGGATCCCGCGACCTATCTGCCGGAAGACATCAAAATTCCGCGTCCCGGCGCCGCGGTCTTCACCTACGAGGGCGGCGGGACGCCATTCATCCTGGTGTCGAACCAGTTCCAGGACCTGGTCGGTTTCACTTTCTCAAACCGGCAGTTCCAGGAGATCTTCCGCGTCCATGACGAAGGCCGACGCTTGCTGTCGGCGCCCATGGTCATGAGCGACGGGCACACGGTGATCTCGACCGTCAACAATGACGGCAAGACCAGCACCGTGTTCGCCGGCCCGAACATGAACGCCTGGCCCGCGATCAAGGGGCCGGCCTCGCAGGCGTCCGCGACGCGCTTGGCCGATGGGCGGCTGGCGCTCGTCGGACTGCGGACCTTGTATACCCTGCGGGGCCAAACCCTCGATCGCACCATCGGCCTGCCGGGCGAGTCGATGGTGCCGGCGGCTGCGTCGATTTCCCACGTCTTCATTTCCACTGCCGGATCGTTCGTGACCCTGCACAGCCGGACGCTGGCGAAGATGGCGGAAGTCTCCTGGGTCGGCGGCGGCACCGTCACGCCCGCGATCGGTCCGCAAGGCCATGTCTATGGCATGGCGTCGAACGTGCTGTTCGTGTTCCCGCCGCCGACGCCGACAACCGTCGGGCCGCTGGTGACGAACCCGGATGGACCGCTCGTCGCCGATCCCAGTCCACCGGCCGCAACGCCGGCCTCGAAGCACTACAGCGGCCCGACGACCAATGCCGGCCATCGCCTGTTTGCCTGCGAGGAGCTGGATGGCGACGATTGCGGCAAGTCGACCAACAACGCGGTCGCCCTCGCCTTCTGCCAGCAGCAGGGCTTCACCCAAGCCGCCAAGGTCGACACCGAGACGAGAAGGGTAAAGGCCGCGCGGCTCGACGGCCAGTTCTGCACCAAGGATAAGTGCAAGGTGTTCGACGAGATCGTGTGCAAGAAATAGGGCTAAGCTGCGGCGGCTTCCGCGGCAGCTTCTGCCGACGAGAGCACCAGCGGCTCGCCCGTTTCTAGCAGGCTCTTGAGGCTGCTGAGGATCACCGGCCAGCCGGCGCGGCAACCTTCGAGCGCTTGGCTCTTCGGCTCGAATTCATCGTGCGTCAGCGTGAGCTTGGTCTCCTCGCCGATCGCCTCGAGAGCGAAGATGACGCGCGAAGGATGCTCGTCCCTGAGCTCGTCGTCGAACTCGACATGGAAGGTATAGGAGAGATGCCGCGGCGGCTTGCTCTCCAGCACGATGCCGCGGTCGCTGACCGCTTCGCCATCCGCCGCATCGTACCAGAAGGTCACGGTCGAGCCGACCTTCCAGTCGGATTCCACGCGCCGGCCATACCAGTATTGCCGGGTCAGCGTGCCGTCGGTCAGCGCCTGCCAGACCCGGTCCGGCGCCGCGCCGATATAGATGACGTAGGAAAAGCTGGGCTTTTCATGCTTGCTCATGACCGCCTCCGCTTGGAGCGGGTCATTCCACGCCCATCCGCCGGATTCTGCAAGCCGCTTGCGGATGTCCGATTTCAGAGATCCAGCCTGAATTCCTCCGCCAGCTTCCGGCGTCCGGCCTCCGTGACGCTCACGGCGCGGCTGTTGCGCTTGCGGGCGATCCAGCCGAGGTCGACCAGGCGCTCGGCCAAGGCGGCGCCGAGGGCGCCGCCGAGATGGTCGCGGCGCTCGCTCCAGTCGAGGCAGGTGGCGGCGAACTTGCGGCGCAGGGCGCGGGCGGCGTCGACGTCGATCCCGAGTTCGGCGAACCAGTCGGCGCCGCGCCGGGTGAGCGCGAAGGCGTCCGCCTCCTTGCGCAGGATGCCGTGACTCACCAGCGCTTCGGTGATGCCGATGCCGAGCTCGCCGGCCAGGTGGTCGTAGCACATGCGGCCGCGGCGCAGCGGCTCCTCGACCCGCGGCCCGACCGACCGCCCCCTCTCCTCCGGCGCCAGCACCATCATCAGCTCCATCAGTTCCGCGACCACCGGCGAGGCGAGCTTGAAATACTTGTGCCGGCCCTGCGCCTTCGCCGACAACAGCCCGCCTTCCAGCAGGCGGCGCAGATGCTGCGTGGCGGTGGCGGGCTCGACCCGCGCGCCATAGGCCAGCTCCTTGGCGGTCAGCGCGCGGCCCTCCATCAGCAGCTGCAGCATGCGGATGCGGGTCGCATCGCCGATGATCTTCGCAAAGCTCTCGAGGCTGTTCTGGTCCAGCGTGCTCATGGTGCGACTCTAAGAAATCCTGGCGGCGAAACAAGAGATCATAGTTCGCTCGATACCAAACGATGGCAGGAGAGTCCGGAGGCGCCTCTTGAGGGGAGCCATGCATGAATCGCGGGGCGGCCAAGCAACGCCCTCTCCCACCGTGCGGAACCCTTTTCCGGCGCCGGCGTTCTTGGTCAGAGGAGCCGTGTCCATGGAGGTCGCAATGCGCAACATTGCAACGAATTCCGGCCGTGCGATTGCGGCATCGGCTCTGTTTTGCGTGCTGGCGGTCGGAACCGCCTACGCCGAATCGCCCGTTCAGAGCCAACGGCCGGGCGAGACATCTGAACCAGCGCAGCGCAGCTGCATGTCGCACGACGGCGCCGACGACAAGCTGCGCTCGGAATATGGCGAGAAGATTCTGGGGCACGGTGTCTCAAAAGATGGAACGCTGGTGGAGATCTTCCTAGCACCGAGCGGCACATTCACGGTGATCAAGACAACGCCGTCGGGCCTGAGCTGCGTGGTGGATTTCGGCGAGGGCTGGCAAACATTGCACCAGCTGGAGCAGGTCGGCTTCACGCCTGAGGCCCTCAAGTCGGTGCCGGGACCGGCCGCGCACTAAGCCCCTCCTGCACCGTTCGTCCGGGACCAAACCATCCTAGCGTGACCTTGCACGCTGATCGCGCGACACTTGCGCGTCTCCTACGGCAAGGTCTTTATCATGTCGCCTGCATTGTCCGAAGAAGTGGTGTTGTTCCCCGAAAGCCTGCTGACGGCGGCCGCTCACCCTGATCCCTATCCCTATTACGCAGCCTTGCTGGCCTACCGTCCGTTCTATCGGGAGCATCGTCTTGGCCTGTGGATTGCGCTCGGCGCCAGGGACGTCACCGAGGTGTTGTCGAGCGAATACGTGCGCGTGCGGTCCCCGGCTGAACCGGTGCCGGCCGCGATCGCAGGCGCTCCGGCCGGCGAGATATTCAAGGACCTGGTGCGGATGAACGACGGACCGCGCCATGCCCAGGCCAAGGCAGCGATCGAGGCGTACCTCTCCGCATGCGATGCCGCACAGGTTGCGGACCTCGCGCGGCGCGACGCGACGGTGCTGGCCCGCACGCTTCCTATCCAGCAGCGCCAGGGGCTCGACCTTTTCAGTGCCAGTTTGCCGGTGCGCGTGGTGGCGCAGATGATCGGCCTGCCGGAGGATACCGCCGGTCAATGCGCGGCGTTGACTGGCGACTTTGTGCGCTGCCTGTCGCCGCTCAGCGGCCCGCATGAGATCGCGCACAGCAATACGGCCGCGGAGTCGCTGTTGCAGGTGCTGCATGATGCCTGGCAGCGGAACAACGGCCTTGCCTCGCATGCCGAGCGGCTGCGTGAGCTTGGACTCGGCGAACGCGAAGCTGTCCTCGCCAATCTCGTCGGATTCATGTCGCAGACCTGCGAAGCAACCGCCGGCCTGATCGGCAATACATTGCTCGCGCTGGCGCACCGCCCGCAGCTGCGCCGCCGGATCGCCGACGAGGATGCGCTGCTCCAGCCTGTCATCGAGGAGGTCGCGCGCCACGACCCCTCGGTGCACAACACCCGCCGCTTCGTTGCGGAGGATTGCGTGATCGCGGGCGAGGCGCTGAAACGGGGCGATCAGATCCTGGTCGTGCTCGCTGCCGCCAACCGCGACCCGGCGCATTGCGAGCGGCCGCATGTCTTTGATCCGGACCGCGCCGACCGCCGGAGCTTCACCTTCGGTGCCGGCCGGCACGCCTGCGCCGGACAGGCCATTGCTACCGCCATCGCGGCGGCAGGCATCCGGGCGCTGACCGCGCAGGGTCTCGATATCGCCGCGCTCGCCGGCCCGATAGAGTACCGGAAGTACATCAACAGCCGCATCCCATTGTTCGGAGGTATTGCATGATCGCCGTCATTTTCGAAGTCTGGCCCGATCCCGATCACCGCAGCGACTATTTCGACCTCGCCGCCGCGCTGAAGCCGCAGCTCGAGAAGATCGATGGGTTCATCTCGGTCGAACGCTTCGAGAGCCTGACCGACAAGGGCAAGGTCCTCTCCCTCTCCTTCTGGCGCGACGAGGACGCGGTCGCGCGCTGGCGCAACCTGGC
Source organism: Dongiaceae bacterium (assembly GCA_035274225.1). GTDB lineage: Bacteria > Pseudomonadota > Alphaproteobacteria > Dongiales > Dongiaceae > Dongia_A. The sequence goes on from DATEOK010000464.1 coordinate 8,225, forward strand.
GGACCACCGCGCCGCGCAGGCAAAGGGCCGCGGCGGCATCTTCTCGGACTACCGCCTGCGCATCGCGAGCGTGGTGCGTGACTATGGGATGAATGAGAGGGCGGAAGCGCCGAAGGATTCGCAGGCGAGGCATGGGTAAGCGCCATCCACGCTCTTCAATACTGTCATCCCGGGCAAGCAGCGAAGCTGCGCGACCCGGGACCCATACGGACTAAAAGCGCTGCGGTGAGATGGCATAGGTCCCGGCTCTGCGCCGCTGCGCGGCTTGGCCGGGATAACATGTGAAGAAGCGACAGCTAGCCAGCGATGCTTGTCTGGCTCAGCTTCCCGCCCAGCCGCACCGGCTGCACCGACTTCGCCAGCCCGGTCGCATCATCCGTCTCCACCAGCACCGCGCACAGCGTGCCCGGCCCATTGGCGGCGGACAGGCGCTCGGTCGGCATCTTGCGGGTGAAGCGGGCGATCGGCATCGATTTCTCCATGCCGATGACGGAATCATAGTCGCCGCACATGCCGGCGTCCGACTGATAGGCGGTGCCCTTGGCCAGGATCATGTGATCGGCGGTCGGCACATGCGTGTGGGTGCCGACGCATAGCGACACGCGACCATCGACCACGTGGCCCATCGCCATCTTCTCGCTGGTCGCCTCGCCGTGGAAGTCGAGGATGACGGCGTCGCAATTGCCGCCCAGGCGATGTCCGTTCAGCAGCTGGTCGATCTGCTGGAACGGATCGTCGAGCGGGTCCATGAACAGGCGGCCCATCAGGTTGATGACGCCGACCTTCTTGCCCCTGGCCGTCTGGTAGATGCCGGCTCCCTTGCCCGGCGTGCCGGCCGGGAAGTTGAACGGCCGCAGCAGGCGCGCATCATTGCCGATGAAGCCGACCGTCTCCTTCTGGTCCCAGACATGGTTGCCGGTGGTGACGCAATCGACGCCGGCGCCGTAGAGGTCGTCACAGATCTTCTTGGTGATGCCGAAGCCGCCGGCGGCGTTCTCGCCGTTCGCCACCACGAAATCGATCTTGTGGTCGCGCTTCAGTGCCGGCAGGCGCTCGACGACGACGTCGCGCCCGGCCCTTCCCACGATGTCGCCGCAGAACAACAGACGCATGGCTACCAAACCTGATTCATGGCGGCGATCACCTCGGCAGGGACGCTCGCGAAATGATGCGCGGCTTTCTCGGTCACGATCCAGTCTAGCGGCTGGTCATAGTCGTCGCGTGGCACGCGTGCCACGTGCTGCGCCGAGAACGCGACACCTACCGCCAGTGGATCGGCCGCGCTGCCGGTGCGCAGCTTGTCGAGGGTGCGGTCATAGAAGCCGCCGCCATAGCCGAGGCGATAGCCCTCCGCATCGAACGCCAGCAGCGGCACGATCAGCACCTGCGGCTCGACCTCTGGTGCGCTCGGCGGCGGCACCTCCGTACCGAAGCCGCCACTCACCAGCGCCATGCCGGGATGCCACTGGCGGAAGAGCAGCGGCTGGCCCTTCTTCACCACCACCGGCAGCCCGATCGGATGCCCAGAGGCGTGGAGCTGTGCCAATAGCGGCTTGACGTCGATCTCCTCGCCCATCGGCCAAAAGCCGGAGACGGCGGCGCCGGCCGGCACGTCGACCGACTGCTTGAAATGCTGCATCAGCGCGAGGCCCGCCTGCGGGTGCGCGGCGTGCGCCTGCTTGCGGCGCACGCCAGCCTCGCGCCGGAGGTTGGCCTTCAGCGCTTGGGTCTCAACGGCATCAATCAATCGAGAAAGTCCTGGCAAAACCGGGTTGGTAAAGTGGGCGGCGCCACATAGGCCGATGGCACGCATGATCCTCTAAGGCCTGCACTCAGCAGGTGGGCGCCGTGTGCCGAGACCACGGTCTCGGTAGGGACAGCTCCCTAGAGGTGACGTATGGCCCCAGGGATACTCGTCCTGTCGCACCCGGCAGCAATCCGCCCGGGG
>DATEOK010000465.1:0-4014 GCA_035274225.1 Dongiaceae bacterium
CTTCTCGGCCGAGAACCACCTCACCTACCAGGCCGAACTGCTGCTGGGGGAAAGCTTCTCGGTCGAGACCATCCTCATCGACTTCGACCGCAAGCGCATCCGCTGGTTCAACATCATGCGCAAGACCGACGGCACCATCGCCGCAACCTGCGAATGGCTGCTGCTGTTCATGAACTTCCACCTGCGCCGGGTTGCCGAGATGCCGGACGAGTTCTTCAACAAGCTGGCCGAGATCAAGGCGGTGCACGATACGCTCCCGCGTCCGCCGCAAGCCGGGCGGGGCATCTCGATCGGCAACAAGCGGACCTGAGATAAGGGGCCACGATGGAGACCACACGCCAAGAGTATCTATTCAGGCTGGAGGTGCCGTGGATCTACGTCGGTGCTGGCGAACCGGAGCGCAAGCGCTGGATTCCGAGCGGGTTCTATGACCGCGCCGGCCTAAATGTCTGCACGAGGCAACTGCGCGGTTCCAAGATGCGGACGACTCAGTCCTTGATGGACGAGTTCGGCGCTGCTCTGCAGTTGTTCGATGGCTTCGGTGAGAATTGGGACGCGCTCAGGGAGTGCCTCGCGTATATGGACGAATGGCTCCCCGCGGATGCCTATATCCTGCTCGTGGAGCATGCGGACCGCGTGTTGGCAGAAGCAAGCGACGACGAGTTGGCGACACTGCTTAGAGTTTTGCGCGACACTGGTGATTGGTGGTCCAAGGCCGTCACGGACAACGACCGGTTCAATCGGCCTCCCCGGCCGTTTCACTGCCTTTTTCTTTCGTCGCAGTCCGAGGGGCTCAAGCGCATCGTCGACGTTGCAGCGAGGCAAAGTATCCCGGTACGAACAGACCAGCCCTAGCTGGACAGTCCGAGGTTACCGCTCCCACCCCTCTTCGAACGGGTATCGCCGCGCCCAGAAATCCTTGAGGCGCGGGTCGGCGTCCACGCGGCGGACGATCTCGGCCATCCTGGGCGCCGTCTTGTAGAAGCGCGTGCGCCAGGGGCCGAAGCGCGAGACCACGGTGACATAGAGATCGAGCACCGTGAGCGCATCGCCAAGGATGTAGCGGCCGGGCGAGATCTGCTTGTCCATGGCGGCCCAGCAGGCGGCGATGCGGCCGTGCACCCGGTCGATCACCCGCGGCGCATCCTCCTTGCTGGCGGCGATGCGCATCGGGTCGCCCTTGATCCAGAACAGCGCGTAGATCGCCGACGAAACATAAGCCATCCAGCGCAGATACTGCGCGCGCCTGGGATCGCCGATCGGCGGCGCCAGCCGCGCTTGCGGATGCGCGTCCGCCAGGTGGATCAGGATCGCGGCGCTCTCGGTCATGATCTCGCCCGACGGGAACACCAGGGCCGGCACCTGGCGCATCGGGTTCACAGTCTCGACGCGCTTGCGTGCCGCTTCGTCCTGCCAGGTGACGCCTTCGATCAGTTCGTACGGAATGCCGAGCAGGGTCAGCGCCGCCTCGACGGGAATGGAGCCGGAGCCGGCAGCGCCGAAGACCGTGAACCCGGCCATCGCTAGTCGCTCAGCATCAATCCGGTCGGATTGGGCATCGCCTTGTCGCCGACGATCATGACCACGGAATCGCCTGCTGCAATCGCCTTCATGGCGCGGATCGACAGGATCGGCCCGTCGGACTGGCAGCGCAGTTCGAGCCGTGCCTGCTTCGGATCGTCGGCCAGCGGATCGACGATGTCGGCGATCACGTCGCCGGCCTTCACCACGTCGCCCTCGCGCTTGCGATAGGCGATGATGCCGGCTCTCGGCGAGCGCAGGATCTCGCAGGCGTCGAGGTTGGTGACCTTGCCCTTCAGCGCGGGCACCGGCCCGGGATCGCCGGCGATCAGCCCGCGCCGCTGCAGGAAGCGGAACAAGCCGCGCGCGTCCTGGCTCGCCAGCTCGTCATAGACGTCGGCCTGGCCGCGGAACTCGATGGTCGAGGTGAGGACGGGCGCCGGCACCGGATAGTCCGGCCCGACTTCCTTCTGCAGCCGGTACCACGGCAGGAAGAAGCTCTCGTCGAACGACGCCGCGCCGGAATCGTCGCACAGCAGCACAGCCGCCGCACCGACTTCGGCGGCCAGGTCCTGGGCGCGCGGCCAGAACTGGTTAGTGGTGTAGATATGCATCAGCGCGATATCGTCGCAATGCAGGTCGAGCACGATGTCGGCGTCGTAGGCGAGGCGCATCAGCTCGCGCCGCAGCTTGGCATTCTCGCCGACCGCATAGATCTGATCGACGGTCTCGCCCAGCGCCTGGCGCACGATGGCGATGTTGGCCTCGGCATCCTTGCCGAGCTTGCCCTTCACCTTGGCGGCAAGGCCCTGGGACAGGTCGGGCCAGCGGCGGTTGAAGTTGATGCCGCTGCGGAAATCGTAGCGGCCGGCGAAAGTGGTGTTGATGACCTGGCCGGCGCCCACGGGATTGGCGACCGGCACCACGATGATCTCGCCCTTGATCTCGCCGCGCTTGTCGGCGTCGTCGAGCAGGCCGATCAGGTGATGCGCCGCCAGCATGCCCGGAATCTCGTCGGCATGGAGCGAGGCCTGCAGATAGGCCTTCGGCCGCGCGCCGGGCTTGCCGTAGCGGTGCGCCTTCACGAAGCGCTCGGTGCCCGGACTCATGGAATCCAGATCGATGCGCTGAACAACCTTGCTCATGGAAAAACTCTTCGAATGACGGGGAAGGGCAAATTACGCCCAGCCGTCCTCAAAGAGTCAAGCGCGCCCGACGAAGAGCAATCGCATGTGGAATGCCCCAGCGCGCAAGTTCGCACAGTAAGCCCCTTCCCCCCTTGTGGGGGAAGGTTGGGATGGGGGGTGCCGCCGCACGATCATAGCCGACAAATGCTGATGTGCTACGCGGTATCAAAGCGTGCAATGCCTCCGCTGCTCGTGCGGCGCCACCCCCCATCCAACTCCGGCTAAGCTCACTGCGTTCGCTAAGCCTTCGTATCCTTCCCCCACAAGCGGGGAAGAGGCGGTGTGCCTGATCGCATGGTGTAGGGGTGACTTGAATCTCAGCCGGCCGAGCGGCGGCGCACCGTATCGCCGTCCTCGTGCAGGAAGGCGCGGATCTCTTCCAGGAAGCGCGGCCAGGCCGGTTCGTGGTCCAGGATCACATGGTTGCAGCTCTCGAGCGGCACGAAGCGCGCGCCGGGGATCGAACTCGCCAGTTCGCGCCCTGAGGAGAACGGGACCGCGGCATCGTTCACGCTGTGCGTCACCAAAGTCGGAACCGAAACCTGGGCCAGCATATGGCTCACGTCGATCTTGCCCAGCTCGATCATCAGCCGCGCCGCGTTCTCTGGCGAGGTCGAGATCCGCTGCAGGTCGTTCCACCAGCGCCACTGCTCGGGGCTGCCGTCGGGGATGTACCAAGAGGTGAAGATCTGGCGGAAAGCCGGATTCTCCTGGCCCCAGCCTTCGCGCACCAGGGTCAGCATCGCTTCGCGCCGGGCGATCTCGGAGGGATTGCTGCGCTTACGCCAGCCCTTGGCATAGCCGCCGTGCAGCACCAGGCGAGTCACGCGCTCCGGGTGACGCACGGCGTAGCCGATCGCGACCGCACAGCCTTGCGAAATCCCCAGCAGCGGAAAGCGATCCAGCCCAGCGGCGTCGACCACGCTCTCCAAATCGCGCACCAGGGCTTCGTACGAGAAGTCGTCGACCTTCCAGTCGGAGAGGCCGTTGCCTCGTTCGTCGTAGCGGATGAGGCGGAACTCGGAACTGAGCTCGCGTAACAGGTGGCGCCACACCGGGCTTTGCCAGTCGAACTCCAGATGGTTCAGCCAGTTCGCGCACTTCACCAGCGGCGGTCCCTTGCCGGCGCTCGCGAACGCGATCCGCACGCCGTCGGCGGTCATGCAGAAACGGATGTCCTGCTTCTCGTCGCTCGCCGCAGATCGATCTGCGCCAACGATGGCCGGCGCGGACGGCGGCGCATCCTTGAGCCGGGTGCGCGCCTCCTGATACAGCGCGGTCGTCGCCGGCTCCGGCACCGTGCCGA
>DATEOK010000466.1:0-5288 GCA_035274225.1 Dongiaceae bacterium
ATGGAATGAGCTGGCCGCCGTGCCCCCGGCACGGCTGCCGATTGCCGGGGGCAATCGGCACCTGCTCATTCTGGCGGCTCGGAATGCGCCGGGTCCGAAGCTGGCGGGGCCAGCTTCGGACCCAAGCACGGCAATCAAAGAACTTTCTAGCCTCGTTCCGGTTCAACCTGAACCGGAAAGAGGCTAGCGGCGATCGCCCATGAAGCGCAGCAGGAAGAGGAACATGTTGAGGAAGTCGAGATAGAGCTGCAGCGCGCCCATCACGATCGACTTTCTGGCATAGTCGCTTCCCTGCACCGCGAAATACATGCTCTTGATCTTCTGCGTGTCATAGGCGGTGAGGCCGGCGAACAGCAGCACGCCGATCGCGCTGATCGCCAGGTCCATCGCCGTCGAGCGAAGGAAGAGGTTGATCAGCATGGCGATGATCAGGCCGAACACGCCCATGATCAGGAAGGTGCCCATCGCCGACAGGTCGCGCTTGGTCGTGTAGCCCCACAGGCTGAGGCTGGCGAAGGCCGCGGCGGTGGCGAAGAATGTCTGCGCGACAGACGCGCCGGTATAGACCAGCAGGATCGTCGACAGCGATACGCCCACCAGCGCCGCATAGACCCAGAACAAAGCCTGTGCAGTGGCGGTCGAGATTCGGTTGATCCCGAAGCTCAGCCACATGACCACGCCCAGGGGCGCCAGCATGACGACCCAGGCCAGGATCCCGCCGTGAAGGAACAGTTGCGCGGCCGGCGAATTGATGCCGCCCCGCGAGAAGAGCAGCGCCACGATGCCCGTCAGCAGGACGCCCGACGCCATGTAATTGTACACAGAGAGCATATAGGACCGCAGGCCGGCATCAACCGCAATGCCGGCTGTGCCGACGGCGACCGGCCGAGGCGTCGCGCCAACCCGCGGATCAAACCCATTTGCCATTTCACTCATCTCCTTTGACGGCATCCTTGCCGTCACGGCCTAATATCGGGTGAATCGCGGTTGCGTTCAAGGGAAACCGGTTCGCGGCGCGCCGGATCGACGCTATCGGGACGTTCGTCATGCACCGCCTGTTCGTCGCCATCCGCCCTCCCGCTCCCATCCGATCGCAGCTGCTGGACGTCATGCAGGGCATCCGCGGCGCGCGTTGGCAGGACGAGGATCAGCTCCACCTGACGCTGCGCTTCATCGGCGAGGTTGACCGTCATCGGGCGGAGGATGCCGCCGCGACGTTGGGGTCGATCCACCATCCTGCATTCGCGATCGCGCTCAACGGCATCGGCAGCTTCGATGGTCGCGGAAAGGGAACGCTCTGGGCCGGCGTCACGCCCCACGACCAGCTGAAGGCGCTGCACAAGAAGGTCGACCAAGCGTGCCTTCGCGTCGGCATAGCACCTGACGCGCGCGCCTATCTGCCGCACATCACGCTCGCCCGGCTGAAACCATCGGCCGGACCCATCGACGCGATGGTCGTGGCTTCTGGCGGCCTCAGGAGCCAACCTTTCCTGGTCGACGCCTTCTGCCTCTACGAAAGCGACCTTACGCCGGCCGGCCCGATCTATTCGGTCGTCGAGCGCTATCCGCTCGACCGGCCCATATCCTGAGGTCGCATTGCGATCCCGTCAAAAGCCGATGCCCGTCAACAGCCGGTCGACCATTGCGGCATAGGCGGCGCCGAACAGCCGCAGGTGAACCAGCGCCGGGAACAGCTGATAGACCGGACGTCTTTTCTCCCATCCCGCGGCGAGCGGCCCATAGGCCTCGATGAATGTGTCGGGAGGCTCGCCGAACAGATGCAGCATCGCAAGATCGACCTCGGCATCGCCATGGTAGCAGGCGGGATCGATCAGCGCGGCGAGCTTCCCTTCGGCCACCAGGATGTTACCGGTCCACAGGTCGCCATGAAGATGCGACGGCCTCGGCGCGGCCGGCAGCAGGCCGGGCAGACGGGCGACCAGCGGGTCGATGCGTTCGCGCCACGGCCGGTCGAGCACGGCCGCGGTCGCGGCGAGACGCTGCACGCCCCAGAAGGCCGGCCAATCGCCGCTGCGGCGATTGTCGAGCTCGACCGTTCCCAGCCGATAATCGACCGGCCAGCCATATTGCTCGGCGGTGCCATCGTGCAGCTGGCGCAACTTTGTACCGATGTCGCGCCATGCGGCCGGGCTGAAGATGCCGTCGTTGGGCACGTGCTCGATGAACAGAACGCCGTCATGCTCGGCCTCGACCAACGGCGTCGGAGCGCCGGCCGCCAGCAGCGCACGAAGCATGGAAGCCTCGGTTGCGATTGCGGGACCGCCCTTGGCCACCATCGCGCGGCCGTCGGCGCGATGCACCAGGAGCACTTCGGACAGGTCGCCGCCCGCCAGGCGCTCGATCCTCTCTTCGCGCACGTCCGCCAAGGCAGCCACCTTGCGCGCGAAGGCGCTCATCCCATCGAGGCGATCTGTTGCGCGAGGTGGCGCGCCCCGGCGGCCACGTCCGCCCAGGTCAGGTCGAAATGCGCGTGATCGCCGTAATAGGGATCGGCGACCGCCTGTCCTTCGCGGCCGGGGACATGGTCGAGCAGGAGCGACAGACGGGCCTTGCTTCCCGCGGGGCGCAACGCTTCGAGCGCCGCCAGATTGTCGGCATCGAGGGCGACGATATGGTCGAACATTTCGAAGTCTTCGCGCGTCACCTGCCGCGCCCGCTGTCCGGAAATGTCGATGCCGTTGCGGCGTGCGGCGGCAACCGAGCGCGGATCGGGCGGCGCGCCGACATGCCAGTCGCCGGTGCCCGCCGAATCGACCTGGATCGCCAGTCCGAGCCGTGCCGCTTCGGCACGCAGCGCCGCCTCGGCGAGCGGCGAGCGGCAGATGTTGCCGAGGCAGACGAACAATATGCGTGCCGTCACGGAGCGGCCAGCACCCCGCAGGCGACACGTGCGCCGCTGTTGCCCGACGGATCGGTGCGATAATCGTCGGGCCCTGCATGGATCACGACCGCAGCTCCGTCGGCATCAAGCAGATCGGCGGCCGTGGCAGCCGGAATAACGAAATCGAGACGTCCGCGCCCGTCCGCGCCGATCACGAGATTCGGCAGGTCGCCTTGGTGCATACCCTGGGGATTGTCCTTGCCATGCTGCCGCGCGGTCGGATTCCAATGCGGCCCCGCGGTGGTGAAGCCGGGCGCCTCGCAGCGGCCGACGGCGTGAATATGGATTCCGTACGTGCCCGCGGTCATCGCAGCGGCTTGGACGCGGATGCGCAGGCCACCCGGAGCCTGGCTCACCTGGGCATGCGCCTTGAGGGTCCCGGCCGCGTCGCGAATGTCCGCGGCGGCCACCGATGGCGTGGCGGCGGCGCCCGATTCCATGCCGTCGCCCGCGCAGCCCCCCGCGAGCATCGCGAGCGTGATCACCCAAGCCTGTGCCATGTGCTTCATAACCAGCCTCCTTCCAAACCCCGCGCCCCAACCGGCCGCCCCGACGAACGTGACCCGCGCGCCGGGCTCACGCCGCTGCCATAGTCCCGCGCCCGACCCCGTGCCAGCGAAGTCCGGCTTCCTCCACATCCGCCGGCGGGTAGACGTTGCGCAGGTCGACGAAGATCGGCTGCGCCATCGCGGCCGCAATCCGCTTGAGATCAAGCGCGCGGAGCACGTCCCATTCGGTGACCAGAACGACCGCATCGGCGCCTTTCGCCGCTTCGTAGGGATCGGAGGCGAATTCGACATTCTGCATCAGCGAACGCGCCTGATCCATACCCTCCGGATCATAAGCGCACACCATCGCGCCCGCATCCTGAAGTGCCTGGACGATCGCAAGCGATGGCGCCTCTCGCATGTCATCGGTATTGGGCTTGAACGTAAGGCCGAGCAGGGCGATCCGCTTGCCGCGCGCATCGCCGTTCATTGCCTGGATGACCTTGCGGCCCATGGCGCGTTTGCGCGCCTCGTTGACGGTGACGACCGCCTCGACGATTCGCAGCGGCGCCTGGAAATCCTCGGCCGTCTTGAGCAAGGCCACCGTATCCTTCGGGAAGCACGACCCGCCATAGCCAGGGCCGGCGTGAAGGAATTTGGGGCCGATGCGATTGTCGAGGCCGATGCCGCGCGCGACATCCTGAACGTCGGCGCCAACCGCCTCGCACAAATCGGCCACTTCGTTGATGAAGGTGATCTTGGTCGCCAGAAATGCATTGGCGGCATATTTGATCAGTTCCGCTGTCCGCCGGCTGGTGAACATCAGCGGCGCCTTGTTGAGATAGAGCGGCCGATAGACCTCACGCATCAGCTCCGCCGCTCGCTCGCCCTCGACGCCCACGACGATGCGGTCGGGATGCTTGAAATCCTCGAGCGCCGCGCCTTCGCGCAGGAACTCAGGATTCGAGACCACCCAGGCGTTCGCTGACGGCGCGGTCTCGCGGATGACGCGCTCCACCTCGTCCCCGGTCCCGACCGGAACCGTGGATTTGGTCACGATCACGGCTGGACCGGTGAGCGCCTCCGCAATCTCACGCGCTGCGGAAAAGACGTGGGTAAGATCGGCATGTCCGTCGCCGCGCCGCGACGGTGTCCCGACCGCGATGAAGATCGCTTCCGCGCCCGCCACACCGTGAGCCAGATCGGTGGTGAAGCGCAAGCGCCCGTCACGAACGTTGCGTTCGACCAACTGGTCGAGGCCCGGCTCGTAGATCGGCATCACGCCACGCTCGAGCGCATCGATCTTGGCCGTGTCCTTGTCGACGCAGGTAACGTCATGGCCAAAATCCGAAAAGCAGGCGCCGGACACCAATCCCACATAGCCGGTGCCGATCATCGTGATACGCATTCCATGTCCTCACGCGCGATTGATGCCGCGCACTATCAAACTCGCGAACCCGCAGCCAGCCTCCTTGCTGCGTTGCACAAGAGCCGCTGGCGCAAAAAAAGGAGCCGGCATTGCTGCCGGCTCCCAGTGATGTGGACAGGGACGTGCGTTACTGGCCCGAGCCCGGACCGAACATGATCTGCACGTTCCGGTTCTGCGGCTCGCGTACTCCATCGGCGGTTTCGACCAGCGGCTTCTCTTCGCCATTGGCCTGCGTCGACATCGCACCATCGGGGACGCCGTGACCGGCAAGATAAGACCGGACGGCATCCGCTCGGCGCTGCGACAGTCCCACGTTATACTCGTTGGAGCCGGACTTGTCGGCGTTGCCGGCCAGCATCACCTGCGCCGAACCCGTCTGCTGATAGCTCGCGGCAACATTGTCCAGGATCGCTGCCGCTTGCGGCGTGATGTCCGACTTGTCCCAATCGAAGAAGACAATGAACGGACC
>DATEOK010000467.1:0-5470 GCA_035274225.1 Dongiaceae bacterium
AAGCTCGGTCTCGGTCTCCTCGACCTCGGCGCCGGCGACCTCGACGGCGCGGGCGGCTTCTTCCGCGATCGCGGCCTCGCGCGCGGCGATCTCCGCCAGCTCCTCGCCTTCGCCCATCAGCGTCGCCTGCGCTTCGGCGGCGTCGGCGGCGAGCGCGGTCTCGCGCTCGGTATCGGCGGCGATGTTGCTGAGCTGGCGATCGGCATCGGCGCGCTGCTGTGCGACCCGTGCTTCCTCTTGATCCAATTGCGCGCGGGCGATGGTGAGGCGCTGCAATTCGGCGGCGGCTTCCGCTTCCGCCTGGCGCAGGCCGGGCAGCACGGCGGCGGATTCACCCTGGCGCGTGGCGGCAACGGCGGCGGAGGAGGTGAGCGAGACGACCAGGCCTTCGGAGGCGGTCAACGCCTCCTCGGCGGATTTCAGCCGCGCTTCGGCATCGGACCACAGCAGGTGGAACAGCACGGCTTCCTGCCGGCGGATATGGTCTTGCAGGTTGCGATAGCGCGAGGCCTGGCGCGCCTGCTTCTTCAGCACCGCGAGCTGGCTTTCCAGCGTGACGATCACGTCATCGAGGCGTGCGAGATTGGCTTCCGCCGCTTTCAATCGCAGCTCGGCCTCGTGCCGGCGCGAATGCAGGCCGGTGATGCCGGCGGCTTCCTCGAGCAGCGCGCGGCGGTCGGTCGGCTTGGCGGCGATGATGGCGCCGATCCGGCCTTGGCTCACCAAAGCGGTCGAATGCGCGCCGGTCGCGGAATCGGCGAACAGCAGCTGCACATCCTTGGCGCGGGTATCCAATCCATTTACGCGGTAAGCGGAACCTTCACCCCGCTCGATCTTGCGGCTGACCGTCAGCTCTTCGTATTCGTTGAACTGTGCCGGCACCTTGCGGTCGGCATTGTCGAGGAACAGCGCCACCTCGGCGACATTGCGCGCCGGCCTGGTGCCGGTGCCGGCGAAGATGACGTCGTCCATCTCGCTGCCGCGCATGCGCTTGGCGGAGGTTTCGCCCATCACCCAGCGCAGCGCCTCGACCAGGTTCGACTTGCCGCAGCCGTTGGGGCCGACGATGCCAGTCATGCCAGGCTCGATCATCAGGTCGGTCTGGTCGACGAACGACTTGAAGCCGGTGAGGCGGAGCTTTGTGAACTGAACCAAGGCGGTCTCGATCCCCCGAAGTTAGCTTGCGCTATTGGCCTACTGGGCGCGGGCCAGAGCGCCGTCGATCGTGGCCTTGAACGCCTCGTATTCCGAGACGCCCTTGAGCACGCGATCGTTGATGAAGAAGGTCGGCGTCGAATCGATCTTGAGCGTGTTGGCCGCTTCGTCCTGCCCCGCCTTGATCTGGTCCTTGGTCGCCTGGTTGTTGAGGCAGGCGTTGAAGGCGGCGTCGTCCAGGCCGGCGGACTTGGCGATGGTCTTGACCTGGTCGATCCCATTCTGCACGTGCCAGACGTCCTGCTGCGCGAACAGCGTGTCGACCATCGGGAAATAGGCGAGGTCATTCATGCAACGCGTCAGCAGCGCCGCTCCGTAGGAGACCCCGTCGAGCGGGAAGTCGCGGAACACCAGCCGCACCTTGCCGGTGTCGATATATTCGGTCTTCAGCTTGGGCAGGATTTCCTCGTGGAAATGGCGGCAATGCGGGCAGCCGAGCGAGAAATACTCGACGATGGTGACCGGGGCGTTGGCTTCGCCCAGGATCTTGTCGCCCTCTTTCACCGCCGGCACGGCCGGCGCAGGCTCGCTGGCATCCAGCTCGCTGTTGGGCGCCGAGGCGCCGATGCCCTGGCCTTTGTAGTAAATCCAACCGCCGGCCCCGACCGCGATCACGATCGCCACGATGAGGCCAGCCAATACCGCTCTATTCATTCAATTCAACTCCCACGGGCCCAAGCCCCTGATGGTTCGGGGTTTTGGCAGGATTCAGGGGGGTGCGCAAGAGCCCGTCCCACGGGCCTAACCGCGACCTTGTGACAGCTCTGTGAATCCGCCGAGTCGCGCGGATTCGGGGCCATCAGCGCTGCTTGTCGCGGCGGCGGATCGCCGTCCCGAGTCGCGACAAAGAGGCGCGGATGTCCGGGTCGGCGACCGTTTGAGTAGCCTCGCTGACCGCGGTCTGTTCCAGGCGGGTCAAGGGCGGCGGGGGGACCGCGACCTTGCGGCCGGCGACCGCACCCTGCTCGATCTTCAACCGCGCCACCGCGCGATAGCCGAAATGGCCGTTGATGCGCTCCAGCACGCTGGGGGCGAGATGCTGCAATTCCAGCGCCGCCGCCCCGCCGCAGCGCACGGTCAGCGTGCCCTCGTCGCGCTTGCCGCGTGGGAAGCTGAGCTTGATGGGCAGGCTGGAGGCGGCGAGCGAGGCGCCCGCGATCTCCGCCCAATGGGTGAAGAGACCGGCCTCGGCATAGCCCTTCGAGCCCAGCGCCGCCTTGGCGATGGCGGGCACCTCGGCCGACAGCGCCACCATGTAGTTGCGGCGCGGCTTCGGTTCAGGTTTGGCGGCGGGCTCAGGCTGCTTGGGCTTTTTGCTCATGGAGTCTGAGTCTATGGTCTGCGGATGGATTTGTGCAGCTTCCTTTGCCCCCGTTTCTCTTCTTCCCCCCCTGTGGGGGAAGGATGCGGAGCCTTAGCGAGCGCCAGCGAGCTTAGGCGCAGCTGGATGGGGGGTAGCGCGGCGACAGCCGCGCGCGCTCGCAAGAGCGCCAATCGCCTGGGCCGCAGCACTGCATCACCCCCCATCCCTGCCTTCCCCCACAAGGGGGGAAGGGGATTTTCTTTGGTGGCGGCGCGATGAAGCCTGGTAGCATGTCCCGCGATCTGCTGGCCTGGTACGACCGGCACCGGCGCAGCCTGCCGTGGCGGGCCCAGGCGGGGCAGACCGCCGATCCGTACCATGTCTGGCTGAGCGAGATCATGCTGCAGCAGACCACGGTGCCGGCGGTGAAGCCCTATTACGAGACGTTCCTGCGGCGCTGGCCGACAGTCGTGGACCTCGCGAAAGCCCCACTCAACGACATCCTCGCGGCCTGGGCCGGGCTCGGCTACTACGCGCGGGCCCGCAATCTGCATAAATGCGCGGGGATCGTGACGGAGCGGCACGGCGGCCGCTTCCCCGACGAGGTGGCGGCGTTACGCGAATTGCCCGGCATCGGGCGCTACACCGCCGCCGCGATCGCCGCCATCGCGTTCGATGAGCCGGCGACCATCGTCGACGGCAATGTCGAGCGGGTGATCAGCCGTATCCACCGGATCGAGACCCCGCTGCCCAAGGCCAAGGAGGAGATCTGGGCGCTGGCGGAGACCCTGACGCCAGCTGAGCGTCCGGGCGACTACGCTCAGGCGATCATGGATCTCGGCGCCACGATCTGCACGCCGCAGAAGCCGGCCTGTTCGCTATGCCCGTGGCAGAGCGCTTGCCAGGCGTTCAAGGAAGGCGACCAGGAGAGCTATCCGCGCAAGGCGCCGAAGGCCGAGCGGCCGCAGCGCTTTGGCGCGGCCTTCTGGATCCTCAACGAGAAGGGCGAGGTGGCCTTGCGCCGGCGGCCGCCGAGCGGCCTTTTGGGCGGGATGCTGGAGGTGCCGGGTACCGAATGGGGCGACAAGATGCCGACGGTGGCCGCTGCTTTACGCAAAGCGCCCCTGCCCGCGGAGTGGCGCTGGTGTGACGGCATGGTGCGGCATGTCTTCACGCATTTCGCGTTGGACCTCAGGGTCGCGACCACGCTGGTGCGCGGCCGGCCGCTGAAGGATGCGGAGTGGGTGCCGGTAACGCAGCTTGGCGCCGTCGCGTTGCCCAGCGTGATGCAGAAGGTGGCCAGGCTGGCCCTCGGCTCGGTCGGGCAGAAGGGTGCCGTGCAGAAGCGGGCGGCGCAGTAACGTGGAGCAGTGCTACTATCCTGCCCTGGAAGGAGCGGCCTGATGCATGACATTGAAGCCGACTGGCTGCTGTTCACGACCTGCAACTACCGCTGCGACTATTGCTTCGTGCCGGCGGACCAGTTGGGCGCCAAGGTGCAGGTCCGCGCGACCCCGGCGGAATGGCGCGCCGCGTTCGACCGCACCGGCAAGACCTGGCTGCTGCATATGAGCGGCGGCGAGCCCAGCCACTATCCCGACTTCGTCGAGCTGTGCGAGACCCTGACCGAGCGTCACTCTCTCTCGCTCAACACCAATCTCACCGGCCCTGCGCTCCTCGCGTTCGCGGAACGGATCGATCCCGAACGAGTGAGTTTCATCAATGCCGGACTGCATCCGTTCGAGCGCAGCCGGCGCAACGGCCTGCCGGTGTTCCTGCGCCATGCCGAGGCGCTGCTGCGGCGCGGCTTTCCGCTGATGGTGACGGCGGTGGCGACGCCGGACGTGCTGCGCGACTTCGACGCCATCACGGAGTCGTTGCGGCCGATCGGCTTGGCGCCGCTGCCCAAGCTGCTCACCGGAAAGTTTCAGGACCGGCGTTATCCCGCGGCCTACACCGACGAGGAGCGCGCGCTGTTCCGGCGGCACTCGCTGGCGGCGGAGCGCTCCTATCCGCACCTGTTCGACGGTCGCCGCGAGCGGCCGACCATCGATCCCACCGCGGGACGCAATCGCCTCGAGGGGCTGCGCGACTGGCGTGGCACCCTATGCACGGCGGGGCAGGAGTTCGTCTGGATCGGGCCGGACGGCAACATCTGGCGCTGCGGCAAGGGCGCCAGCATGGGCAACCTGTTGCAGGGGACCGCGCGCTTCAAGAAAAAGGCGAAGCCGTGTGACCGCGGCGCCTGTTTCTATTTCTGCGAAAAATTCACCGTGCGCGGCGAAGCGCAGTGGGCGCGCAAGCACCCGCTCGCCGCCATGGCCAAGCGGGTCAAGCGCGCGGTCCTGCAGGTGGCGCAGTAAGACGTCCGCCTCCCCCAACATGGGGGAGGGTAGGGAGGGGGAAGCGAGCGAAGATTATCGGGCAGCGAGGCGCGGCTTCCCCCACCTCGGTCCTCCCCCATGTTGGGGGAGGAGGAATTACTGCGCGATGCCGAGCAGCGCTTCGGCTTCGGCGAGCTTGGCCATGCTTTCGGCGTGGTTGCCGGCGTCGTGCAGGGCTTGGCCTTCGTCGCGCAGCGCTTTCGCTTGGGCCTTCACGTCTTCGCTCGCGGTCGAGGTGGCGAGGGCGGCATCGATCTTCGCGACGTGCGTCGGGCAGGAGTTGGCGAAGGCAGTGCCGCTCAGCAGCACGCTGAGGGCGATGGCGGTCAGCAGTTTCTTCATGGGGTTTCTCCCGGTCATGGACGATCCGCGCAGGAACGAGAATGAAACCCCCGAAGTTGCGGATGCGCCACGGACAACGCGCTCACAGCCGGACACGAATGCGTGAAGGAGACACACAGCGTGACGCTCCTCCTCCCCCGAACCGGGGGAGGTCAGGGAGGGGGAAGCGAGCGAAGACTGTCAGGCATCGAGGCGCGGCTTCCCCCCCCCCCCCCCCCCCCCCCCC
>DATEOK010000468.1:0-7223 GCA_035274225.1 Dongiaceae bacterium
TCCAGTTTCTGGGACAGGCGAAGGTCGGCGACGTGTTGACCGCGACCGGTCGTCGCATCGGCGGCGGCCGCACCATCGCCTACGGCACCGCCGAGATCAAAAACCAGGACGGCCGCGCCATCGCGCGCGGCGACGGAACCTTCCGCTACGTGACGCCGCGCGCCTAGGCCGGTCGCGCTGCAGTATTGCGGTTGAGGCGTTCCTTCGGTCCCGCCCGGCCCAGGCCCAAGCGCGCATATTCCGCGTTCAAGCGCCCGGTCAGAGCGAGCCAGCACATCCTCAGATCCGAGATTGCCCCATAGAACGGGTTGACCCTGATCAGCGGCCGATTGTGCTCGATCAGATGATGGGAGCTCACGGCCATCACGACACCAAGACCGATGCCGCCAGCCATGACCCAGAGGAACTCCATCCAGATCGCCAATATCGTTCCGCCGATTCCGGTCAGAGTAGCCAGATAATGCATCCCCCTGGTCGCTGGATTGCGATGCGCATCCAGATAGGCGACCCAGAAGTCGCGATAGGGCATCCGCAGGCCTTCTCGCAGCTCTTTCATCTCGTCACCGTCCCTTCCCGATGGCGGCGAGCCATCCACCCGGCGTTTACTTTAACCCCGACTTGCGGGTTCGTCCAATCCAGATATGTCGAATGACAGAATGGCAGTATTCGCCGCTCAATTACCTGGAAACTTCGCAGTTCGACGCTCCAGAAAGGCGGCTATTCCCTCCCGGTAATCGGCCGTTTCGACCGCCGCATAGGAGCGCCGGATATCGCCCGCATCGAGCGCCTGGAGCAGGTCCAGGGCCCGCTGCGTGTAGTGCTTGTGGTGCCGATGAGAGATCGGCGAGCCTCCCATGATTCGGCCAGCAGTTGCGGTCAAATCCGCATCGAGGTCGGTCGCGATCCGCGTCAGCAGGCCGTGACGTTCCGCCCAGGCCGCGTCGTGCAACTGCCCCTCCAGCAGCAGCGCGAGCATGGTCGGCCGGCCCAGCATTTGAGTCAAAATCGCAAGCTCGGGATAGGGCATCGCAACGCCGACCTTCTGGATCGGGACGCCGAACCGGCTGTCCGCCGCGCCCAGCCGGAGGTCGCACATCAGCGCGATCTCCAGCCCGCCGCCGACGCACAGCCCCTCGATCGCCGCGATCGTCGGGTGCCGGCAGTCGCGGATCGCCGTCAAAGCGGCGATCATCTGCCGTCCGTATGCCTCGGCCTGGTCGGCGCTGGCACGCAACGCGGGGAACTCGGAAAGGTCAGCGCCGGCCGCGAAGTTGCCGCCGGCACCACGCACCACGATGCAGCGCAGGCCGTCGTCCTGCTCCAGTCGCTTGAACGCCTGCGCGAGATCGCCCCACATACTGAGCGTCAGGGCATTGCGCTTGTCCGGCCGGTTCAAGCGGACGGTCGCGAGCGTGTCAGCCTGCGCGCGCTCGATCAGGACCGCGGTCACGGCCTAGCCACGATCCGCTGCTTCGTTCGCCAGCGCCTGCGCCGCCTCGCGCAGTGAATCGCCCGAGGGTGTGGGATCGGCGGCAGTGTCGGGCGGCGGCGCATCGGCCCTGGCGGGCGCCCAGCGCAGCAGTTGCTCGGACAGCTGCCGCAGCGTCGCGCGGTTGGCCTGCAGCATGTCCTCGGCCAGCAGCTTCAGCACGCGGATGTTGGTGTTGCTCGCATCGTCCATGTCGTCGTTGCCGACATCGAGGCGCGCCTGGAACCGGTAGTATTGCCGCATGCCGTCCGGCGTCGAGGGCAGCAACTGCTGCAGCTGGTAGTCCACCGCATCGCAGATTCCGTCGCACATCAGCGCGAAGGTCGGCTGCGCCCAGCGCGCGGCGCCCCAATCCTTCACCTCGTCATACGGCAGTCGCCGCGTCAGCTCGCCGGTGCCGAGCGACACCATGATGACCGAGTCATGATCCGGGAAGCGGTGCAGCACCTCGGTATAGGCGCACATGCCGGGGTTGTAAGCGAACAGCGCGCCGTCGACCAAGGCGTAGTAGTCGTTCGGCCCATCGATCGCGATGCGCGCCGGCTCGAAATAGGTCGGCGCGGCTGTGGCGGCGCGGATCACCTGCTTCATCGGGTAGTCGTAGTACTGCTTGGTGCGCGCCTTGCTGACCTTGAAGAAGAACGGGAAGCGGCGCTCGATCTCGTAGGCCGGCACCACCACGTCGCACAGCGCGTCCTTGAGCCGGGTATCGCCGAAATAGCCCTCCAGGACGCTTTCGAGACCGGCGCTCGGATACTTCCCGTCGGTCAGGTTCCCGACCGCGCGGATCTTGTGCCAGACCGAGCGCGAGAACACGCGGCGGCCCTCCACCTCGTACAGCCGGATGATGTCGCGCGCGGTGTGGCGCGGCCGGCCACCGTCGCCCGGACAAGCTAGGCCCAGCGCGACCAGGCCACCGGTCGAGGTGCCCACGATCATGTCGAACAGGTCGATGATTGGCCGGTTGGTGCGGCGCTCCAGGTCCGCCAGCACCATGGCCGGCAGGATGCCGCGGATGCCGCCGCCGTCGATCGCCAGCACGCGGAACGGCCGCCGGCGCGGCGGCACGACGCCGTCGAGGCCGGCGCCCGCTTCCGCGATGGCGCTGGGCTTCCTGCCGAACAGCATGCGGCGCGCAAGGGAAAGCGGTGCCGACGCCATTGAACTCCGACCCCTGGTTAATCCAGTCCATTCTAGCGGCAAGCCGCCAGGGATAGGTTAACAATTGCATGAACGCCGGTTGAACCGCTAGAACCATCCGACCTTCGTTGGGAGACGGATTCACCATGACCACACCGGGTACCGCCGGCCCCTCCGGCCCCACTGTCGCGCGCGCGCTGCTGGAGATTGGCGCCGTCCTGATGAGGCCCAAGGACCCCTTCATCCTGACCTCGGGCCGCGCCAGCCCGGTCTACGTCGATTGCCGCAAGGTCATCGGCTTTCCGCGCGCCCGCGCGCTCATCACCCAGCACGCCGTTGACGCGATCCAGCGCGAGATCGGCGTCGAGAGCCTGGACGTGATCGCGGGTGGCGAGACCGCCGGCATCCCCTACGCCGCCTGGATCGCCGACAAGCTCGGCTTGCCCATGGCCTATATCCGCAAGAAGCCAAAGGGCTTCGGCCGCAACGCGCAGATCGAAGGCGTGCTGCCCGAGGGCGCCCGCACGTTGCTGGTCGAGGATCTCGCCACCGACGGCGGCAGCAAGCTCAACTTCGTCAACGCCATCCGCACGGCCGGCGGTAAGGTCAGCCATGCGCTGGTGGTGTTCCACTACGGCATCTTCCCGCAAGCGCTGGACGACCTGAAGGCTGAGGGCGTGACCCTGATGGGCCTCGCCACCTGGTGGGACGTGCTGCAAGCCGCGGGCGACCTCGGCCATCTCAGCGCTGACGAAGCGAAAGACGTGCGCGCGTTCCTGGAGAACCCTGAAACCTGGTCCGCCGCGCACGGCGGCAAGACCGGCAAGGACTGAGCGCGGCACGCCATCATGAAGATCAAGCCGTTCGGCGTCGAAATCTGGATGAACCAGTATGAGACGCAGTGTGCCTACAATCTGGCCGAGACCTGCGTCGAATCGCTGACGGTCGCGCAGCTGTTGGATCTCGCTGGCAAGCGCGGCGCCATCCTCGATGAGTTGCTCCCGCTGAAGCTGACCTACGGCGCGATCGAGGGCAGCGAGCGCCTGCGCGGCAACATCGCCTCCTTGTATACCCGGCAGAAGTCGGAGAACGTCACCATCACCCACGGCGCGATCGGCGCCAATGCGCTGGTCTATGCAACCCTGGTCGAGCCCGGCGACCGCGTCATCTCGGTGCTGCCGACCTATCAGCAGCACTATTCCATCCCCGAGAGCCTCGGCGCCGACGTACAGATCCACAAGCTGCGCGCGGAGAACGCCTTCCTGCCCGACCTCGACGAGATCGCGCGGCTGATCACGCCCAACACCAAGCTGATCGCTCTCACCAATCCGAACAATCCGACCGGCTCAGTGATGGACCGCGCCATGATGCAGCGCGTCGCCGACATGGCGGCTCGCGTTGGCGCCTACGTGCTGTGCGACGAGGTCTATCGCGGCGTCGATCAGGCCGGTGACGAACTCACCGTGTCGATGGCCGACCTCTACGAGCGCGGCATCAGCACCGGCAGCATGTCCAAGGCCTTTTCGCTCGCCGGCCTGCGCCTCGGCTGGATCGTCGGTCCGAAGGACCTGATCCATGCGGTGTCGATCCACCGCGACTACAACACCATCAGCGTCGGCATGCTGGACGACCATTTCGCCTCGATCGCGTTGCAGCATCGCGACGCCATCCTCAAGCGCAACCGCGCCATCGTGCGCGAAAACCTCGCCATCCTCGACCGTTGGGTGGCCGAGGAGCCGGCGATCTCCTACGTGAAGCCGAAGGGTGGCACCGTCGCGCTGCTGAAATACGATTTCGACCTGCCGTCGCGCGACTTCTGCGTCCGCCTGCTGGAGGCCGAAGGCGTCATGTTCACCCCCGGCAGCGCCCTCGACATGGAGGGCTACGTGCGCATCGGCTACGCCAACAACCGCGCTGTGCTGGAGGAAGGACTCCCCCGCGTGTCGCGCTTCCTCCGGACGCTGAACAGCAAGATCAGGCCATGACAATCCTCGATACCGCTTACGTCCGCGAACAGTTCCCACCGCTCCAGGACGGCTGGGTGTTCGTGGAGAATGCCGGCGGCACCTATGTGCCGCGCCAGGTGATCGACCGCACCCGCGACTACATGACCGAGACCCAGGTGCAGCCGAACTGGAACTTCGCCTCCTCGCTGGTGGCCACCGACCGCATCACCGCGGGCAAGCACCTGATGGCGGAGTTCATCAACGCCGATCACGACGAGATCGTGCTCGGCCCCTCCACCACCATGCACGTCTACCTGATGGCCCAGGCGCTGCGGCACCAGTTCAAGCCGGGCGACGAGATCATCGTGACCGAGCAGGATCACGAGGCCAATGTCGGTGCTTGGCGCCGGCTGGAGGAGTTCGGCCTGGTGATCCGCGAATGGCAGGTGGACCGCGAGACCGGCGCGCTGCGCTACGAGCAGCTGGATCAGCTGCTGTCGCCGCGAACGAAACTGGTTGCCTTCACCCATTGCTCCAACGTCGCCTCGATCGTGCACGACGTGCCGGCGCTCATGAAGAAGATCCATGCGGTCGGCGCGCTCGGCTTCGTCGACGGCACCGCCTTCGCGCCGCACTTCCCGGTCGACGTCAAAGCGCTCGATTGCGACTTCTACGTCTTCAGCCTCTACAAGGTGTGCGGCCCGCACCAGTCGGTCCTGTACGGCAAGCGCGCGCTGCTGAGCCAGGCGCGCAACCTCAACCACCATTTCATTCCCGACGACAACGTCGCCTACAAATTCCTGCCGGGCGGTCCATCGCACGAGTTCGCTGCCGGCTGCGTCGGCATGGGCGAGTATTTCGACGCTCTGCACGCGCATCACAGGCTCGAGCCGGCCAACTCCTTCCACGCCCGGCTGGCGCGCACCTATCGCCTGATCGCGGCGCACGAGGCGCGGCTGGCCGAGAAAGTCGAAACCTTCCTGAAGGCACGCAACGCACGCATCGTCGGCCGGCGCCCAAGCAGCGACGGGCGCCTGGCCCCGGTCATTGCCTTCCACGTCCCCGGCCGCAAGTCGGCGGACATCGTGGCCAAGCTCAACGAGCACCGGATCGCCATCGGCCATAGCGACTACTGGGCGGCACGCCTGATCAAGGCGCTCGGCCTGACCGCGGAAGACGGCGTCGTGCGTATCGGCCTTGCACACTACAACGACGAAAGCGATGTCGAGCGGCTGCTGACAGCCTTGGATCGCGCGCTCGGGTAAGTAAGCCCGCGACCGCCGGACCTCGTGGCGGCGTTCACTTGGGGGGCACATGACGGACCGGACCGGCACACCCCCACTCGCCGCCCCGAGCGCACGGCGCGGCATTGTCGTCGGCATGGCGCTGGTGCTGATCTCCGCGATCGCCTGGAGCTCCGCCGGATTCTTCGCGCGCGTGGCGCCGGTCGACATCTGGATCGTGCTGTTCTGGCGCAGCCTGTTCGGCGGCCTGTCGATCGTCGCCTTGGCCATGATCCAGCGAAGGGGATTCGCCGTCGAATGGGCCCGCGCTTTCACGCCCGCCGGGATCGCGATGATGGCGCTCAACATCATCGGCATGATGAGCTTCGTCTATGCGCTGCAGAACACCACCATCGCCAATGTCACGGTGATCTATGCCACGCTGCCCTTCATCACCGCCGTCCTGGCCTGGTTCTGGTTCCGCGAGCGCGCGAAGCGCCGCACCCTGATCGGCAGCCTGGTCGCGGGTGCCGGTGTCGCAATCACCGTTGGCGGCACCATGGCGCTCGGCGCCGGCACGCACCTTCTGGGCGACCTCGCGGCCCTTGCCCTGACCATTACGTTCGCCTTCATGACGGTGATCATGCGCCGCCATCGCGAGACGGCGATGCTGGAAGCGGTCGCAACGGCGTGTTTCCTGATGTCGGCGGTTGCGCTGTTCCTGTGCAAGCCATTGACGATCTCGGTCGGCGATATCGCATGGCTGGCCGCCTTCGGCATCGTGACCCAAGGCGGCGGCCTCGGCATCTACACCATGGGCGCCGGCCGCCTGCCGTCGGCCCAGGCGGCGTTGCTCAGCGCCAGCGAAGTGCCGCTGTCGCCGCTCTGGGTGTGGATCTTCTTCGATGAGGTGCCGGCAACCGAAACCTTCATCGGCGGCGCCCTGGTGCTGTGCGCAATCTTGTGGAATATAGGCGCCGAACTGCGCTCGCCCGTCGAAACATCCCCGTCATGAGCAGCACTGCGATCAACGATCCTCAGTCCGCATCCGACCGCAGCGTCGCCGTCGGCATCGCGCTGGTGCTGAGCTCCGCCGTGGCCTGGAGCACCGCGGGGTTCTTTGCCCGCATGGTGCCGATCGACATCTGGGTCGTGGTGTTCTGGCGCGGCGTGTTCGGCGCGCTCTCCATCGCCCTGCTGGCGATGATCGAGAAGCGGCGTTTCGGCTTCGACTTCAAGGCGGCCTTCAGCCTCGCCGGCATCGGCCTCATCCTGATCTCCGCCACGGGCAAGATCGCTTTTCTCTACGCCCTGCAGAACACCAGCGTCGCCAACGTGACGGTGATCTACGCCACCCTGCCTTTCATCACCGCAATCCTGGCCTGGCTGTGGTTCCGCGAGAAGGCGGAGCGCCGCACCCTGATC
>DATEOK010000469.1:0-2775 GCA_035274225.1 Dongiaceae bacterium
AAGATGATGCAGGGCGCATTCTTCTTGCCCTGCTCGAACATGTCGCGCACGCGGCTGGCGCCGACGCCGACGAACATCTCGACGAAGTCGGAGCCCGAGATGGTGAAGAACGGCACGTTGGCTTCGCCCGCGATGGCGCGCGCCAGCAGCGTCTTACCGGTGCCCGGAGGGCCGACCAGCAAGCAGCCCTTCGGGATCTTGCCGCCCAGGCGCTGGAACTTCTGCGGGTCCTTGAGGAAGTCGACGATCTCCTCGAGCTCGGTCTTGGCTTCCTCGATGCCGGCGACATCGTCGAAGGTGACGCGTCCCTGGCGCTCCGTCAGCAGCCGCGCGCGCGATTTGCCGAAGCCCATGGCCTTGCCGCCGTTGGACTGCATCTGGCGCAGCATGAAGATCCAGAACGCCACGATGAGGATGATCGGCGCCCACTGCACGAGCACGAGGAAGAGCATGTTCTTCTCTTCCTGCGGGCCGGCTTCGATGGCGACGCCCTTGGCGGTCAGCCGCTCGATCAGCTTCGGATCGTCCGGCGCGTAGGTCGTGAAGGTGCCGCTGGTGGTCTGGAACTTGACCTCGGGGCCGTGGATCTCGGCATTGGTGACCTCGCCCGCCTCGACCTTGTTGAGGAAATCCGAGTATTTGACGCTCGACGCGCCGGCGGGGTTGGCGCTGCCCTTGAACATCTCGAACAGCACGAACAGCAGCACAATCACCGCTGCCCAAATCCAGAGATTTCTGCCGAAATTCACCGAATGATCCTCGTTAGCTGAGCAAGCCGGCCGATTTGGGTGCCAATTGGGGGGTCTTACCCTCCGATCTACAATGATTCCAATCTAGCCCGGCACTGATGAATAGATAGTGTGCGGCCGTCCGGCCGCAACTGTAAAGCCGCATGTTGTCACGGTATGGCGAGGTGCCGGCTGGGCTGCAAGCCCTTCTCCCACCTTCAAATGCGGTTGGCAGACCAAGTGTTCCCCGTGCCACAGGCCTGGCAGGGCCAGTCGCGCCGGCAAGGGCATGGGATGCCGCTTTAGGCGGATTCCAAACCTATCGACGGCCTGGCGCAGGCCGGCCTCGCCCAGAGGGCCGATGGTCCACCCTTCGGCCGGCGACAGCCCACCGGCGACCCGCAGGCTGAACCGGCTGTCCCACACGCCCGACCAGCCGGGCTTCGCCGCAACCGGCGCTGCAATGGAAGCCGCCTCCCGGAACACGCACAGCCGGCCTTTCAGCAACTGGAACAGGCACCCGCCCTGCGTCCGCGCACCCGTAACCCCCTCCGCAACTGACGACAAAATATCTTCAAGATCAGGTGCATAGTCTGCACCGCTGATAGAGAAGGTGACCTGACGCAAGACCGTTGCCTGGATCTCCCGTTCGGCCGCCAAGAGGGCTCCCCGGTCAATCGCCACATAGCCGCTGTCGTAGACCTGCGCCGCCGCGGCCAGCAGGGCGGCAGCGGTTCGTTCCAACCGATCGCGCTGCTTGCCGAATTGCTGCGCCTGCTGGAACAGAGGTCCGCCGCCCTCGGCCCCGAGGCGCTGCCGGATGCGCACGCGCTCGAACTTAGTCAGCTCGTTGCTGGGATCCTCGATCCAACTCTGCCCGCGCGACCGGAGCCAGTCGCGGATAGCGGCGCGAGAAATCGGGAGCAGCGGGCGCAGCAGCCGCACGCCGTTCTCCGGCCGCAACGCCGCCATGCCGGCGAGGCCGGACGGGCCGCTGCCGTGGCCTTGCCGCATGGCGACCGTTTCGGCCTGATCGTCTGCGGTGTGACCCACGGCTAGGTGCAGCACGCCACGGGTGCGGCACCAATCTGACAGCAGCTTGTAGCGTGCCGCCCGCGCCGCGGCCTGCAGCCCGTGGGACGGCTTCTCACCATCCCAGCGCAGGATGTGCGCAGAACAGTTTGGAACTGCAGCAAAGATGGCCGCGACGCGGGCACATTCTTCTGCCGCTTCAGGGCGCAGGTCGTGATCGACTGTCAGCACCATCAGCCGGCCGTCGCGTTCGTAGACCCACTGCGCCAGCAACAGCCCGAGCCCGAGAGAATCCGAGCCGCCGGAGACCGCAACCGCAATCGTCGGCGGCCGCTCGAACGGTCCGAGCGGCGCCATCAGCGCGGCGATGTCGATCGCGGACATGATTACGGCGCCCGATCAAACGCCCCGACGACCGCGCCGCTCAGGCGCAGCTGTAGTTCTTCTTAGCGCGGGTCGCGCGGTCCTTCACGTTGGCCGACGCGTCGGGATAGCGCTTCTCCAACTGGCGCAGCGCGACGCAGGCATTCTCCTTCTGCCCCTGCTGGCCAAGGGCCATGGCCAGCTTCAGCAGATTGTCCGGCGCCTTCTGGCTGTCGGGATACTTTTGATAGCCCTCGGCGAAAGCGACCGCCGCGTTCTTGAAGTCGTTGCGCACGTAGTAGGTCTCGCCAAGCCAGTATTGCGCATTGCCTGTGAGCGCATCCTTCGGGTGCTGCTGGATGAAGGACTTGAGGGCGACCTCCGCCTGGTCGTACTGGCCGCGCTGGATCAGGTTGGTGGCGTATTCGTACTGCTCGCGCGGTGTCGCGCCGGGCAGCCCGCCACCGGCCTTCGCCGCTGCCGCTTCGGCCGCGCCGGCCGGAGCCTGCGGCAGGTTCGCTGCCTGCGATGACGAGAGGGTACCGAGCACGCCCTGCTGGCCGCTCGGCGGGGGCGCACTTGGCGCCGGCTGCTGCTGCGTCTCGGCCGGGATCTGCTGGCCGGCAGGCTGCCCGGCGGGCGCGTCCGCTTC
>DATEOK010000470.1:0-8129 GCA_035274225.1 Dongiaceae bacterium
CAGCTCGGTCATCGGCATGTTCTTCGTGCGCCTCGGCGCCAGCCAGAACATCATGGGCGCGCTCTACAAGGGCCTGATCGCCACCGGTGTGATCTCGATCGCGGCGATTGGCATTGTCACCCAGTGGCTGTTCGGTTTCGACTTGGTCTTCACCGGCACGTCGGTGAGCATTACCGGCGGAGGCTTGTTCTGGTGCGCGGCCATCGGCCTCGCGGTGACCGGCCTGCTGGTGTGGATCACCGAATACTACACCTCGACCGCCTATCGTCCGGTGCGCAGCGTTGCGCAGGCGGCGACGACCGGTCACGGCACCAACATCATCCAGGGTCTCGCGGTCTCGATGGAAGCGACCGCATTGCCCGTGGTCGTGATCTGCGTCGCGATCATCGCCGCATTTATGATCGGCGGCCTCTACGGCATTGCGATCGCCGCCACCAGCATGCTGTCGCTGGCTGGCATCGTCGTCGCGCTCGACGCCTACGGCCCGGTCACCGACAACGCCGGCGGCATCGCCGAAATGTCCGGCCTGCCGAAGGACGTCCGCAAGGTGACCGACGCGCTCGACGCCGTCGGCAACACCACCAAGGCGGTGACCAAGGGCTACGCCATCGGCTCCGCCGCGCTCGCGGCGCTGGTGCTGTTCGCGGCCTATACCGAGGACCTGAAGCACTACTTCCCGGATCTCAGCGGCACGATCTCGTTCCAGCTGAACAATCCGTACGTGGTGGTCGGCCTGTTCATCGGCGGCGCGTTGCCGTTCCTGTTCGGCGCGCTCGGCATGATGGCGGTCGGCCGCGCGGCCGGCTCGGTGGTGATCGAGGTCCGCCGCCAGTTCAAGGAGATCAAGGGCATCATGGAAGGCACGGCCAAGCCGGAATACGGCAAGGCGGTCGCCATGCTGACCACGGCGGCGATCAAGGAGATGATCGTGCCGTCGCTGCTCCCGATCCTGGCGCCGATCCTGCTCTACGTCGTGGTCTCGGTCGCGGCGGGTCAGGCGGAAGCCTTCACCGCGCTCGGCGCCATGCTGCTGGGCACGATCGTGACGGGCCTGTTCGTCGCCATCCAGATGACCTCCGGCGGCGGCGCCTGGGACAATGCCAAGAAGTACATCGAGGACGGCAACCACGGCGGCAAGGGCTCCGATGCCCACAAGGCCGCGGTGACCGGCGACACGGTCGGCGATCCCTACAAGGACACCGCCGGCCCCGCCATCAACCCGATGATCAAGATCACCAACATCGTCGCGCTGCTGCTGCTGGCGGCGCTGGCGGCGTAACGGCGATCGATCGCGGAACGCAAAACCCCCGGCCATCGCGCCGGGGGTTCTTGTTTATGCCAACGTCGTGGTCTTGCTTTGACGCTCTCACCTAGGGGCCGGCGGGCCGTTCGTCGCCTTCGGGATTGAAGCGGCCGAGGTTGCCGAGGAGCTGCTGGATGATCGTCAGCTCGTTGCCTTCGGTCGGCGTGGTGCGGTCGACATAGGCGATGGTGCGGCCGTCTTCCTGGCCGTAGACGCGCATGTTCTGCACGACACCGTTCTCGTCGAAATGGATGGCGAGCACTTCCTGGTCCATCACTTCCGGGTCGAAGAATGCGGTCGTCTCGGTGCGCTTGGAAATGTAGTACCAGGTGCGGTCGTCGAACGTGGAAATGGTCGACGGCGTGCCGATCAGCTCGGAGACGCGGTTCTTGTCGTCGACGCCGGGATTGATCTGCACCACTTGGTCTTCGTCGGGCTTGTTGCCGCGCTGGTCGATGCGCGGCGAGCAGGCCGCCGCGGTCACGGCGACAGCCAAGACAACACCGGCAAGCAGCGTTCGGCGATAGCGACCGGTCATGCGGATTGTGCCCTCAAGTCTCGTTGGCCTTGTGTTGGCGCGCCACCGGCGCTATGCCCCCACCCAAGGCATCCTTCCGGCGCGGACCATCGCATCGGCCGGTGCCTCTGTCAAGTTTCAGGGCCTAGCTATCATGTTGTTTTTGAAGCGATTATTTCAAACACCAAAGTTCGAGGCGGAAGCCCATGCGCTGTATCGCCAGGTTGCAGAGCGAGCGCGGCATCCGATCCTGTTCACCGCCTACGGCGTGCCCGACACGATCGACGGCCGGTTCGAGATGCTGTGCCTGCACGCCTATGCTTTGTTCCATGGGCTGAAGGGCAAAGGCGCCGATGCCGAGGTCCTGTCGCAAGCGGTCTACGATGCGATGTTCACCGATCTCGACGGTTCGCTGCGCGAACTGGGCGCCGCCGACCTCGGCGTCGGCAAGCGGATCAAGGCCATGACCGAGGCGCTCAACGGGCGTATCCAGGCCTACGACCGCGACGCCGAGCTTGAGCAGGCGATCCGGCGCAACGTTTATCGCACCGCGACACCGAGCGACGAACAGGTGCATTGGATGGCGAGCTATCTGCGTGCGATCAGGGCTGCGATGACGCGCGCATCGTTCCAGGGCATCTGCGATGGCAGCGCGATGAAAGCACTGTCCGAACCGACGCAGGAGGCATCGCGTGCAGCCTGCTGATCCTGCGGAATTCTCGCGCCCGCTGTCGCTGGATCGCATCAGCACGACCCAGCATCGCGAAGAGATCGTCGCCACGGACAAGGAGCGCGCCGACCTCGCCGAGCGGTTCGGCCTGCTCAGTCTCGGCAGCCTCACCGCCAGCTTCACCTTGAAGCGTGCCCGCAAGGACCTGGTGCGAGTGAAGGGCCATGTCAGGGCGGAGTTGGCGCAAGCCTGCGTGGTCACGCTGGACCCTGTTCCGGCGCGGATCGACGAGCGCTTCGAGGTCGATTTCCTGGAAAGCGCTGAGCCGGCGGTGACCGACCTGGAGCTGGACGCCGAAGCGGCCGAGGCGCCGGAACCGGCGCCGGATGGCTGGATCGACCTCGGCGAACTGGCGGCGGAACAGCTCGGCCTGGCCCTCGATCCCTATCCACGCAAGCCCGATGCCGAGGTGCCGGTCGAATGGAAGGCCGAGCCGGCCGCGGCGCCGGTTGCGGACCAACGTCCTAACCCATTCGCGGCATTGGAGAAATTGAAATCCGGCAAGCCCTGATCGGCGGCCGGAGGGTGCGGCCGGCGGCGGGACTGGTTTGCGTGCTCGCACCTTGCGCGAAAGGGCGATATTCGTTATGAACCGGCCAATTGGCGGCAGCGACAAGCTGCCTTTTATTTTGCAGTGAGACTGGACCATGGCAGTTCCAAAGAAGAAGGTATCGAGTTCCCGCCGCGACATGCGCCGCAGCCATCATGCGCTGACGGTGCAGAAGGCCACCGAATGCCCGAATTGCGGCGAGTTGAAGCGTCCGCATCATGTGTGCGGCGCCTGCGGTCACTACGACGGCCGGGAAGTCGCGCCGACGACCAGCGCCTCCTGACGTCGCGGCGGCCGACCTATTTGCATAGGGAGAACTCGGCCGGCCAGGAAGGAGATCGGGGGGTGAGCGCCAGCCTGGCAATCTCTCTGGATGCGATGGGTGGCGACAACGCTCCGGAGATGGTGATCCGCGGCGCCGATATTGCGCGTCAGCGCTTTCCTACCGCGCATTTCCTGTTCTTCGGCAATGAACAGCGCATCAAGCCGATGATCGACAAGCTGCCGGGCCTCAGCGCCGTCAGCTCGGTGCGCCATGCCGAGACCGAAGTGAAGATGGAGGACAAGCCGAGCCAGGCGCTACGCGCCGGCCGCAAGTCCTCCATGCGCCTTGCCATCGATGCCGTGCACGCTGGTGAGGCGGCAGCGGTCGTCTCTGCCGGCAACACCGGCGCGCTGATGGCGATGGCGAAGATCGTGTTGCGCACGCTGCCCGGCATCGACCGGCCGGCCATCGCCTCGTTCTTTCCGACCATGCGCTCCGAGAGCGTGATGCTGGATCTCGGCGCCAACGTGGAATGCGACGCCACCAACCTGGTGCAGTTCGCCGTGATGGGCAGCGTGTTCGCCCGCACCGTCCTCGGCGTGCGCGAGCCGTCGTTCGGCCTGCTCAATGTCGGCACCGAAGAGATGAAGGGGCACGAAGAAGTGCGCGGCGCCGCCCAGATGCTGCGCGAAGCATCGCACCTGCCGGGCACGTTTCACGGTTTCATCGAGGGCGATGACATCGCGCGCGGCATCGTGGATGTCGTCGTGACCGATGGCTTCACCGGCAACGTCGCCCTGAAGACCATCGAAGGAACCGTGAAGCTCTATGGCCATTTCCTGCGCCACAGCTTCAAGAGCTCCTGGATGGCCGGTCTCGGCTACCTGATGGCGCGGCCGGCGCTCAACGCGCTGCGCGCGCGGCTCGATCCGAGGCGCTATAATGGCGCGATCTTCATGGGCCTCAACGGCATCTGCGTGAAGAGCCACGGCGGCACCGACGCCTTCGGATTTGCGAATGCAATCGGCGTCGCGGTTGATATGGTGCAGAACGGCGCCATCGCCAAGATGCAGGCCGAGTTCGAGCAGATGGCGATGCTGGCGCCGCAACCTGCCGCATCGGTTTAGGGTTCAGTCGATATGGTCACACGTTCCCGAGTCCTCAGCGCCGGATCCTATCTGCCGGCCCGCGTCGTGACCAATGACGAGCTGGCCAAGACCATCGACACCAGCGACGAGTGGATTCAGCAGCGCACCGGCATCCGCCAGCGTTACATCGCGGCGGAAGGGGAGCTGACCTCCGACCTCGCCATCGCCGCCTCGAAGCAGGCGCTGGAGAACGCGGGCATCAAGGGCAGCGACATCGATTGCATCGTGCTCGGCACCTGTACGCCCGATCACACCTTCCCGGCGACCGCGACCCGGGTGCAGCATGTGCTTGGCGCCAAGGGCTTCGCGATGGACGTGGGCGCGGTCTGCTCGGGCTTCGTATTCGCGCTGGCCGCCGCCGACAATTTCATCCGCCTGGGCCAGGTCAAGAATGCGCTGGTGATCGGCGCCGAGACCTTCTCGCGCATCCTCGATTGGAAGGACCGCAACACCTGCGTGCTGTTCGGCGACGGCGCCGGCGCGGTGGTGCTGCAGGCAGGCGAGGGCAAGGGCGATAAGACCGACCAAGGGATTCTCTCCACGCACCTGTTCTCCGACGGCGCTCACTACGAGCGGCTCTATGTCGACGGCGGCCCGTCGGCAACCCAGACCACCGGTCACGTCAAGATGGACGGCCGCGAGGTCTTCCGCCATGCCGTGGTGAACCTCGCCGCTGCGATCGATACCGCCATCGCCGCCAACCATATCAGCGCCAGCGAGGTCGACTGGCTGGTGCCGCACCAGGCCAACCGGCGCATCATCGACAGCATGGGCCACCGGCTGAAACTGACCGAGGACCGCGCCGTTATCACCGTCGACCGCCACGCCAACACCTCCGCGGCGTCCATCCCGCTGGCCCTGGCCGAGGCGGTGAACGACGGCCGCATCCAGCGCGGTCAGCTGGTGCTGATGGAAGCGATGGGCGGCGGGTTCACCTGGGGTTCAGCTTTGGTCCGCTGGTAAGCGCGACTGCGTCCCCTGCGCGTTTACCATAGTGTGCAATCGACACGACTCGGGCGTCTTAAGATCGTTCCTTAATTGACTGATATATCGTGACTCGTTAGGGTTGTTACGGGTCCGTCACGAGAGACTCGCGGGCCAAGCCGCGCACCAGACGCGGCGTCACAAAGCAACGGGGACGACGCGCATGACCGGAAAGACCATCACTCGCGCTGACTTGAGCGAGTCGGTTTATCAGGAGGTAGGCCTGTCTCGAAACGAATCGGCCGAGCTGGTCGATACCGTGCTCGAGGAGATCTCCGCCGCCCTGACACGGGGCGAGAGCGTGAAGATCTCGTCCTTCGGCTCCTTCCTGGTCCGGATGAAGGGCGAGCGCATCGGCCGCAACCCGAAGACCGGCGAAGAGGTGCCGATCAAGCCGCGTCGGGTTCTGGTGTTCCGCGCCTCCCACGTGCTCAAGGACCGGGTCAATAAGGGCGTCGCATCATGAGCAACGCCAAGCACGCCGCCCGCCCGGAAGCTCAACCAGCGCCGCAGCCCGCCAGCGCCCAGGGTTCACCGAGGGCGCGCCGGGTCGAGAAATCCGCCGACGCCTTCCGCACTATTTCCGAGGTCGCCGACGAGCTCGAGGTGCCGCAGCACGTCCTGCGCTTCTGGGAGACCAAGTTTGCCCAGATCCGTCCCCTGAAGCGGGGCGGCGGCCGGCGCTACTACCGGCCGGAGGATATCGACCTGCTGCGCGCCATCCGCGGCCTGCTCTATGACAAGGGCTACACCATCAAGGGCGTCCAGAAGCTGATCCGCGAAGGCGGCCTCAAGCTGGCGGACGGCGAGGTGGTGCCGGACATCCCGGGCGCCCTGGAGGGCGAGGAGGTTGCCAGCACGGCGGAATCCGGCGCTGGCCACGACTTGCCGCTGTTCCGTGCCACCCTGACCGCCGATCAGGTGCGGGACGTCAAGGCGGCGGTCGGCGAGCTGACCGATCTGCGCGATCGTTTGCGCCGGGCCCTGGAGGCCTGCAAGAAGGCCGCGCGGGCATAAGAGGCCGGACGTTAACGGACCGAATTAACCACTGTTACACCGTCGTCCTTGCTCGGCTGGACGGTGGTCGCTATATAACCCCCGCCGGCTGGTTCACCCCCCGATATGAGGACCGCCGCGCCATATCACGCCGATGTCGGAGCGTAGCGCAGCCTGGTAGCGCATCAGACTGGGGGTCTGGGGGTCGTGGGTTCAAATCCCGCCGCTCCGACCATTCTTCGAATGTCCAGTCCGGAGACATAGGTAACAGAGTGTTCCTAAGACATGGGTGACACCCCTGGGCCGAAGGGGTTGTTGGTTGGTTGCAAGGTTCTCTGTTCCAAATCGATGTATCCGAGATCGTAGTGCATGAAGGAGACGAGCCAGATTCCCTCGTCGACCTCCTTGATTCCGAGCTTTTGTCCGGCCAGCACAGTTGAGATGTTGATCTTCTTGCGATGCAGACAGAGTCGCCCGCAAGCTGTGACGAGCACATCCCGGTCGTGAAAGGGATAGGCGAGCTCCGGCAAGCCTTGATAGGGCCGCGGTGAGGGCGTGTAGATCTCAGCCGGGCATTTCATGGCGATGGCCTGGTGTGGCCGTTCGACATTGAGCTCGTGCACGAAGTCATCGAAGCGGGCCTGCTGCTGCAGGCTGTTGAGGCCGGGCGGGCGCGTGGCTTCCTTCTTCAAGGTGAGATGCATGCGCTCGTGCCGGCCGTTCTGCTGAGGATTGCCTGGCTTGATGCGCTCGATCTCGATGCCGAGCCTGAGCCACCAGACCGAGAGCTTGGAGAGATTGAACAAGGCATTGGGGCTGGCGAAGGGAACGCCGTTGTCGCTGCGGACGGCGCGGGGCAGACCGCGGTCCTGGAACAGGCGCTCGAAGGCGGTGAAGGCCAGCTCTTCGCGGGTGGATTCCAACGCCTCGCACAGCAGCAGGTAGCGCGAGGCGTGATCGGTGACGGTCAAGGGATAGCAGTAGAGCTTGTTGCCGAGCTGGAACTCACCCTTGTAATCCGCGCACCACAGGTCATTCGGCATGAGGCCGGCGGAGAGCGGCGTTCCGCTGGCCCTCTGGCGCCGCTTGTTCATCCGCTTGACCAGGCCGTGACGATCGAGGACGGCATGGATGGTGCTGATCGCCGGCACCCGCACATCGCCGGCCAGGCGTCGGAGTAGCAACTCGCGGAGCTTGCGCGCGCCCCAGTGCGGCTTGTCGCGCTTCAGACTGACGATCAATCCCTCGATCTGGCTCGACAGCTGATTGGCATAACGCACTGGACGCCGTGAGCGATCGGCCAGCGCCTCATGCCCATGCTCCTGATATCGCTCGAAAATCTTGTAGCCAGTCTTGCGCGACATCCCGAACTCCCGGCACAGATGGCTCATCTCCTCGCCCTCCAGCAGGCGGGCCACGAAACGCAGGCGCTCCTCCATCACCGAACTCGCTTTCCACGGCATCCTCACCTCCCCCAGGCAATTGCCTGGGGGAGGTGTTACCCATGTGTCCGGAACGATGTGTCACCTATGTCTCAGAACGCTCAGAATCCGGAACGAATACCCGACTGGTCCATCACGGTCGGGTTCTTTGTTTTTGACCAGGGGCCTGATTTAAAGCGCTGCTTGATCGCGTG
>DATEOK010000471.1:0-2425 GCA_035274225.1 Dongiaceae bacterium
GGCGACCGGATTGCCGCGGCCGCGCGCGATCTTGACCGCGGGTGCCTCTAGGCGTCGCATGCGGCGTGCTCCACCATCCAGGACACGAATTCAGGATACGAGATGCCGAGATGCTTGGCCTGCTCCGGCGCCAGCGACAGCGCGGTCATGCCGGGCTGGGTGTTGATCTCCAGCAGATACAGCTTGCTGATGTCGTCGCCCTTGGTGTCGTCGTAGCGGAAGTCGCAGCGCGACACGCCGCGGCAGCCCAGGGTCTGGTGCGCGACCAGCGCCATGCGCAACGCTTCCTTGGCGATGTCCTCGCGCAACGGCGCCGGGCACAGATGCGTGGTGACGCCGGCGGTGTATTTGTGGGCGTAATCGTAGAACCCACCATCGACCTTGAGTTCCGTCACGGCCATGGCGCGGTCGCCCATCACGGCGACGGTCAGCTCGCGGCCCTGGATGAATTCCTCGCACAGCACGAACTCGCCGTACGGCCACTCGATGCCGTCGAACGGCCGGGCATTGCTGCTCTTGGTGATGATCTGCACGCCGACGCTGGAGCCTTCGTTGGCCGGCTTCACCACGTACGGGCGCGGCAGCGGATCGCCCTTCATCACGTCCGACTTGTGCATCAGCACGCCCTTGGGGCAGCGCAGGCCGGCATCGGCGAACAGGCGCTTCGCCATCGGCTTGTCCATGGCGATCGACGAGGCCATGACCCCTGAGTGCGTGTAGGGGATGCCGAGGTAGTTCAGGATGCCCTGGATGTTGCCGTCCTCGACCCAGCGGCCATGCAGCGCGTTGAACAGCACGTCGGGCTTCTGCGCCTTGATGGTCTTGAGCAGCGCCGGCAGGTCGCGGGTGACGTCGATGGTCGAGACCTTGTAGCCGGCCTCCTTCAACGCCGCCGCGCAATTGGCGCCGCTGTTCAGCGAAACCTCGCGCTCCGCCGACGGACCGCCCATCAGGACCGAAACGCGCTTCATGCTTGCTCTCCGTTCTTGATCTGCGCTTTCGCCGCCGGGCGGCCGATGCGCTTGATTTCCCAAATCAACTCGATGCCGCTGCGGTCACGCACGCGGCGGCGCACTTCCTCGCCCAGGGATTCGATGTCGGCGGCGCTGGCGCTGCCGGTGTTGATGAGGAAGTTGCAGTGTTTCTCCGACACCATGGCGTCGCCCTTGCGCAGGCCGCGGCAGCCGGCCTCGTCGATCAGCTTCCATGCCTTGTGGCCGGTGGGATTGACGAATGTGCTGCCACCGGTACGGGCGCGGATCGGCTGGCTCTCCTCGCGCTTGGTCTGGATGTCCTGGATGCGGGCATGGATCGCCTTCGGGTCGTCGGCGCGGCCTTCGAACGCGCCGCCGACAAAGATCCAGTCCTCCGCCACGCCGCTGTGGCGATAGGTGAAGCCCATCTCGGCCTTGCCCAGGCGATGCAACGTGCCCTTGGCATCGAGCGCGTCGGCATGGGCGAACACCTGCGACACATCGGACTCATAGGCGCCGGCATTCATGCGCAGCGCGCCGCCGATGGTGCCGGGAATGCCGGACAGGAACTCGAGCCCGCCGACCCCGGCATCGCGTGCCGATAGGGCGACATTGAGGTCGAGCGCGCCGGCGCCGGCTTCGATCGTGGTGCCGGTGGCGCGGATATCGGTGAAGCCGCGGCCGAGGCGAATGACGACGCCTTCTATGCCGCCGTCGCGCACCAGCAGGTTGGAGCCGACGCCGATCACCGTCACCTTCACGTCGCTCGGCTTCGATTTCAGGAACTGCGCGAAGTCAGCGACATCTGCCGGCTTATACAGCACGTCGGCCGGGCCGCCGACCCGGAACCAGGTGACGGCGGATAGCAGCGACCCTTCGGTCAGGCGGCCCCTGACTTTGGGCAGGCGGTCGATCAGCTTGGTTTCAGCAACTGCCATGGCCGCTCTCATGCCCCAGTCCCTGATTTGCCGTAGATCGCCTGCAGCTCGGCCGGCAGGGCTTGCGCCCAGTAGGTGATGCTGCCGGCGCCGAGGCAGACGACCAGATCGCCGGGCGCCGCGAGGGGTGCCACGATCTTCGCCAGCTCTTTCGGGTCCTTGAGATGCTCGACATGGCGATGGCCGCGCGCGCGCAGGCCCGCCGCCAGCGCTTCGCCGCTGACGCCTTCGATCGGCTGCTCGCCGGCCGGATAGACATCGGCCGCCAGCACCACGTCGGCGTCGTTGAAGCAGGTGCAGAAATCCACGAACAGGTTGGCGAGACGCGTGTAGCGGTGCGGCTGCACCACCGCGATCACTTTGCCCTGGGTGGCCTGCCGTGCCGCCTTCAGCACGGCGGCGATCTCCACCGGGTGGTGACCGTAGTCGTCGATCACCGTCACACCGTTCGCTTCGCCGGTGCGGCTGAAGCGGCGCTTGACTCCGCCGAAGCCGGAGAAGCCCCTGCGGATG
>DATEOK010000472.1:0-3641 GCA_035274225.1 Dongiaceae bacterium
GTCGCGCCGCCCGCGGCCGTGACCAGGGATGCCGGGTCGACGGGTGCCGGCGCCTGGACCGGCGGCAGCTGGCTGATGTCGACGCCGAGGGCGGCAAGTTGTGCCGGGCTGAGCGTGGGAATGCCGCGCGGCGCGGGGGCCGGAGCGGGCGCCGCGGACGCTGTGGCCTGGGCCGGAGGCGACACCACCGCGTCCTTCTGGGCGGCGGCGAGGTAGGCTTTGAACTGCTCCTGGTCGATCGAGCCGGGGCGCAGCTTGCCGCCGGAAATCCCGCCGGAATCATGGAGATAGGCGCTCCGCGGGATGGCGACCCGCGGCGGGCTGGCGGCAGCGGCCGGCATCGCGGTGGAAAGCGGATCCGCGCGGCCGGAGTGCATTTGGATTGGCATTTGTGCCATGGCGTTATCCTGACGGGCGTTCTGCCCTGTCAGGATCAACGCAAGCCTTGTGCCAGAAAGGGACGGCTACTGGTTGGAGCCGCGGCGCAGGACGTCGGGGCGGTCGGCGATCTGTTCGCTGGCGGTGGTGGCGTAGAGACCGGCGAGGTCGTCCTCGCGGGCGCGCGGGCCGAACACGGCGGCGACCGCGTTGTCCTCGAAATTCTCGCCTGTGGTCGATTGATAGGCGAGCTGGAACACGGTGCCGAGGCCGGCGCCCGGACCGAAGCCGATATCGATGAGGCTGGCGGCGCCGTAGATCTTGTCGCCAGTGGCGGCGCGGTAGGCGATGTTGACCAGCGGGATATGCTGCAGCGGATTGACCAGGTCGGCGAAGTCGTCCCAGCCGAACCGGCGGTCGGGGCCGAGGAACAGGATCTGCGATTCGATGCTCTCGACCACGCGCCAGCGCTGGCCGACCAGCATGTCCTGCTCGTCCTGGGTCGGCAGGCGCGGGAACTCCCACACGCCGTCGGCGCCGAGATGCGAGCGCGGCAGGATGCCGGGGTCGCCCCAGGTGGCGGAGGCGGTCTGCAATTCCAGCACGTCGCCTTCCTCGGTCACGATCTGCGGACCAAGGGCTGCGAGCATCTCCAGCGTCGAGGTGTCGACGGCGGGATCGGCGCTCACTTCCGCGATGTATTTGGAGAACTGGCCGGCATCGACCGTGCCTGGCTTCATCTCGGTGATGGAGAACTTGGGCGAATCCCACGACTGGCCGGCGCGCAGGCGCGCCATCAGGTACGAATCGGCCTGGATGTCTTCAGCACTGCGCAGCTCGTCGGCGGACGCCGGGATGGCATAGGCGGCGATGAGCGCGGCAGCGAGGGCGGCGGCGATGAGGTTGCCGCACAGCCGGCTGGTCTTGGTCTCGGACGGTCCCAACATCAACATGGCGCTGCCCCACGCATCAGGCGTTATTGCAGCGTTAAGAAAATCACGCCGTTGGTTAAGATTCGTATAATCCGGCTAGGACCGGCGGGGCGAAATTCGAACTAAATGCTGAGGCTGGCCCGGAAACGCGCCCCTGTCAGGCCTGTTCATTGTGCCGGACGCCATCCGGTGGGCGATGGCAGATCGACTGCCGGGTGGAGACCGTTGGCGAAGCGCTTCAAGGTTGGCGATCACGTAGGCTGGAACTCCGAGGCTGGCCGGGTGTCGGGCACCATCGTCGCGGTCCATACCAAAGACTTCGCATACAAGGGTCACATGCATCGCGCTTCGCACGACGACCCTCAATACGAGATCAAGAGCGACAAGACCGATCACATCGCAGCCCACAAGGGCAGCGTCCTTGAACGCGTGCGCGGCAAAAGCAAGACGTGACGCATCCATTCTTCACCATCGGCCACTCCAATCGAAGCCATGAGGACTTTGTCGCGCTATTGACGGCGGCCGGCATTGCTCTGGTGGTGGACATCAGAAAGATCCCGCGATCGAGGACGAACCCGCAGTTCAACACGGAAGCGCTTCCGGACACGCTCCACGCTGCCGGGATCGCATACGAACATGTCTCCGCCCTCGGCGGCCGGCGCCGAAAAACGCGAACGGTGCCGCCCGATGTGAACGGCTTGTGGACCAACGGGAGCTTTCACAATTACGCCGACTATGCGCTGTCCGCGGAATTTCATGCCGCCCTCGATCATCTTCGCAACCTGGGGCACAAACGTCGCTGCGCCGTGATGTGTTCGGAAGCCGTCTGGTGGCGGTGTCACCGCCGCATCGTCGCCGACTATCTGATCGCCCATGGCGAAACCGTGATCCACATCATGGGACAAGACCGCCTGGAACCTGCCCGTCTCACCAAGGGCGCAGTCGTTCAGCCTGACGAGACGGTGGTCTATCCTTGAGTCATAAGTCAGAGCACGTTGCCGAAGTGCAGACCGGCGGTGTTCCCGCGCGGCTGGCGCAACCGTCCAACTGAATCACGCGCTGGTGACGTTGAACAAAGGAACCAGTTCTGGTATAATTTCTTTTGTGGTGGGAGTGAAGGCTCCGTAAATCCTGACCTCTGCACAGCAGCCCGCAAGGTTGATCTGTGCCAGGTACTGCGGCTGTATAGCCGCCTCCTAAAATTGACGCAGGGAGTCCGTCCGCATGTTCAGTGCGCCGGCGGTGCTTTGTCTTGGTGGGTGGCTTGCAGCTGAGTGTCGGCCCGATAAGCACTCGAAAGGAAGCGCCATGACAAAGCTGGACTACGAAAAGGCAAACAGGCAAGAGCGCGCCATAAAGTCGTATTATGCCATTTCCTCAAGGCCGCAAAACGAATGGTGGTTGAATAAGAAGCCGATGCCGCGCCACAAGAAACTTAGAGGTGGGACAGCATGGCAAGCCATACCTTTGAGCAAAATAAAACGAAGGGATTGAGACTCGTAGGATGGGAGTTTCTAATTCGCAGTATCGCACTCAGAACATATGCCCGAAGCGGCGGGCCTTGGTGACCAGGTACTGCGTGTTGTGCTGGTTCGACGGAAAGATGTGCGGGACG
This sequence comes from Dongiaceae bacterium, assembly GCA_035274225.1. GTDB lineage: Bacteria > Pseudomonadota > Alphaproteobacteria > Dongiales > Dongiaceae > Dongia_A. The sequence continues at coordinate 2,926 of DATEOK010000472.1, forward strand.
CGTTCGACCACGCGGATGCCGCATTGCTCGAGGCCGCTCATCTTTTCCGGATTGTTGGTGAGCAGGCGAACGGCGCTGTGGCCGAGCTGGCGCAGCATCTCGGCGGCGGGCTGGTAGACGCGCTCGTCGGCGCCGAAGCCGAGCTGGAGATTCGCTTCGAGCGTGTCGGCGCCGTCGTCCTGCAGGTTGTAGGCGCGCAGCTTGTTGATGAGGCCGATGCCGCGGCCTTCCTGTGCCAGATAGAGCACGATGCCGGAGCCGGATTTCGCGATGGTTTCGATCGCGCCGCGCAGCTGGTCGCCGCAATCGCACCGCAAGGAGCCGAGCAGGTCGCCGGTGAAGCACTCGGAGTGCAGGCGGATCAGCACCGGCTGCGCGGGATCGGGATTGCCGATCACGATGGCAAGGTGCTCCTTGCCGCCGTCGGCCGGACGGAAGGCGATGATCTCGGTGTTCTCGGCGCCATGCAGCGGCACGCGCGCCTGGCCGACGCGCTTCAAGGACGCGGCGAGCGCGCGCTGATGCGCGGCAAGGCCGGTGCAGTCGAGCACGAAGGTTTCGTCGACCCACTGGCTCAACGCATCCGGCGGCAGCGCGATCATGATCGCGGCGGGCAGCAGGCGCGCGGCCTTGGCGAGGTCGATCGCGGCCTCGGCCAATTGCAGCGGCAGGTCATCGGCGAGGGACAGCCCAAGCGCCGGGGTGTCGCGGGTCTC